>NZ_JBVASJ010000061.1:0-16196 GCF_057813935.1 Pseudomonas sp. F220
CATCCGACCACGCAAGCGATTTAACTGGCTGTGTCCGATCGAGGTATTCACTCAGCTCATGGGCTTGCAACATGAGGCTCCTGCTTCAATTCAATAGCCGTGTTGCACTCAGCTCCTGCAACCGCCCTATCTAAGCGGCGCTACTACAAAAATAAAAATCATTGCCCGCTTATGAATTGTCGCCCCGCCCTCTCTTGCCGATCAAATGAACAACCCTGGCTCGTAGGGCTTCTCAACGCTTACTAATACCAACCAAGGGCATACTAATTCTTTGCTCACGTTGCAGGAGTGTCATCAGAAGTACGACTCGCTGTTCGCCCTCCATCGCCAGGAAGATAGCTTCCAATTCGACAAAGGGCCCCTCATTGATACGCACCCTCTCTCCACAGGCAAACCGAACCTCCACCGAAGTTTCGTTATCGTGCTCATAAAGTTGTGCGATCAAGGTTTCATCCACGGGTAACGGCTTGCCTCCGAAACTGACAATTCTCGATACGCCGCGGGTAGAACGCAAAGGCGCCCAGCTCTCATCCGAACCGACCTGAATAAATAGATAACCCGGAAACAGCGACTCGCAAGTAATCCTTCGCCGCCCTTGTAAAACACGCTCGCGCCGATGCGTAGGGCGAAAACAGGTATATCCCTGGTTAAGCAGATTTATCTCCGCACGTTCGTCCTGGCTCGCTTTGCATTGAACCAAATACCACGCTCTAGCGGTGGGGTTCTCACGCGCGGTCATTTGAACAGCCACCGCATTATGACTGGACATAATCAGCCCTTTTCCCGCCTATTTGCTCAAGTAGCTCCGTGGTTTTCGCCTGCATCAACGCGACATTCCCACGACTTTCTACACGCAAAGAAATCACGGGCTCGACCGTCGATATCCGCAACTTGAAGCGCCAATCGGCTAAAACCAGGCTAAGTCCTTCTGCTTCATCGACCTCCAGAGCCAGGGCAACATGCAGCCTTTTGATACGTTCAAGCACGGCGAGCGGATCTTCAACCTTGCGACGGATTTCTCCCGAGGATGGAAACGCACCAATGCGCTCAATCAGCAATGCTCGCTGCTTTTTATCGCGAGAATGGCCACCCTCTGAAGGGTACATCCACGCCATCAAACCGCTACCGCCATATCCAGAAGCACGGGACTCATTATCAGGGGCTAGCCCGCCAGGGTTGAGCCTGCTGGCATTAGCGTGAGCAGCTCGAAAAACCATACCTTCCGTCAGTTCAGCACCTGACCGATGCTGGACCCGATCTACCTTGAACTCCGGATTACTCATCATGGCTTCGCCCATACAGAAAAACAGTCCCGGTAATGCCTTAGTGGATGACAAAAAGCGGTGCCGCTACCAACAGTTGGAAAACGGAGTTGGCGGATCATGAAACTTCGCTCTTTAAAAACATGCGACACTTAATAGAACGAACGCTAAAGAGCCCGCCACATCAGGCAACTCTACTGCGCTCTGGGTATCGCATCTCAGACCTTGATAACCGATACAAATTATACTAAACAGCACAAAATAAATCGCAAACGTTAGACTTCGTCTGGGAAAAATTAAAATGTTATTTTTTATCAGCAATCGCTGATAGATAATTTTTTTATTGTCTGGCAGTACATAACCGCGTGGCATTTAAAGGTTGATGTTGTCATGGATTCACAGTTATGATTTTTGGCGTTAAACAAGTTTACCGCCCAGATTCCATTTTGCCAGTATCTTCGCAGTAGAACGGCGCGTCCAGCACGGTGACCCCATGCGCAAAGGCATTCGGAAAGAATAGACACGCGCCAAAATAGCTGCCAAAAAAATGACATAGAAATAAAAGAAATGCCGTTGGAGAAAAACAGCATTTCAGGCTTTCCATTTGCACTATCACCGCACGCGTGGCATTTCCAAGGAGGTTGCCTTGTTTAAGAAGATTTTAATCGTCTGCATTGGCAACATTTGCCGAAGTCCTACTGCAGAAAACTTGTTGCGAGACGCACTGGATCGGTCCGACATCGAAGTTAGCTCCGCGGGTCTTGGCGCGCTACAAGACCACCCTATCGAACCCACCGCCCAGATCGTACTGGAAGAGCACGGTCATCTGCCAAAAGAGCACAAAGCCCATCAGCTGACCCCGGCAGCCATCAGCGAATCGGATCTGATCCTGGTGATGGAGCAGCAGCTCATAGACCGTGTTCTCAAGATTGCGCCTGAAGCGCGTGGAAAGGTCTTCTTGCTGGGCAAGTGGCAGAACAACCGCGAAATCAGCGACCCCTACCGTCAAGGCAAACCTGCTTTTGTGCATGCATACGCGTTGATTGAAGAAGCAGTAAACGCTTGGGCCAGGCGTCTCGCACACTAAACCATTCCTCGAATACCTGTTAAGAAAAGAACCCACTTATGCAGCAAACTCCAGCATTAACCTCTCATGACGATGATGATGAAATCGACTTGATGGGCCTACTCGGGACACTGGTCGATCATAAATGGTTGATTGCCGGGATCACCGCTGCCTCTATGGCTGTTGGAACTGCCTATGCGGTGTTGGCCACGCCTGTTTACCAGGCAACAGCCTTGATACAGGTGGAGGCCAAAAAAAATGACATGCTCGGCTTCTCCGATATCGGCAGCATGATGGGTAAAGAGTCGCCTTCTGCCACAGAAATTGAATTAATCAAATCGCGCGCAATCATCGGCAAGGTTGTCGACAATCTATCGCTCGATATTACCGTCGAGCCGAACCGTTTTCCGGTGATCGGCGACTTTATGGCTCGTCATTTCAAACCAGACGCTATGAATACAGTCGCGACGCCATGGCTTGGCATGAGCAGCTTTGCCTGGGGTGGCGAAATCCTGAAGGTATTTCAGCTCGAGCTCCCACAAGAGCTCCTGAGCCAGGAGCTCACGTTGGTCAGCGGTGAAAATGGCCACTTCACGTTGCTGGATAAAGACAACAATGTCTTGGTCCAAAGCCAAGTGGGTCAAGCCTATGACCAGGACGGCATCAAACTGCAGGTCGAAGTGTTGCAGGCCAATCCTGGCACAACATTCAACATTGCGCGTGACCCTCGCCTGACCAGTATCTTGAAGTACCAAACCGCTCTTGATGTAACTGAACGCGGTAAAGAATCCGGCATGATCGGGCTTGCTCTTGAGAGCACGAAACCGGCTGAAGCCATTCAAATCCTGAATGAAATCGCCAAGCTCTATGTACGGCAAAATGTTGAGCGGACGTCGGCCGAAGCCGCTCAAAGTCTGGAGTTTCTAAAAGATCAACTGCCTCAGGTCCGTAAAGACCTGGAAAAAGCCGAAAACGCCCTGAATAAGTATCAAATTCGCAGTAAATCCATCGATATCAGCCTGGAAGCCAAAGCCATTCTCGATCAGATCGTGGCGCTTGACACCAGCATATCCGCACTGAAAATGCAGCAAGCAGAAATGGATCGCAAGTTTACCCCTCAGCATCCCGCCTATCGGGCCTTGCTCAGCCAATTAGCCGAGCTGACAGGCAAGCAGAATGGCTTGGCCAAAAAAGTGGAGGGCCTACCTTCAACGCAGCAAGAACTCCTTAGCCTCACCCGCGATGTAAAAGTCAGCACCGAAATTTATACCCAGCTTCTGAATAAATCCCAGGAACTGGATGTGATGCGTGCCGGCACCGTGGGCAACGTGCGCTTGATCGATACCGCCGATGTAGATCTGCGCAAACCCGTCAAACCCAAGAAGGCCCTGATCGTACTCATCGCCACCCTACTCGGGACTTTCCTGGCGATTGGGTTGGTGCTTTTTCGCAAAGCCCTTAACCGCGGCGTGGAAAATCCGGATCAGATTGAACAGTTGGGGTTGCCGGTGTATGCATCCATTCCTTTCAGCACGCTGCAGAAAGGTGAAGAACTCAAAATTTCCCGTAGTAGCCGGGGCCGCGCCAACAAGGTCGCGCCCATACTGGCCAGCAGTCACCCCACCGACCTGGCCATAGAAGGATTGCGCAGCCTGCGTACCAGTCTGCACTTCGCCATGCTCGAAGCCAGCAATAATCGCCTGATGATCTCCGGCCCGAGCCCCAAGGTAGGTAAAACATTCGTTTCCGCCAACCTCGCCGCAGTCATCGCTCAAACCGGCCAGCGTGTATTGCTTATCGACGTGGATATGCGCAAAGGGCATCTGCATAAAGTATTCAGAGTTCCGGCTGAAAACGGGCTTTCTGATTTACTGGTCAAGCGCTGCGACCTCGCAACTGCGATCAATACAACTGAATTCGAGAACCTTGACGTTATCGGCCGCGGACAAATACCGCCCAATCCTTCAGAACTGCTAATGCACGCGAACTTCAGTGCCTTTCTGGAGCAAGTCAGCGCCCAGTACGACCTGGTGATTCTGGATACTCCGCCGTTGCTGGCAGTGACGGATGCGGCGATTGTCGGCCGCCAGTCGGGCACCAGCTTGATTGTGACGCGTTTTGCACTTAACCCGGTTCGTGAAATTGAATTGACCATGCGTCGCTTTGCTCAAAATGGCATTGATTTGAAAGGCGCCATTTTCAATGGCGTTGAAAAACGCGCCTCGGCCAAATATGGCTATGCCGATTATGGTTATTACAACTACGAATATAAGTCAGAGAGCGTTTAAGCCACACCACAGCCCTGATGATAATAGCCGCGCATACCCACTAATAGCATCCATAGCACCGCATTCTCTGCATCGGCAACATAAGATGCAGACTCATTGATAATTCAAGCCGCTCTCAGGGACTAGCGTCTAATCCTGGGGCGGTAGCGTGTCCAAACCATAATTGTTACTGCTACCGATTGATTGTCGAAAAACGCCCGATGGCTAGCCTTATAAACTCTGTTAAGCCTGGCCATAGCGCCCCGCTCGCCAATTATAAAAGACACCACAACTAATGCCGAAACAAAGCCTCACGCGCGTCATTAATATCGCACTGCGCGGCATAACACTCGCCAGCAAATTTCTATTGATCTTTTTCCTTGCGAAGTTTCTAGAGCCGGCGGCACTAGGTCTTTACGGTTTGCTCACCGTCACTATCGGCTACGCACTTTATCTGCTGGGGTTCGACTTCTACACGTTCACCACACGGGAAATTCTCAAACGAGAACGCCATGAATGGGGTGGGCTGATCAAGGACCAAGGCGCACTTTCGCTGGTACTTTATGTCATTGTCCTACCGCTGCTGAGTTTAATTTTTCTAGAGGGGCTCCTGCCTTGGAGTGTCGCAGGCTGGTTCTTTATATTGCTGGTATTAGAGCATTTGACCCAGGAGTTGGGCCGCCTACTGATAGCGATCTCGGAGCAATTACTCGCTAGCGTGGTGTTGTTTCTTCGTTCTGGCATTTGGGCGGTGATCGTTACCTCACTCATGTTTGTTCGGGCTGATACTCGCGATCTGAACGTTGTGCTTGGTGGTTGGACGCTCGGCAGCTTTGCAGCACTCTTGCTGGGTATTTATCGCTTAAAGCAGTTAAATATTTCCGGTTGGCATAAGCAGGTTGATTGGCATTGGATTGGCAAAGGCCTGAAAGTCGCCATTCCTTTGTTGGTAGCCACTCTGGCTATCCGCGGCGTGTTTACAGTGGATCGCTACTGGTTTGCGAACCTGATGAGCCTGGAAACCCTAGGCGCTTATGTGCTGTTTATGGGCATCAGCAGTGCGCTTCTGTCATTTCTCGACGCAGGCGTATTTGCCTTTATCTACCCCGGCCTGATCAGTGCGTATCACAACAAGGACGCTGTTTCTTTTCGTCTAAAGCTGCGTGCATTACTGTTCCAAACACTGATGCTTTCAGGTGCGTTTGCAATAATTGCGCTATTGATCATTGATCCACTTTTGATCTGGCTTAATAAGCCGTTATACCTTGAAAACCAAGGACTGTTTCCTTGGACCTTGCTAATTACGCTGCTCTATTCGCTGGGCATGGTCCCGCATTATGCGCTGTATGCACAAGGACTCGACCGGCCGATCATTCATAGTCATATAGCAAGCCTGCTGATCTTCATTCCAACAACCTGGCTCTTTTCCCACTACTGGCCCTTACAAGCGGTGCCATTGGGACTGTGTGTGGCGTTCTTCCTGATCCTGTTGTGGAAGTGTGTGGCTTTTATCCGTTTGACTCCGGCGCAGTACCGATCAATTTCATCTAAACCTATACCGTTTCTCAAAGGAACCCGTTGAATGCTCACTAACAAAACTATTCTTGTCACTGGCGGTACCGGCTCTTTCGGCAACACGTTCGTGCCCATGACACTGGCAAAATACAACCCGAAAAAGATCATCATCTTCTCCCGTGACGAGATGAAACAGTGGGACATGGCCAAGAAGTTCGAAGGCGATTCGCGGGTGCGTTTTTTCATCGGCGATGTGCGTGATAAGGACCGCCTGTACCGAGCACTGGACGGTGTCGACTATGTTGTGCATGCCGCCGCGACCAAAATTGTACCGACTGCCGAGTACAACCCGTTTGAATGCGTGAAAACCAACATCAATGGGGCGATGAACCTTATCGACGCATGCATTGATAAAGGCGTCCGTCGCACCGTTGCCCTCTCCACCGATAAAGCCAGCAGCCCAATCAACTTGTACGGCGCGACCAAGCTGGCGTCGGACAAAATGTTTGTAGCCGGTAACTCCTATTCGGGTGGTCATGACTCACGCTTCGCTGTGGTCCGATATGGCAACGTCATGGGGTCACGTGGTTCGGTAATCCCGTTCTTCATGTCGATAAAAGACAAAGGCGTACTGCCAATTACCGACGAGCGCATGACACGCTTCATGATCTCTCTCGAGGAAGCCGTAAAACTAGTCTGGCACGCCTTTGAAGATATGGAAGGCGGCGAAATTTATGTCAAAAAAATCCCTTCCATGAAAGTCACAGATCTCGCTCGAGTGGTTGCCCCAGAGGCCGACCAGCAAGTCGTTGGTATCCGTCCCGGCGAGAAACTGCACGAGCAAATGATCAGCGCCGAAGACGCCTATTACACTTACGAATACCCTCAGCACTTCAAGATTCTGCCGACGATCAATGGCTGGGCCACCTGTGCCAAGCGCATCAAGGATGGTACTCGAGTACCCGAAGACTTCGTCTACGCCAGCGATAACAACGGCGAGTGGATGAGCGACGCCGATCTGGAAAACTGGATCGACATCAACCGCGAAAAGATCGGGAGCATCTGATACATGATTCCCTACGGCCGCCAAGAAATCACCCAAACCGATATCGATGCGGTCGTGGGTGTGCTGCAATCCGATTTCCTGACCCAAGGACCGATGGTTCCTCGCTTCGAGCAAAATGTCGCGCAGCACGTCGGTGCCAGCCATGCCTTGGCAGTGAACAGTGCCACCTCGGCATTGCACATTGCCTGCCTGGCCCTTGGGCTTGGCCCGGGCGATCGGTTGTGGACAACACCGATCACCTTCGTGGCCTCGGCCAACTGTGCGTTGTACTGCGGCGCCGAGGTCGATTTTGTCGATATCGACCCGCGTACCTACAACCTCTGCCCGCAAGCGCTCGCGCTCAAGCTGGCACAGGCCGAACTCGAGGGCACGCTACCCAAAGTGCTAGTGCCGGTCCATTTGTGCGGCCAGCCGTGCGACATGCAGGCCATTCATGCACTGTCCCAACGCTACGGCTTCAAGATCATCGAAGATGCCTCCCACGCCATTGGTGGCAAGTACCAAGGCGAGTTCATCGGCAACTGCCGCTACAGCGATATCACCGTATTCAGTTTCCATCCCGTGAAGATCATCACCACTGCCGAAGGCGGCATGGCACTGACCAACGATGGCGAACTGGCGAACAAAATGGCCCTGCTGCGCAGCCACGGCATCACTCGTGATCCGGCGCAGATGACTCACGAGGCCGATGGCCCCTGGTACTACCAGCAAATTGATCTGGGCTTCAATTACCGTATGACGGAGCTGCAGGCCGCATTGGGGGTTACCCAGACGGAGCGCCTGGATCAGTATGTGGCCCGCCGCCACCAACTGGCCCGCCGCTACGACGACCTGTTGGCCAGCCTTCCGGTCACCACACCCTGGCAGCACCCGGACAGCTACTCCGGCCTGCACCTATACGTTATCCGCCTGCAACTGGATCAAATCCAAAAGACTCACCGCCAAGTCTTTGAATCTCTGCGTGAGCTGGGTATCGGCGTCAATCTTCATTACATCCCAGTGCACACCCAGCCTCACTATGAACGCATGGGCTTCAAGCCTGAAGACTTTCCGCAGGCGCAAACCTACTACCGGGAAGCCATCAGCATCCCGATGTTCCAGACCATGACGGATGAGCAGCAGGACGAGGTCATTACAGCGCTCCGCCAAGCGGTGCTGGAATGAAACTGGCGATCATCCCCGCCCGCGGAGGCAGCAAGCGCATCCCACGCAAGAACATCAAACTGTTCTGCGCAAAGCCGATGATCGCCTGGTCTATCGAAGCAGCGCTGCAAAGCGGCTGCTTTGATCAAGTGATTGTTTCCACCGATGATAGAGAGATAGCCGAGGTGGCTCGTCACTACGGAGCTACGGTACCCTTCATGCGCCCCGCGGAACTGTCCGACGACCATACCGGCACAATTCCGGTCATTCGACACGCCATTGAATGGTTCAATGCCCAAGGTCAACCCGTCGAGCACGCTTGCTGCCTGTATGCCACCGCTCCTTTCGTCAGTCCTGAAGATATCCGCCGCGGTTTTGGCATCCTCAACGACGCAGGCTGCGATTACACCTTTTCGGTAACCAGCTACGCCTTCCCGATCCAGAGAGCGATTCGCCTCAACGCCGAGGGCCGGGTCGACATGTTCAATCCGGAGCATTTCAATACCCGCTCCCAGGACCTTGAGGAGGCCTATCACGACGCTGGGCAGTTCTACTGGGGCCAGGCCGATGCCTGGCTGCAAGGCCGGATGATCTTTAGCCCGGGCTCGATGCCCGTGGCGCTGCCGCGGCACCGTGTACAGGACATCGATACTCCGGAAGATTGGGTGCGAGCCGAATGGTTGTTCAAGGCTATGCAGGCTGAAACGCAGTGAAGGTGCAGACAATTAAGGTCGCCTTCCGCGTCGACGCCTCACTGCAAATGGGCACGGGGCACGTTATGCGTTGCCTCACCCTGGCCAATGCGCTCACGTCGCAAGGCAGTGAATGCCAGTTTATTTGCCGCGAACATCCCGGCAACTTGATCGAGCATATCCGCAGCAAAGGCTTCCAGGTCCATGCCTTGCCTCTCACGGACTCGGCAGAAGCGAACTTGATGGCCGTCAATGTGCCGACCGCTGAGCCGCAACTGGCACATGCCGCCTGGCTTGGCTCCACTCAGGCAAAAGACGCCGCCGAATGCACTGCCATACTTAGCGAGCTGATACCTGACTGGCTGATCGTCGACCACTATGCGCTCGATGCCCGCTGGGAAACTGCACTGAAGTCGCATTACCGCAAACTGATGGTGATCGACGATCTGGCTGACCGTCCACACCAGTGCGATCTGCTGCTGGATCAGACCTTCGGTCGCAATGCCAAGGACTACGCACCTTGGCTCTCTGACGCTTGCCCCCTGCTCTGCGGCTCGCAATATTCCCTGCTACGACCTGAGTTCGCGGCCTTACGCGCCTACAGCCTGGAGCGTCGGAAAAAACCGCAACTCAAACACCTGCTCATCACCATGGGCGGCGTGGACAAGGACAACGCCACCGGACAAGTTCTGCAAGCGCTCCAATCCACTGAATTGCCAGCCAACTGCCGGATTACCGTGGTCATGGGGACTACTGCTCCCTGGCTTGACGAAGTTCGCCATTTGGCCGAGCAGATGCCGTGGCCCACAACCGTCAAGTCAGGCGTCAGCAACATGGCCCAACTGATGGCCGAGAGTGACCTGGCGATCGGTGCTGCTGGAGCTACGTCTTGGGAGCGCTGCTGCCTGGGGTTGCCAACCGTGTTGGTCGTTCTGGCGGATAACCAGAGGGTGGCCGCAGCAATTCTGGACAAAGCACAGGCAGTCGTAACGCTAAGTCTTGGAAAGCATCTGATAGCTGAGTTAGTACGGATAGTCGGTGTACTTCGGCGTGACAAGTGTCGCATGAAGAATATCACCGAACACGCCAAGCACATTACAGATGGCACAGGCTGTCAATTTGTCGCAAGCACACTGAACAAGCTGAATACTGAAAAATGGAGCATGTAATGCAGCTACTTGGAAAACTGCGCGGTATTAAACAGCAAGAGCTTGAGCTAATGCTCGGCTGGCGTAATGCTCCCAACGTGCGGGCCAATATGTATACCCGCCACGAAATCAACATGGACGAACACCTTGCTTGGTGGGCACGAACTCAGCAGCGCGACGACCAGCGATATTTCATGTACGAAGCAGGTGAGATACCGCTTGGTATAGTCGGTTTTAACGGGATCGACAGAACCGGCGAAAACTCATCCTGGGCGTTCTATGCATCTCCCGAGGCACCGAAAGGCACCGGCAGTAAGATGGAGTTCCTTGCTCTGGAATGTGCGTTTAATGAGCTTTGTCTTCATAAACTTCATTGTGAAGTGCTCGCTTTCAATGCCCCGGTTATAAAATTGCACCAAAAATTTGGCTTCAGCGTAGAAGGCATACTTCGCGAGCACCACAAAATCGATGAAGACTTTGTCGATATATACCGGCTGGGCCTGCTCGCATCTGAGTGGGCTGAGAAGCGTGCCGACATGTTGGATAAATTGGTAAAACTCTCCGGGAGAAGCGCATGAATCCGAATATTTCAATCGCAGGGCGCAAAATTGGCCCCGATTACGCTCCTTACATCATCGCCGAGCTCTCCGCTAACCATAACGGCAAGCTTGAAACCGCGCTAAAGATCATCGAAGAGGCGAAAAAAGCCGGTGCTGATGCGATCAAGCTCCAGTCCTATACTGCCGATACCATTACCCTTGATTGCGACTCTGAAGACTTCCAGATCCACGGTGGCCTATGGGATGGCAAGACGCTCTATCAGCTTTACAAGGAGGCCCACATGCCTTGGGACTGGCATGCGATTCTGTTCGAACATGCTCGCAAGTTGGGGATCACCATTTTCAGTTCCCCCTTCGACAACACCGCTGTTGACCTGCTGGAAAGCCTCAACACACCGGCCTACAAAATTGCTTCCTTTGAGGCAGTTGACCTGCCCTTGATCAAGTACGTTGCCAGTACTGGCAAGCCGATGATTATCTCCACCGGTATGGCAGATGCCGAAGAAATCCAGGAAGCCATCGACGCCGCTCACGAAGGTGGCTGTAAGGAACTGGCCATTCTTCACTGCGTAAGTGGTTACCCCGCGCCGGCCGCTGATTACAACCTGCGTACCATTCCCGACATGATGCGCCGCTTCGGCTTGGTCACAGGCCTGTCCGACCATACGCTGGACAATACTACCGCCATCGCCAGTGTAGTGATGGGCGCGTCCATTATTGAAAAACACTTCACCCTTAACCGCAATGGCGGCGGGCCCGACGACAGCTTCTCGCTGGAGCCAGAAGAGCTGGCTGCTTTATGCCGGGACAGCAAAACCGCATGGTCTGCAATAGGGAAGGTGGACTACGGCCGAAAGCCAAGTGAGCAGAGTAATCTGAAGTTTCGCCGCTCGCTGTACTTTATTAAAGACTTAGACGCAGGTGAAATCATCACTGAAGATGCTGTTCGGAGCGTTAGACCAGGGTTTGGCCTCCCCCCCAAGCATTTAGACTTTTTGATTGGGAAAAAAGTTAAATGTGACACCTGTGCTTTTACACCAGCGACACTCGACTCTATCATCTAGTGGTCAAACTTACACAATTCATCTCCTCGGCCAAACACTACACATATATAAAAGACATCATGCACAACAAAATAGATCCAACTAATGTTTTTTTTGTCTTCACTCCACTTCATGTAATGATAGCAAGATCCATTATAAAAAGAAACGCCATATCAAATACGCTATTTATTGTATTTATTGACGGCAGTGAAAAAACAAAAAATTACTGCAAAAGACTACTATTAAATGGCGAAAAAATAATAGAAATAAATATTCACAGGAACTTCAAAGACATACTATCAATAATACAGCTTACAAAAATTCGCCACATGCTAAATAAGAATCACATAGCCGTATACACAGGATCGATAAAGTCACTTTACTCAAGAGTCTTCATTAGAAATGCAAATAAAAACATAAGCATTAATACTTTCGATGATGGATACGGAAACTTGATAAAAGACGGCTACCTTTCAAAAAACGACAAACCTATTAAAAGGTTTTTCCTCTCTCTTATTGGAGTCCACCAAACATACGATCAAACTATAAAAAAAATAGAGAGCCACTACACTATTTACTCATCCGAAAATATATACGCTAAGCACTGCAAATACATAATAGATATAGCACTGCACCATGAAAGCAATGACGCACAGTTAAAAACCGTACCCAACGCACCAACAATGAAGATACTACTAACGCAGCCATATTCGGAAAGAAAACTATGCAAGACCGAAGAAGAAATAAAAATATACAACACTGTAATAGCTAACTTAAATATAACACACCAACTAAGCCATCCTTTAGAGTCATCAGAAAAATCGAAGTCAATCCATGCAGCATTGATAACTACAGATTTAGTTGCAGAAGAGCTAGCACTCTCACTTTCAAAGCAGTCTCGTGTTGAACTCTATGCATTTGGGAGCACAGCCCTCATAAACCTATCCAAATCATACAACATAAAATGCTTTTGGATAAGGCACGATAAAATAAATCCTACCCTCCCTGAAAAAGAGGTTATGCAAAACATCACCTTGATTGAGATCTCATAGAATGAGTTCTAGCAAAGTTGGAGCACTATGGTCGAATATTTGGCTTTTAGTTTTATTTGCAGTCGGTGTCATTTCATTTGCTGCCCCCCTTCTCAGCCAAGACCCCTACTTAATAGAAAGAGCAGTAACACTAGCAATACCGCTGCTATTTATACCTATATTCATTACAAAAATGGTGAATTTACGATTTAAAAAAAATAAAAGCTACCACCTTCAACTTTTCGGAACCATACTAGTATCCTTCGCCCTAGTGAAAAGTAATATTTCCTTCCCCGCCCCGCTGGTTTTTTTTCTATTTTTACTTCTACTACTGACAATAAATACAGAAATAGGAATACCTTTAAAAGACAAACAAATTAACCTATGCGAAAAATTTTTGATTGCAACGCTGGCAATACTTTTTGTGATGTACCTTTCAAATATGGCAATTTTTTTTCAACAAGGTAATAGATTTGTTGGGTTTTTCTTTTCTCCAACTACATTTGCAACATGGCTAACGTGCCTGTTCATAATATCATTCGCAAACAAAATAAACTCTGAAGAAGCAATTCGATCCACTGGCTATATCTTATGTTTGCTAGCGGTTGGCTTTTTCGTATACGCATCAGGCACGAGAATAAACCTAATAGTAATACTGATACTATCCTTATTAATAACGAATAAAAAAATACTTAGAAAAAAATCCCACAGGATCATCCTAATATCTCTTACCGTAACTTTGGTTTTACTCATATACCCAACGTACAGCCTCGTTTCTGAACACCTTCCCGTAGGAATCATAGCTTATCGTTATGAAGGAGGGGATGATGCGAGTTTTGGCTTGAGGATGGCACTTTTCCAAGCAGTGCTAGATAGTATAAGTTCGTCCGGCGTAGCTGGCTTTTTAGGTGGTAACGGTGCGGAGTCAAGCAGGCTTGTAATAATTAACACATGGGGCATTGACTTGTTCCCGCACAACGACACAATTAGAATAATACATGATTTCGGGGCCATTTTTTCCTTAGTGTTTTTTCTTCTGATATGCACACTCGGATCAAGAAACAAATCTTCTGCAATTCTAGCAGTATTGTATATTATGTCATTTATGCACAACATGATCTACTCACACTACATAGTTGCATTGCTTCTTATCACATCAAATACAACACAACCCGCAAAAAACAGCATAAGCTTTAGGCATACCCAGCGCATATAACCAACATATTATTTTTAGTGGCACACTACATTCTAGTACGCAACCTCATAAATACCCCCCCTAATAACCAGCTATACTTTCCCGATCATCATACAGCCTAAGGTGAATAGATGGTCGCCCAAGATATGTCTTGAGTATTGAATAGCATACCAATGCTAAACTTAACCATTAACGTGATGGCCGCAGCCTTAGTGTGATCTTGTTGGACTCTCAAGGTTGTTCGCAGTTTGAAATAGCTCGTTGGTTACTTGGATTCCTGCTTCCTCATTTCACTCTTTGGTACAAGCGTTTTCAAGAACAGCGAGTAGATGCTTCGCTCGAATACCTATCCGCCGACGCAAGCTACTTTCACCTAATAAACCGCTAGCCCGAGTCATTGAGTAACTGGTTTAACCGCGTACTGGACAACCTCGTCCTAGCTGTCGAAGCTTGGCTCAAGTCGCCAGTATCGAGCGTCAACACTAGCACTTAGGAGTGGCTGGCGCTGCTCAATATATTATTAATCGAGAAATGCCCATAGACCTTCATCTGTATGAAGATCGTCGATAACTATGCTGCGCAGAGCCTCAAAAGGTAAAAACATGGTTAGACAAGTACAGGCGCTATACCTAGCGTTTCAAAGGAATGGCATTCGAAGGGGTCCATAATAGAAGACCACCTGAGGCGTGGTAATAGCCTCTTAAATCTAGAAAATCAAGAGAACAGCTTTTTACCCGTCAGCTAATTTATATTTTTTCAACGAAAGAGCAACTTTCCCAATAGGCAATGCACGAACGTTTGAAAACGAAGTACCTACTTAAATCTTCAATAACCACAACACCTAGACCCAGCTACTTTATCGCCAGGAGATTGACACCATTGACTAAAACATCAACACCAGTGCCAACCATTAAACTTTCGTCCTTAACAACATTCCTAAATCCATACTCTTACCAACTTGCAAGAAATGATATAGACACGTTTTCAAAATTTGAAAACATTTGCTTTGACGGATCTTCAATTTGCTATTTAATGAAATTAATCGGAGTAAAACAAAAACGTATTAGCTTTGACATGACATCGTTAGCACCGACCATTTTCCAATACGCTTCAGCTGAACGAAAAACTGTCTACTTCATAGGAGGAGAGCAAGGAGTTGCGAACGAAGCTGCACGCATTATCAACTTGGCGTTTCCAGATCTGAACATTCTAGGCTGCAGGAGTGGTTTTTTTAAAGACCAAGAAGAAGAATATCGCGCAATAACAGAAATTTTTTCAAACAGTCCCGACATTGTGATATGTGGCATGGGAACGCCGCATCAGGAAAAGTTTCTTCTAAAGCTTAAAGAGTCTGGCTGGGTTGGATTAGGTTTCACATGCGGAGGCTTCTTCCACCAAACAGCAAAATCGGGGCTGACATACTACCCTTATTGGTTTAACAAGCTTAATCTACGCTGGGCCTACCGGATAATAGATGAACCAAAACTAATAAAACGCTATACATTGCACTATCCTAAATTTTTGGCCATTTTTATGCTTGATGTTATTTTTCATAAAAAACACAGGCACTTCATCAAGAAGAACACCCTCATAAATACAATCCAAGTAAACCATGAGATACCAAATATCGAAGCCAATTAAATAATTAGCAAGCGCATGCAAGCTCCGCATTAATCCCAGTCAACTTTCGACCTACATATTTGCCATACATCTAGCTTTCCAAATTTAATTGGCCGCCGTACATACCTCACCCCAAGCCCCAGATCAAGCTCTTTACAACTAAGTATTTTTTCACATTGATAATGTCCCGCGTGCCCTCTGGCAGGGCAGAAAAAATAAACTTAGGTTTGCCTGCCTGTGCTGATTGGGCCATTTGCCTCAAGAAAAAATCCCGCTTGGCGCACGCACCTAAAAAACAAGAGCATATACGTTACATAAACGCTTTACACCCCATCACTTCCCCATCAAATTCATGGCTCGATAGCAGTCAACATCTTTCTGTGACATCACACGCACTTGGGAGATCGTAGTTTCACTCAGCCAATAAACTAGCCGACTTTTGATTACATTTTTATTTACCTGGCGGCCGCGACAACTGAGTGCAACACCTCACCCTCCGGTAAGGTGCCGCCATGTCCTATACAGAACTCAGCGTCGAAGAACGCGCCACGATCCAGGTCGGGCAATATCAAGATCTTAGTCAGCGCG
>NZ_JBVASJ010000062.1:0-14983 GCF_057813935.1 Pseudomonas sp. F220
CCAGGCGCTTGAGCCAAAGGCAAAAGCCGTTGCGCTCCCAATAGAGGATTTTCACCCGATTACGGTGGCGATTCAGAAAAACGAAAAGCACGGGGTCAAACACGGCCACTTTGATATCCAGCTCGACCAGGGCGGCCAGGCCGTCGATGGATTTTCGGAAGTCCACCGGCTTGGGGTAGAGGTATACCTTTTCGACTTTTGCATCGGGACGCATCATGTGGGGCAGGCTCCTGAGAGAGTTCGGGAGCTCAGCATCGGGCATCAAATATCGGCTTGGAATGTGGGCTTCATGGAGCGGTTACGATTCAGCGTGCTGGTTCACGTGGTGATTTAGAAACCATGCCAGATGCTTTCGCTGCCAGGTCCATGGGTTGTCTCGGTGCCAGCGATTATCGATCGCTGCTTGAATGGCCTTCGCTTGACGAAGGTGGCGCTCGCGTGTGGCTTGCGACCCAGTGAGGGCGCCTGTCAGGAACAGCTCCATATCGAATGGCTTGCTCATGCTCGGCCCCCGATGTAAGCCGATACCACGTCGATACGGCCGTGCCCCAGCTCATAGCTGATTTTTACTCGGGCCTCCTGATCAAGGTGCCGGTCGATCTGGTAGCAACTGCCACCGTTGATGGGCGCAAGATGGTCAGTGATGTGCTCGTAGCGCCCGCACGCATAGGCCGCCCGCAATTCGTGGAAGCCTTTTAGGCTGTGCGCATGGAGTATCTCCCGTGCGGGGCGAACAGTGACCCGCAGAAAGTCCTGGTAGCTTTCGGTCGGGGCCAGAAGGTTGTGGCTACTGTCAGGTGAGACTTGATGGGCGAATGCCAAAGCCTCACGAATGTTATCGGTTACTACAATCCAGCGAGGTGCTGAGGCACCCGAACGGCCACCTTTGGTGCCATCCTGGATGTTGATCTTGCCGAGTTGTTTGGCCTCACGTTGCAGCCGGGGCAGGTTGGCTAAAATGGCCTCACGTAAACGCATCCCGGTTTCGCGTGCCAACTGCACGATGGCAGCGACTCGTGGCTGCTGATGTTCACATAGCACTTCAACGATCCGTTTCACTTGTGCGCGGTATTGGCCTTGAGGTACTTCACTGCGGATACCGGAGCGCTGCATTCCCAGCGCCTTACTTGGACTTGGCGCTCTCATATACTGATCACCGCGAAGCGCCGCCATAGTCCGGTTCACGCTGGACAGTCGGTTTTGCGCGGTGGCGATGGCGAGATCGCCGCATTCAACCAGGTGACGCAGATGTTCCGCGTAATCCAACAGGGTCTGCCGATCTATCTGCCGCGCGTCGTTGAACCCTGGCCCATCGTCTGATCGACACCAGCGTGCGAACGCTTGCCTCCGATCACTGTGCGCTTTGACCGTGCCGTAATGCCCGCTGCCAAATAGAACTTTCAGCGCTTGCGGCCCGGCATAGCTCAATTGCCGACCCCATCCAAAATTGCGGCCATCCCGTCTACCTACCAATGCCATGATCAAACTCCTCTCGAAGCCAAAACCTTTGAAACCTTCCTCACGTCATCCCGCCACGAATGTTGAGTGTTATCAGGGATCAAGGCCCCTGCGACCTGTGAGGGTTGTCCACTAACGCGGGACTGACGGCTCCTTACGACCGGGAGCTTGGGCATCTCATGATCTGGCCTCCTGAACACTTCCGAAGAAGTGGGCGGGTGGAGGCTGCACTGGCTGACGAGACTGGCGCCGCGAGATCCTGAGTCGGGTGAGGGCAGCGAAGCAATGACCGGGGCATACCTGACTGTCAGTCAGGTGCAGTCCATTCCGTGGGCTGCGGCACCATCATCTGCATCGCTGTTGCGGGTGACTTCGGTGTTTGTCACGCCGATTGTCACGAGGGGAAATGCCGCAATGCCTTGTACGAGGTGGGCTGCAGCAGTGGTAGGAGCGCCCGTCTCTTTCCGGAAGAAAGAGACGGGCGCAGGTTGGCGCATGAAATGGCCAAGTGGATAAGTTGCTGCAGAACAGCTAGGAAGGGGTGTGAATTGCCACAGTGGGCACTCTGCTAGAAGTAGGCATCCATCACATCGCTGTGACCGTGCGAGCCGCCGGACGCTAATCGCACTTTGGGAGAACCACCACGGTGTGGCGTAGCCTTAAAGGTTCTGGCTACCTGGGTTGCTGTCAACGACAGCGCTTTGCCCGACCTTTTCTACGCCTGTGGAGAATTCGGGTCAAGGCTCGAACTTTCGGGAGTTCTGCGGCTGTGGATGAAATTATCCACTAATGGAAATTAGTGGTTTTCCACAGACAATTGCGTGGGCTTTAGATTTTTAAGTGAGGTCCATCCAAACAGGGCGGCTTTGCAGCCCGGTTTGGAAGGACCCGCGTGGACAAGCGGATCACCGAGATATGAAGACCGAGCGCTTACTCGGTTGCGCCATGTTTTGCTTTTAGTCGAGTGACGTTCGCACCCGTCTGATTGGCGAATTCGCGTGGGCTGACATGCTCATGCTGATTAGTCTCAAGGTAGCGACTCCACCAGTTCATGATCAGCCTGCGCTCCTCGATGAACTCGGCCTTGTGGATGTAAGCGGCGCGGACGTTGTTGCGTTCCTTGTGGCTCATCTGCCTCTCGATAGCTGCGTCCGTCCACAAACCCGACTCGATCAGTGCGCTGCAGGCCATCGACCGAAACCCATGGCCGCAGATCTCGGTTTTGGTGTCGTAGCCCATCTTCCGAAGCGCGCTGTTAACCGTGTTTTCGGACATCGGCTTCCAAGACTTGGTATCGCCTGCGAACACCAAGTCAAATTTGCCTGTGATTACGTGGATCTGCTCGAGTAGGGCGACCGCTTGCGGTGATAAGGGTACAAGGTGGATGTCCCCGGCCATCTTCGTACCCCTTGTGGAAAAGGGTACGCCTTCCAACGCTGGTCGCGTGTCGGGTATTTCCCAGACGCCACGCTTGAGGTCGAACTCGTTCCAGCGGGCGAAGCGCAGCTCGCTGGAACGTACAAACACGTGCAGCGAGAGTAAGACTGTCAGCCGGGTAAGTGCGCGGCCTTTATAGGTGTCGATCCGTTCCTGCAATTCAGGTAAGCGCGATAAGGATAAAGCGGGGCGGTGGACGACTCGCGAGGCTTTGATCGAGCCTACGAGGTCGTACGCAGGGTTCACGGTGATAAGCCGGAGGCGCTTTGCCTCGCGCATGATGCTCTGCAGGTAGTTTTGTACCCTTAAAGCAACGTCTATCGTTCCGCGCTTCTTGATCGCTTCCAGGGGCCGCATAAGGTCGTGGGTGTCCAGGTCGACAATGGCGCGGGCGCCGATCAGCGGGAAGAGGTGGGTTTTGAGGCGACTCATCACTGTCTTGGAATAGTCTGGTGCCCACTTGGCTGACATTTCCGCGTGCGAGTCCAGCGCGACGTTTTCAAAGGTGCGGCCTTTGATCACAGCTTCCGCCTTGGCTTGGTGCTTGGCTCCTATGGGATCAATGCCATCCGCCAGCATTCGCTTGACCTCCAGGCGCTTGCGGCGCGCATCGGCGAGGCCAATGACGGGGTAGTTGCCGAATGAGGTCAATCCTTCCCGTCCGTCAGGTTTGACGTAACGGAGCCGCCAGCCTTTACGGCCATTGGGTTGGACTAGAAGGTAAAGGCCATCGCCGTCGAAAAGCTTGTAGGCGCGGTCTGTGGGCTTGGCCGAACGGCAAGCGGAATCGGAGAGTGGAGCAGTGGTGCGCGACATAAGGGTACTCCCTTTTATCGAACTGACCTTTATCCCAAACTCTACCCTTAAAACGGCTGGTACCCACCGGAATCCGACGGAACGCCAAAACGAAAAAACCCGCCAGAAGGCGGGTTTTTCGGGGGTTTCAGAGATTTTTGAAGCTTTCTCTGGAACCTTGTATGGCTCCACGACCTGGACTCGAACCAGGGACCCAGTGATTAACAGTCACTTGCTCTACCAACTGAGCTATCGCGGAATGCGGCGTATGTTACTGATTGAAAAGGAGAAGTCAAGTGTAAGATAGGTTTTTGGCGGTTTCATGAGCGTAGTCCAGTATCGCAGCATAGGCAATGCGTGGTTTATCGATGACTGCCGGTTACCAGAACCTCGGTACAGGTCTACCATGGCCCCCCCGGAAGTGGTTTCACGCGCTACCGGCCTTCAGCCGCAAAGGTAGGTGTTATGACCACGTTCGTTTGTTCAACCGTACAACCCTTCGCCACCCCACGACCGCCGAAGGTGGCCGCATGAGCATTGATCAGATCAGTTTGCCCAAAGGTGTTGGTCCGCATGCCTCCAAGCTATGGGATGCGATCACCCAGGCCAGCTCTGCGGATGAGCTGAACCGTGCAGGCGGTAAGGCTGAAGGTTTTGTGTTGGGGCTGGAGAGCGCTAAAGCGATCAAGAGCCAAGTGGCCGAGTCGCTTTATGTGGCGTTTGACGATGCTGCCAGCCAGCGTTCGACCGAATTGGCAGGCTAAAGGCTTTAGCCGGTCAGCGTGCCGAGCATGAGCTTGGCGACCAGGGACGTCGCCGCAAGCTGCACCAGCCATAGCGCCAAGCCGCCGAGAAACACGCCCAAGGCTATCTGCCAGACCAGTCCGCTGCTGCGTTTGGCCTGATTGCGGGGGACGAAGCTGTCCAGCTCGTCGCGGTCAGCGCGCAAATCATCGTTTTTCATGTGAGCTCTCGATAGGGTAGGGGCGCTTGGCGCTCTGAATTCACAGGTGTGCGCAAATTCCGTAGGCGCTGCCGTAAGTTCGGGCCGCATTCGGACGATCTTTTCACGAACACATCAGTTTGTCAGTCTAGAGCGGGATTTCCTGGCAGACCAACAAAAGGGGGAAGCCACTGGCTTCCCCCTTTTGTTTTGTCGCGTGTGGCTTAGATCACCTGAACGATGGCCTTGGTCACTACGTCGATGTTGCTCTGGTTCAGTGCAGCGACGCAGATGCGGCCGGTGTCCAGTGCATAGATGCCGAACTCGGTGCGCAGGCGGGTGACTTGCTCAACGGTCAGACCGGAGTAGGAGAACATACCGCGTTGGCGACCGACAAAGCTGAAGTCACGGTCAGGTGCTTTTTTCGCCAGAAGTTCGACCATCTGCGTGCGCATGCCGCGAATGCGCAGGCGCATTTCGGCCAATTCCTGTTCCCACTGGGCGCGCAGCTCTGGGCTGTTCAGCACGGCGGCAACGATAGTTGCACCGTGGGTTGGCGGGTTGGAGTAGTTGGTGCGGATTACGCGTTTGACTTGCGACAGCACGCGCGCGCTTTCTTCTTTCGATTCGCTGACGATCGACAGAGCGCCAACGCGCTCGCCGTACAGCGAGAAGGATTTGGAGAACGAGCTGGAGACGAAGAACGTCAGACCCGATTCGGCGAACAGACGCACAGCCGCGGCGTCTTCATCGATGCCATCGCCAAAGCCCTGGTAGGCCATGTCGAGGAACGGTACGAGGTTTTTCGCCTTGACCACATCGAGGACGTTTTTCCAGTCTGCCGGGCTCAAGTCGACGCCAGTCGGGTTGTGGCAGCACGCGTGCAGCACAACGATAGAGCGCGCAGGCAGCGCGTTCAGGTCTTCGAGCAGACCGGCGCGGTTCACGTCGTGGGTGGCGGCGTCGTAGTAGCGGTAGTTCTGAACCGGGAAGCCGGCGGTTTCGAACAGCGCGCGGTGGTTTTCCCAGCTTGGGTCGCTGATGGCGACGACGGCATCAGGCAGCAGTTGCTTGAGGAAGTCGGCACCGATTTTTAGTGCGCCAGTACCGCCGACAGCTTGGGTGGTGATGACCCGACCGGAAGCGATCAGCGGCGAATCAGCGCCGAACAGCAGCTTTTGCACGGCCTGGTCGTAGGCAGCAATGCCGTCGATCGGCAGGTAACCGCGAGAAGCGTGTTGAGCTACGCGAATCGTCTCGGCTTCGGCAACGGCACGCAAGAGTGGAATTTTCCCCTCCTCGTTGCAGTAAACACCGACCCCCAGGTTGACCTTGTTGGTACGGGTATCGGCGTTGAATGCTTCGTTGAGGCCCAGGATTGGATCGCGTGGTGCCATTTCGACAGCGGAGAACAGGCTCATTATTGCGGCGGCTCTGAATGGAGTGTGGAGGGACGTGTAGCGCTCCAGCCGAATGCACTAGAGCGGTGCACAAACGGGGAGCTAGTATAGAGGCCATCACTGATCGCTGCGACAGGCGATTGGGCTTTTCAGGCAAGTTTTTCGGTTTATTTTTCGACCGCTAGTCATATTGCAACGTCAAAGGGTTTAGGGGCGCGTAGGCCGTTTACCTTGAAAGCCGTGGCATTTGGCTCCACATCTAGCACAATCAAGTTTTTTCCCAGCGACATTGGTCGTTTGCGGTCTTTCTCGTTGCTGTCCGGTAGTGCCGTACAGGAGTGAACCAGAGGTACGTTATGTCTGACTTCCAGCTAGTCACCCGCTTCGAGCCCGCTGGCGATCAACCGGAAGCCATCCGTTTGATGGTTGAGGGCATCGAAGCCGGGCTGGCGCACCAGACGTTGCTCGGTGTGACCGGCTCGGGCAAGACCTTCAGCATTGCCAACGTGATCGCGCAGATCAACCGCCCGACGCTGGTGCTGGCGCCAAACAAGACCCTGGCGGCGCAGCTTTACGGTGAGTTCAAGGGGTTCTTCCCGAACAACGCGGTGGAGTACTTCGTTTCCTACTACGACTACTACCAGCCTGAAGCCTATGTGCCGTCTTCCGACACTTTTATTGAGAAAGATGCGTCGATCAACGACCACATCGAACAGATGCGTTTGTCCGCGACCAAGGCCCTGCTGGAGCGTAAGGACGCGATCATCGTCACCACGGTCTCGTGCATCTATGGCTTGGGCAGCCCGGAAACCTATTTGAAGATGGTGCTGCACGTGGATCGTGGCGACAAGCTCGATCAGCGTGCCTTGTTGCGCCGGCTCGCCGACTTGCAGTACACCCGCAATGATATGGATTTTGCCCGCGCCACCTTTCGCGTACGCGGCGATGTGATCGATATCCACCCGGCGGAATCCGATTTTGAAGCGATCCGGATTGAACTCTTCGATGATGAAGTGGAGAAGATTTCCGCCTTCGATCCGTTGACCGGCGAAGTGATTCGCCAGCTGCCGCGTTTCACCTTCTATCCGAAAAGCCACTATGTGACGCCGAGGGAAACCCTGCTGGGGGCCATCGAAGGGATCAAGATTGAGCTGAAGGAGCGTCTGGAGTACCTGCGCTCCAACAATAAACTGGTGGAAGCGCAACGGCTGGAACAGCGCACCCGTTTTGATCTGGAGATGATCCTCGAGCTGGGTTACTGCAATGGCATCGAGAACTACTCGCGCTACCTGTCGGGCCGTGAATCCGGTGAGGCGCCGCCCACCTTGTTTGACTACCTGCCAGCCGATGCCTTGCTGGTGATCGACGAGTCCCACGTCAGCGTGCCGCAGGTCGGTGCCATGTACAAAGGCGACCGGTCACGCAAGGAAACCCTGGTGGAATACGGTTTCCGTCTGCCGTCGGCGCTGGACAACCGGCCGATGCGTTTCGATGAGTTTGAAAACATCAGTCCGCAGACGATTTTCGTTTCGGCAACCCCCGGTAACTATGAGGCCGAGCACGCCGGTCGAGTGGTCGAGCAGCTGGTGCGACCGACCGGTCTGGTGGATCCGCAGATCGAGATCCGTCCGGCGCTGACTCAGGTCGATGATTTGCTTTCGGAAATCGCCAAGCGCGTAGCGCTGGAAGAGCGGGTGCTGGTGACCACGCTGACCAAGCGTATGTCCGAAGACCTCACTGATTACCTGGCCGACCATGGCGTGCGAGTGCGCTATCTGCACTCGGACATCGATACGGTGGAGCGGGTCGAAATCATTCGCGATTTGCGTTTGGGAACATTTGACGTGTTGGTGGGGATCAACCTGCTGCGTGAAGGTCTGGACATGCCCGAGGTGTCGCTGGTGGCGATTCTTGATGCGGACAAGGAAGGCTTCTTGCGTTCCGAGCGTTCACTGATTCAGACCATTGGTCGTGCGGCGCGTAACCTCAATGGGCGGGCGATTCTCTACGCCGACCGGATCACTGGCTCGATGGAGCGGGCGATTGGCGAGACCGATCGTCGTCGCGAGAAACAAATTGCCTTTAACCTGGCCAACGGTATTACCCCGAAAGGCGTGTTCAAGGACGTTGCCGACATCATGGAAGGCGCTGTCGTGCCGGGTTCGCGCAGTAAAAAGCGCAAAGGCATGGCCAAAGCTGCCGAGGAAAGCGCCCGCTACGAGAACGAACTGCGCTCGCCGAGCGAAATCAGCAAGCGTATTCGTCAGCTGGAAGAGAAGATGTACCAGTTGGCGCGAGACCTTGAGTTCGAAGCCGCGGCGCAGATGCGCGACGAGATCGGCAAGCTGCGCGAGCGGTTGTTGGTGGTTTAAGCCGATCGCTGTCTTTGTGGGAGCGAGGCTTGCCCGCGATCGAGTGCGCAGCGCTCGCAGCTCGACTGACGCGGTTTACCTGATCAGCCCCGGTTGGGGATTTTACGGCTGCTTCGTAGCCGATCGCGGGCAAGCCTCGCTCCTACGGTTTGGTGTCTGCAGTGTCAATGCGCCTCCCCAGCCTTTATTCCCGCCGGCAATGCCTTGGTTAGCAGTATCGCCAACATGCTGATCCCCAACGCAATCCCGACAAAATGAAACGCATCGTTGTAAGCCATGATCGACGCCTGCTGGTGGGTGATCTCGCTGAGTTTGCCTAGCGCAGCGGTCTCGTTGCCGAATTTTTCTGTGAGCGTCGCCATACGTTCGGCGACTTGCGGATTGCTCGGGACAATAGATTCGCGCAAGTAGTCGAAGTAGGTCTTGGTCCGGGCATCGAGCAGTGTGGCGAGGAGGGCGATGCCGATCGCGCCGCCGAGGTTACGCAGAATATTAAACAGGCTCGAAGCCGACCCTGCATCCTGCGGCAGGATGTAGGCAGTGGCGATGAGTGAGATGGTCACCATGATCAGCGGCTGGCCCAGAGCGCGGATGAGCTGGATCTGATTGAACTGCGGCCCGGCAAAGTCCGGGTTGAGTGCCCCCGAGAAAAAACTCGCCAGCGCGAATAGCCCGAACCCCACCGTGCACAGCAGCTTGGGCGAGATGAACTTCATCAGCTTGGGCACCAGCGGGATCAGAAACAGCTGTGGCACCCCCATCCACATGATCACTTCACCGATCTGCAAGGCGTTGTAGTTCTGGATCTGCGCCAGATACAGCGGTAACAGATAGATCGATCCGTATAGCCCAACGCCCATTCCCAGGCTGGAAATACTCGACAACCCGAAGTTGCGGTTGCGCAGGATGCCGAGGTTGATCAGCGGGTTGGGCTTGGATATCTGCACGATCACAAAGGTGATCAGGCTAAACAGTGCGATGCTGCCGAGCGTGACGATCAGATTCGATTCCAGCCAGTCTTTGCGATGGCCTTCCTCAAGAAATACCTGCAAGCAGCCCAGGCCGATGCCGAGTGTGAGAATGCCGGCGTAGTCGGTGCTTTTCAGCAGTTCCCAATGGGCCTTCTTCTTCTCCAGGCCGTAGAGCAACCCGGCGATCATGATCAGACCGGGCGGGATGTTGATATAAAAAATGTATTTCCAGCCCCAGTTCTCGGTGAGCCAACCGCCGATGGTTGGGCCGATAGAGGGGGCGAAGGTGGCGGTCATGGCGAACATCGCCATGCCTTTTGCGCGGTGGTGTTCGGGAAGCTTGATCAGCGTCAGGGTGAACGCCAGCGGAATCAGTGCGCCACCAGTGAAGCCTTGCAAGGCACGAAAGACGATCATGCTCTCCAGGCTCCAGGCCATGGAGCACAACAAGGAGGCCGCCAGAAATCCCAGCGAGACCCAGACCGCCAGTCGCCGTGCGGACAGCAGCTGCACCAACCAGGCGGTGAGGGGGATCATGATGATCTCCGCCACCAGGTACGAGGTGGAAATCCACGAGCCTTCTTCAAGAGTGGCCGACAGCGCGCCCTGAATGTCCTTGAGCGAGGAGTTGGTGATCTGGATGTCGAGCACCGCCATAAAGGCGCCGAGCATCACGCTCATCACCGCAATCCAGTCGCGCCGGGTCGGCTCTCCGACCGGGCGGATCAGTTGATCACCGGCCATTTTGGGTGTCGGTATCCGCTTTGATGTTGACTTTGACGGTGACCGACATGCCCGGGCGGATTTTGCCGTGCAGCGGGTTATCAGCGGCGAAGGTCAGTTTGACCGGGATGCGCTGAACCACCTTAGTGAAGTTGCCGGTGGCGTTGTCCGGCGGCAACAGGCTGAATTGCGCGCCGGAAGCGGCGAACAGACTGTCGACTCGAGCCTCAATCGGCGTGTCGCTATACGCATCGAACGTCAGCTCGGCTTTTTGCCCGGGCTGCATGTGGCCGATCTGGGTTTCCTTGAAATTGGCCTGAATCCAGATGTCCTGATCCGGCACGATCGACAGCAGGTAGGCGCCGGCTTGTACGTATTGGCCGTTGCGGGCTGCGCGCTGGCCGATCAGGCCGCTGATCGGCGCATGAATTTCGCTGCGGGTCAGGTTCAACTCGGCCTGAGCCAGATCGGTGCGGGCGTTGGCGATCTGCGCGTCAAGGCGTTTTATCTCGGCACTGAGGGCGTTGACCTGCTGGCGCTGACCTTGCAGGTCGGCTTGGGACTTGGCCACCTGCGAGCGGGCGATATGGTTGTCGGCGGAGAGGGTGGTGACCCGTTCTTCAGAGACATAACCCGGTTTACGCAGGGTTTGCGCCCGGGACAGATCGATCTGTGAGCGACCGAGGCTGGCCTGGCTGGACGCAACCTGTGCTTCACTGGCGGCGATCAGGCTGGCCTGTTGGGTCAACTTGCTCTGGGCCTGCAAGCGCTCGGCCGCGCGGGTGGCCAGCATGGCGTTGGCGTGGTCGACGGCGAGATGGAAGTCATCGCCTTCGAGTTTGATCAGTAGCTCGCCTTTTTCCACATGCTGGTTGTCGCGCACCAGCACTTCGTCAATGCGTGCGCCCAGTTGGCTGGAAACACGGGTGATTTCGCCCTGGACATAGGCGTTATCGGTGCTTTCATAAAATCGTCCCTTGAAGAACCATTGGGCGAAAAAAGCCAAAGCGATCAGCAGGACAATAAACAGGAAAGTAAAAAGGCGACGCTTGAGTTGGGCAGGCATGGGCAGACTGTAGTCGAGAAGGTGTAAGGAAATTTAACAGTGTGCGAATCTGGCATATAGCCGATGAGCGGTAAATGCTGGTTGCTGATAATCAGCCATTCAGCAGCGCCACGGCGCTTTGTAGGCGCAACCTTGGCTTAAATGCCCTGCTCACTGGAGCCGGGTCGGTCTCGCCTGTTACCATTCGCCCTTTGTTTCATCTCCGCTTTTTATATTCTTTCCGAGACATGCCATGACCACCGTCCGCACTCGCATCGCGCCATCGCCTACCGGGGATCCCCACGTCGGCACCGCTTACATCGCTTTGTTCAACTACTGCTTTGCCAAGCAGCATGGCGGTGAGTTCATCCTGCGGATCGAAGACACCGATCAATTGCGTTCGACCCGCGAGTCCGAACAGCAGATTTTCGATGCCTTGCGCTGGCTGGGCATCAACTGGAGTGAAGGCCCGGATGTCGGCGGCCCGCACGGCCCATACCGTCAGAGTGAACGCGGCGATATCTATCAGAAGTATTCCCAGCAGCTTGTAGAGCTCGGTCATGCCTTCCCGTGCTTCTGCACTGCTGAAGAACTGGACCAGATGCGCGCCGAGCAAATGGCTCGCGGCGAAACCCCACGCTACGACGGCCGTGCGCTGCTGCTCTCGCCAGAAGAAGTGCAGCGTCGTCTGGCTGCCGGTGAGCCGCACGTGATCCGCATGAAAGTGCCGACCGAAGGTGTCTGCGTGGTGCCGGACATGCTCCGTGGCGACGTCGAGATCCCGTGGGATCGCATGGACATGCAAGTGCTGATGAAGACCGACGGCTTGCCGACTTACTTCCTTGCCAACGTGGTCGACGATCACTTGATGGGCATCACCCACGTGCTGCGTGGTGAAGAATGGCTACCATCAGCGCCGAAACTGATCCTGCTCTACGAATACTTCGGCTGGGAACAGCCAGAACTGTGCTACATGCCGCTGCTGCGTAACCCGGACAAGAGCAAGCTGTCCAAGCGCAAGAACCCGACCTCGGTGACCTTCTACGAGCGTATGGGCTTCATGCCGGAAGCGATGCTCAACTACCTGGGCCGTATGGGCTGGTCGATGCCGGACGAGCGCGAGAAGTTCTCGCTGCAGGAAATGGTTGATAACTTCGATTTGTCGCGGGTTTCCCTGGGCGGGCCGATTTTCGATGTCGAGAAGCTTTCCTGGCTCAACGGCCAGTGGCTGCGCGACCTGCCGGTGGAAGAATTCGCCAGTCGCGTGCAGGCGTGGGCGCTGAACCCTGAGTACATGATGAAGATCGCGCCGCACGTACAGGGCCGGGTCGAAACGTTCAGTCAGATCGCGCCGCTGGCTGGGTTCTTCTTTGCCGGTGGCGTGACGCCGGACGCCAAGCTGTTCGAGCACAAGAAACTCTCGGGTGATCAGGTTCGTCAGTTGATGCAACTGATCCTGTGGAAGCTGGAAAGTCTGCGTCAGTGGGAGAAGGACAGCATCACCGGGACCATTCAGGCAGTGGTCGAGTCTTTGGAGCTGAAGCTGCGCGACGCCATGCCGCTGATGTTTGCGGCGATTACCGGTCAGGCCAGTTCGGTGTCGGTGCTCGATGCGATGGAAATCCTCGGTCCGGACCTGACGCGTTTCCGTCTGCGCCAGGCTATCGACTTGCTCGGTGGCGTGTCGAAGAAGGAAAACAAGGAATGGGAAAAACTCTTGGGCGCTATCGCCTGAGATATCTCTGATTGAATACGGTCCCATGTAACAGCTGCCGGAGGCTGCGTCGGGTCGCGAAGCGGCCCTGAATGGCCGGAATGCGATTTGCCTGAAAGTGTGGGGGGCGTGCGCATTTACGACCGCTGCGCGGCCGAACGCAGCCTTCGGCAGCTGCTACGAGGGACCCGGATTCTCGGGATTGGTGGTAAGTGATTGTTATGCCGACGAAAAATTTTGAAATTTGTTGAGAAATTATTTGACAGGTTTCCGTCTCACGCTTAACATGCGCCCCGTCCACAACGTGGGGCTATAGCTCAGCTGGGAGAGCGCTTGCATGGCATGCAAGAGGTCAACGGTTCGATCCCGTTTAGCTCCACCAAATTGTACAGTTCAAGGTCTGGCCACACCGACCTTGAATCGATCAGGTTCAGCCTGATCACGTTGTATAGAAGGGTTACGTCCCCTTCGTCTAGTGGCCTAGGACACCGCCCTTTCACGGCGGTAACAGGGGTTCGAGTCCCCTAGGGGACGCCAGTTTTACAGAAGCAGTGTTGAAAAATGCTGCTCCGCCGCGAGGCGAAAAATCCGGGGCTATAGCTCAGCTGGGAGAGCGCTTGCATGGCATGCAAGAGGTCGACGGTTCGATCCCGTCTAGCTCCACCAATTTTACAGTTCAAGGTCTGGCCACACCGGCCTTGAATCGATCAGACTCAGCCTGATCACGTTGTATAGAAGGTTTTGCGTCCCCTTCGTCTAGTGGCCTAGGACACCGCCCTTTCACGGCGGTAACAGGGGTTCGAGTCCCCTAGGGGACGCCACGATTACCCGCTCTGCGGGATTTATAGGGGTCATTCAATTATTGAATGGCCCTTTTGTTTGTCTGGCGTTCGCCAATTCTCTCTTTACTCAACTTTTTGCCCTCAACCCTCTGTTCTCGGCTCTCTATTTTCAAAAAGTGGCTCTTCTGACCAACGGTCACAGCAATGACTTGCGAAAATTTATTATGAGAATAATATTTCAATCGTAATATTCGGAGGCAACGATGAACGATAAAAAAGCTCAAACCCGCGAACGCATCTTGAAGGCCGCAAGCGCAGCGCTGATTCAGCGTGGTCCGGCCGAGCCGAGCGTGGGAGAGGTGATGGGCGCCGCCGGGCTCACGGTGGGTGGCTTCTATGCGCACTTTGAAAGCAAGGATGCGCTGATGCTGGAGGCGTTCACGCAACTGCTCGCTCAGCGCCGTGGCTTGATCGCGGAAATGGATGCCGAGTTGACTGGCGAAGAACGTCGCGCCTTGGTCGCTGCGTTCTACCTGTCTCGCAAGCACCGTGACTCGACTGAGCATGCTTGCCCGATTCCGGCTTCAGTCGGGGAGTTGGGTCGCCTGCCGGACGACTTTCGTCAGGCATTGAATGAACACCTGGAGCTGATGGTCGCGCAATTGGCGGCCAGTCCGGAAGACACTGACAAAGCCCTGGCAGATGTCGCTCTGATGGTGGGCGGCCTGGCGCTGGCGCGGGCCTTGGGTCCGGGAGAGTTATCCGATCGATTGCTGCGTGCCGCGAAGTCGGCGGTGCTATGACCTGAAGCGTTGGCCTGAGGAGATGAGCAATGAGCACTTTAAGCTGGGTTCGTGGCGTTAATGGCACCTTGGGCTGGTTTGCACCGCGACTGATAGCCCGCAAGATGCGGCTGGCGTTCATGACTCCACGCGAGCTACCGCCGCGCGATTGGGAGTTGCCGCTGCTGGCGAAGTCCGAACGAATCACCTTGCGGTTCGGGCTTTCGGCGTTGCGCTGGGGCCAGGGCCCGACGGTTTTGTTGATGCATGGCTGGGAAGGGCGGCCGACACAGTTCGCCAGTCTGATCACGGCCCTGGTCGACGCTGGCTACACCGTGGTCGCGCTGGACGGTCCGGCGCATGGCCGGTCTCCCGGGCGTGAGGCGAATGTCGTGCTATTCGCCCGTGCCATGCTTGAGGCGGCAGCGGAATTGCCGCCCTTATGTATGGACTCGCCCCCACGGTCTACCTGCTTTTCAAACACTGCTACCCGGTTGCATCTATGTATAAGGCCTGTTCGAGGAAGCTGTCTTCGGCTTCTGGCCAACATTGGTTGAGCTC
>NZ_JBVASJ010000063.1:0-14382 GCF_057813935.1 Pseudomonas sp. F220
ACCCGTAAAGGAAAGGAAGCTGGATGACGGCGTTATTTGAAATGCGTATTCGAGTCGGCGGTGACCCGCGCGACTTTGGCGAGTTTACGGCACTGCGTGACGAGCTGACCAAACTGACTCATCCGGCGTGCCCGGATGTCGACTGGGCCAAAGTGGAGCAGTTGTGCCTGACGTTATTCCACGAGAATGGAGCAGATCTGCAAACCGCCGTCTCCTATGCCCTGGCGCGTAGCCAGCGCTATGGTCTGGAAGGCATGGCGCAAGGGGTGGCGCTGATTGAGGCACTTTGCAACGAATGGTCACGGGTGTGGCCGCCGATGGCCTCAGTCCGCCTGGATATCTTGGCCTGGTTGTTCGCCCAACTGCAGCCGTTGCTGCGCAGCCAAGAGATAAGCCCACGCACGGTGCCAGCCCTTACGCATCTGGATAATGAACTCACGCGATTAAACGTACAGTTGGAGCGTCAGACACAAATCCCCCTGGTTATGTTGCAGGCGCTACGTCATCAGCTGTGCGGCCTGCTGCAACGCCTGGAACGAAACCTTTACTTGGGCGAAACACTGCCTCAACCCCGGATAATACCGGAACCGGCGTTTGCGACGCCGGTGATGATTTTGCCCGCTCGACCTATGCCAGAAGTGCCCACGGCATCCCCGCAGACCAAGCGGCGGCGTATCGCCAAATGGCTGTTTGCCGTGGCTGCGACCATCGCACTGGTCAGTGGCTTTTTGTGGCGGGACTGGTTGGCTGATCCAGACAAACGCCTGGTGAAACTGGCCCAGCAAGAACACCGAACACCCGACCCGGTACGTTTGGACAGCCTGTCACTGTTCGATGCTGGCAGTGCCGAACTCAAACCGGGCTCGACCAAAGTGCTGATCAAGGCCTTGGTCAACATTAAGGCCCAGCCGGGTTGGTTGATCGTTATTGTTGGGCATACCGACAACTCGGGAGATGCTCAGCAGAATCTTCAACTGTCCTATGCCCGCGCCTTGGCCGTGCGTAATTGGATGCAGCGTATGGGCGATATTCCCGACAGCTGCTTCGCCGTGCAGGGTGCCGCAGGTAGCCAGTCGATTGGCGATAACGCTACTGCTTCGGGGCGCGCGGCCAATCGTCGGGTGGATATCCAGCTGGTGCCGCGGGCAGGTGTTTGTGAGCAGGCTGCTGTGGCGGCGTCGTTATCGACGGGGCGTAATTAAGTGAATCGCTAAAGCTGACATCCAATGTGGTCTAGGTGCCATGTTACCTCCGTCGGTGAGGTCAGGGCCTTGCCTACTGCCATTTAGGGGGGGCAACTTCGGTCGTTGCCAAGTTTTTGGAGGCTGTATCTCAGATGCCCCTGATTCAGGCGCGTCCTGGCTGTTCGGGATAGAGGCGCAGTGCTACGCCACTCGCGACAATAGCGCCACATAGGTACCAGGCTGGAACGAGTGGGCTGTCAGTCTCCGCAATCAGCCACGTCACCACCAATGGAGAAAACCCCCCAAAAACGGTCACCCCAAAGCTGTAGATGATTGATACGCCGGTCACTCGTTCGTTGCGGGAGAAGGCTTCCATCAGCAACGTCAACCCGGGACCACTACTAACGGCCACTGGCGCCATCAGTATCGATACCGCCATCAAGCTGAGCAGTGTGCTTTGCTGATCTAGCAGCATAAAAGCAGGATAAGCCAGCACCGCCTGTAAGCCGCACGACCAATACAATAGCGGTTTACGCCGTGGTAGCCGATCAGCGAAACGCGAAGCCAAGGGCGGGATGACAATGAGCAATATGCAGGCAAACACCACCAGAAAAAAAGCAACACCGCTGGGGTAATGCAACGTCCGGATCAGGTACGTTGGCATGTAAAACACAGTCATGTAGAACGTCACCGTTGAACTTGCCATGATCAAAATACCCAGACCTAAGGTACGAGCATGGGTGCGCACGAAATAGCGAAGCAGCGTAGGGTTGTCGCGATTTTCATGCGTTTCATCCAAATGTTTGCGGATGTACCACCCTACGGGGCCAATTAACAATCCAATGATGAAGGGGACTCGCCACCCCCAACTGTGTAGCGCCTGTTCCGACAACATTGTGGTTAGCACGAGCCCGGACAGCGCTCCCAGTAGCGCTGCAGCTCCTTGGCTTGCACCCTGCCAGCAGACCATGAAGCAACGATTATCGGTGCGTCCGGACTCCATCAAAAAGGCCGAAGCCGCACCCACTTCGCCGCCTGCAGAGAACCCCTGAAGCAATCGCCCGAGAACCAGCAGTGCCATAGCGAAGCCCCCAATGCTGGAGTAAGTCGGTGTAAACGCGATAATTCCTGTCCCTATCGTCATCAAGGCAATGGTCAAGGTCAACGCCTGCTTGCGCCCATAACGATCGGCGAATCGGCCAATCAACACGGCGCCCAGTGGCCTGATGAGAAAGCCCATGGCAAAGGTCGACAATGACATCATCAAGGATGCCAGTGATGAGTCGGCAGGGAAAAATAACTGACCGATAATTACGGCGAAAAAACTGTAGACCGTAAAGTCGTATATCTCCAGAGCGTTGCCCAGAGAGGAAGCCACTGCTACACGACGCATCTTGCCAGTCGTATTAGGCTGCACATACGTAAACGATAATGAAAGAGTCGAAGCGTTTTTCATGAGCATGTCCCAACAGGTGGCAGGCGATGGCCTTGCCCTCAGGGTTTCACTGGCATAAAACGGCACTGCGGAGTCGCGAGGATGCGTTGATGGGGTGACACGATTTCGAGAGCATGCCAGCAGGCAGGGCAAACTACCAGAGGCTGTTGAGGGCTTGTTGTGACCCAGTGACGCCGCTCACATTATTTGGAAAGCAAGCCAATCCGGCAGCGCGAAACGATGGAGAGAACCGCAACGTGAAAAGGTAAGCCAGGGTGATCTCATCTGTAGAAGCTCAGACTCAATCCACGTTCCCTGGGGTTCGATAAATACGAGCCACTACACCGACTCACTATCGAACTCAACCTCCGTCGCTGGTCAGCTCCTCAAGGGCGTCCGTTATTAGCTCCTGCAATACGTCTTGCACCTCGGTCACCGTCTTGAGTCGGTGAATGCGAGGGGCCTGCTCGGCGGGGATGGCCAGCAAGCGCGTACGCACTTGTGAGTATTCTTTGCCGACTGCTGTGGCTACATCCGACACCAGCACAACCAGGCCGGATTTCTGGTCGTAGTCCATTTGGTGGAGCAGGGCGAGGTAGTTTTCCTTCATGCGGCGGGCTTCATCCAGGGACATGGTGGCGCCTTCGGTGCCAAGAATTCGCGTTGCCGTTTGCTCCGGCGTTTCGTTATCGGGCGTACCGGGTAACAACTTAGGTAACGAGTTACCCTTGTTACCCAATCCGTTACCCTGGCCGGTTTTTTTCGGATGGGTAACAGACTTTCGATAGCGCTCGATTTGAGCGTTTGACGCGTCCACGTCGATCACACCTTTCACTGAAACCAGCCAACCACGGGCCTTCCAGAGCGTTACGGTTTTTCTTGAGACGCCGTGAAGCTTGGCAAAATCTGACTGATTCATTGGTTCACCTCTGTTACCTGTTACCCAAATTTCAAAATTTTTTAGCTGGCGAAACAACGCGGTGCGCAATGCCCTCGATGTCAAAAGCTCTAGGAGGGACCCAGACCTACCCCCCCCTCCCTAGGGGATTCCTATCGCCACGCGAGTCACCCCAGCAGGTTATCCATGATCCGATCCACGTCCTTTCGGAAGTCGCCCCGGTCACTCATTGCCAGGTAGCGCAGTACCGCCTTTGCCTCATCCTTGTTGCGTGGCCGGATCTCCGCCAGCAACTCAAACACAAACCAGTCGCGGGCTGATGCTTCGTGCGCCGGGTCGCCGCCGTAACGCTCCATCGAATTGCGTAGCCAATAGAGCTGATGCCAGTAATCCAGCTCATACAGGCAGTCGTTCAAGGTATTGGGCATCAGGTCCGGCCTGGCCTTGAAGCGGGCGGCAATCTCGGCCTTGTCAAAGTCCCCTATACCGACTGGCTCCAGACCGTCGAGCGCCGTCACGCAAAACACCTCGGCGTCGGTCAGGCTGAATAGCTGGTCGCCAAACTGCGCCCGGGTTTCTGACTGCTTACGCAGCTTCTCCACGGACGACTTGGCCAAGCTCTCAAGGTTGCCCAGGTCGAACGACGACAGGGCGGCGAACATGTTGTTGGGGTGCTTCATCCTGAGCCAGTCCCGATACCGTTCCTCAAGCTGCTTGAACGGTGTATTGATGCGCTTGGACGCTTCCATTGCCACCTCTATGTGGCCGGGGTGGCCGGTGCTGATCACCTCACGGAGCCACAGCAGGGCGTCCACTTCCTTATCACTCGTCACAGCTTGCTGCGATGGTAGCTCTTGCACGGCTGGGCGCTGTTCTGCGCTCAGTTGTATCGGTGGCAAGGTGAACAGCGCCCGGTGTGCCTCGTTGTCTCGAAAGGCACCGGATCGACTGACGATGGTTTTCACCGTGCCCAAGGGAACGCCGGTAATTTTGGACACGTCTCGGAATGAGTGAAGACGGCGCAAGTCGATCACCTGCTGGCGCTGATCGTTTGAAACCCCCTGTTTCGGTTTGCTCAACTTGAAACCCCTTGTTTCATTCCGAACCTTTGGTTGATGGCCTGGCCTTCAAATCGACGGGCCAAGAGGTTGGCGTTGCGGGTGATCATGGCGGCCAGTTCGCGAGGGGATGGCGCTCGCTTCGGACGGCTGTAGTCATTGGGCATATCGTTTCCTCCTTGGGAGTGGATGCAGATATTGGCTACAAGCCCTATGGTTAAAGGCTTGCAGCGATTCACTTTTAGAGCGTGTCTTGGACATGTCTCATCGGCATGTCACTTGAGGTCAGCGTTCGGCCAGCGACCGCGAACATCGGCCAAGGCTTCGGTGTGAGTAATGGGGTCAGGGCTGATCATCACGAACGGCTGTCGCCCTGGCAGCAGCACCGTCCATGCGCACTGACGGGTATGACCATCGTTGGCGGCGACCTCGGCTATCAGCTCCAGCCGATGCGCTTTGATGTACTTGCGAACGTCCGGTGTGAGCTGGCTCGCTGGGGAGACGATCAGGCGATTGCCCTTCACCTTGGCAGCGAAACCGTGGTCTTTTAGGTAATCGATGGCGCCCATCAGAACGCCTCCTGATCGTCATCCGAAAAAGATACTTCCGGCTCCGAAGTCGTGCATGTCGTGATGTCGTGCTGATTGATCGTTTTTTGATCGTTTTGCACGACATCACGACTTGCACGACATTGGGTCGGTAACTTTCTTTTTATCTCCCACTTAACGGTACTGCCGATCTTGCCCAGGCACCGGCAATCAATATCCATCTGTCGAAGTGCTGGTGCCGCTCGACGCAGGGCATCACCCAACCCCTTTGGCGAGCGCGGCCAAGAATCACAGCCCGTCGGGCGGAACTGCTCCAGGGTCAACAGGATCTCTTTCGCAGGGGCGGTCATGCCATACGGACGCGACTCGATCATGTCCACCACGCCAGCAGCGACCGGACTGGCATCGATGGTGCGGGCCAGACTCTCTTGACGGCAGGCGTTGAACTCATCAAGGAAGTCTTCCGGCAGTTGCCCAACTGCTTTGGCGACGGCCATGCCCAGGCGGGCGAACTCGACCAGACGCGGACGTTCATCGGCGGGAATGCTCATCTGTGGCAGCAGCTCCAGCGCCCTGGCCGTGATGTCGAGAAGAGCGCCTAACAGCTTGGGCCGCTCGACCTCATACGCCCGCCATAGGTCGGTGACTTCCAGGCGCTCGGTAATAACTGGGGTCTCGATACTGACGGCCCGGTCCACCAGATCCTGCGCCGTGACTGAGGCGCTGATACCGTTGAGGACAATGGGGCGCTTGACGGACACCACGCTCTCCTCGGTGTCGCTGTACAGCTTGCGCTTAGCGAATCCGCCCCCCGTCGCCAACACGCACAAAGCATCCTGCATCGGCCCGGGCAAGTGACTGACGTTCTCGTAACTGACCAGGCAGCACGCGCCAGCAGAGACGAAAATATCCTCTACCGACTTCGGCGCGCCCCGTAGGTCACAGGCGTTCGGATCAATCAACCGGCGCAGTGCAATCTGGGTCGTACTCTTGGCGCTACCCTGCTCACCCAGCAGCTCAAGCAACGGATACGGCGTGTCAGGGCGTAGGCACTCAATCAGCCAGGACAAGGCCATCAGCCGGGAGCCGTGCGGGATGTTGGCCACACGCCAAAGTGGTTCGATTGATCCACCCGCCACCGGGTCGGGCAACGGCTGCATAGATTCCGGTCGAACGAACATCGCCGGCGGTGATTCGACGATCTCCCACGTTGCCGGGGTGATTCGAACCGCTCGGCTACTGCCAGGCACGGCCAGGTCAAGGAAGTATTCCCCGTTCGCGCCAGCGGTTCGCAGGTGAATGTCCAGACTCTCACCGTGAAAGCGGCCCAGCCCCGCCAGAGTGCCCAATGCCTCACGCAATGACTGGTCCCGAGGGGCTTTTCCGGTGTCCTGATAAAACCCCGCCAGCAGGCAGTCACGAAACTGACGCGAGGCCAGATTGCGCACCTCGCCCGACTTCATGTCACGGGCGTACACGTCCTTGTTCTGATCGTGGAACAGCTCAAACCGCTGCTCAACGTACTTGACCAGCAAGGACGCCTGACTCTGCCGTTCCTCATCTTCATCGGGATCAACTGTCGGCGTGTCACCCTCGACAGCGACTTCTGGTAACTCCAGCAACTCCTGGAGCTTTTCGACCGTTCCGCCCGCGTCCAGCCAGTTCGACACATCGCCTTTTTCTGGCAGGCCCGGCAGGTGAATGACCCGCACCATCGCCCCAACCGCCGTAAGTGCGGCGGACACCTTCGCCGCGTGCTTTCGACCTGGCTCATCGTTGTCCGGTAGAATGACCACTCGACGCTCCCGGAAGAACTCCGACAGCTCGGCGGACCACTTCCCGGCGCCACCGGCATTGCAGGTCGCTATCAGGCCTAGTGGCATCAGGTGATCAACATCTTTTTCGCCCTCGACGAGATAGACAGTCGCGTCCACCGCCGCCAGCAGGTCGGGCAGGCGATAGGGCACCTTGCGCACGCCCTTCACTGACCAGGACCAGCGATCACCCACTGGGCAGCGCTGACGAAAGTCTTTCGGTTCGAAGCGGACCACCTGGAACAGCAGGACGCCGTTTTCGTCGACGTAGCTGTATTGCGCGACCTCCTTTCGTTTGACTGGCGGACCATCAGCAGCCAGACGCGGGGTTGAAGTCGCCTCCCTCAATCCGTTCTTTTCCAGCCAGGCCATTTGCTCGGCGCGAACACTGAGCCCGGTTTCCCTTTCGACCAGGTCCAGAACGCCGCCGCCCTGGTTGGTCTCATGCGAGTGCCACACACCTTTATCCAGGTCCACCGCCAGCGAGCCGTTGGTGCCATATCGCAGTTCGTTGGCCTTGCTCAATGCCGCGTTCGGTTCGCCCAACAAGTGGCGGGCGACAGGCTCAATCACTTTCTCCAGGCCGAGTGATCCCGTCAGCGCTGGAGAGCGCTGTTGAAAATTCGTCATGGTTAGTTCCTCAGTTCGAGAGTTTCGAGCTGGCTATTGAGGGTTTCAACTTCACAATCAAGGATGCCGTGGTAGTCGCCGGCCAAGCGTTGAACAACGCCTGCCAAGCGCTCCGCGTGATGCTCGTGACCCTTTTTAATCGAGTCGCTGATTGCATAACTCAAAGAGTCAAACCATGCCATATAGTCGCGAGCAACTCGCAGTTGGTCGACAGCATCATTGGCAATGGTGGTAGCAGTGGGCTGAGTCATTATTTGGCCCCCTTCAACATCGCTTCATAGAAACGGGCACGGGCCATCTCGGCGTTGTAACGCTCGTGGCGAACTTTGAGAGAAGACTTGGTGCTGAGCTGGAAATGGCACGGGCGCGGTGACGCTCGATCTTGTGCTGAATGTCGGACGGACTGAGAGCGAAGATATCCATGGGTGGAGCTCCGGGTGTATTGGAGCCACCGCTGTCTGCCGCCAAGCAGGAAAGGGTGGCGAGTTGCACAGGATTGGCGGACCGGTACACACGGAAACCGGCGCACCCGAAGGTGCTCCTGCGCAACCCGCCATGAAGCGTGATCGCGGGCACAAAAAAAGCGCCTGCAATCGTAATGGGGGCGCTGTTGCGCCGTGTAGTGTTCGACCCGCCAAGGTCGGTCGCTGAATTTGCAGCGACAACAGGACTGTAGTCGTGCTGTGGCCGTATGGCAAGTGTTGGGAGTGCATGGGAATGATTCATGCGCATTCACCACGGCTTTCAGCGATACGTGCATCACACCAGGCCAAAACCTCAGCCTCGATCCAGACGACACACTTGGGGCCGAGGGTGACTTGCTTGGGGAAGTTGTCAGCAGCGACGCGGCGGTAAATCTCAGTGCAGGAAAGGCCGGTGATCGACTCTACTTCCTGACGCTTGATGAACCGGCGAGTTGGTGGGGTGGTGTTGGTAGCGTTTGCCATCGTCTGCGCCTCCTGGGGCGGTTTAGGTAATCGACGATGGCAATGCTGCTGGTTGATGGGCGGTAAATAAATTTGGTGAGCGCTGCGGATAAATCGTTATCCCTGGCGTAAATACTGTTATCCGTTACGTGAAGCGTTTTTCGGGCGACCTTTCGCTTTAGCGTATTCGGGGGCTACATCCCTGATCCATGTTCTTATTCGTGCAACATTGTCTGGTAGGTGTTCGGAAAGGCCAGCGTCTATTAATAGGCTCCAAACCATATCTGCCATTGCACCAGTTTTAATTTTCTTATCTGTATCAAGTTTCCATTGTTCACTTGCCATCTTTTTGGCTCGGGCAATGATTTCGCTTTTGGCATTGTTTTTGGCCATAAGAGGGGTAATCATTTTTTGTTCGCGATCCATACGAAATCCCGCAGGCAGCGTGCCAACTTGAAAGGCGCCAAGCACAAGCAATAATCCAGCGTGACGAATTTCTTTACTCAATGAGGGATTGTTGGTTGACAGCTTTTCAAGCTCATCAAGGCCCTGGCTAAAAATAGTAGCTGTTGGCATTTTCCATTCGTCAGGAGCGGCGGTTAATGTCAGTAGTGATAATTTGTGCAATTGCTCAAAAGTCACATCGTCTCCATCCTCCCTGATTTCTGAGAAGAGGCGTCTGGCTTCGTTAACTGGGCCGATAAACTTTTTAAAAGTAGCTGTTTTTTCTCTTGTGTTAGCGTCCATTGATTCGCCCTCCCAGGCGCTCCCACTATTAGATAGATTGGTTGGTCAGGCGGTTGGGAAGTCCGCTTTTCGCTCCGTCGAGCTAGGCCAGCCAAAACTTATTACGCTTTGCGCTTGATGCTCACCACATTCGCGCCAGCACACAGCGCGTCGATTGAGTCAGCCCAGGCCTGCATCATTCCCCGGCGCTGCTCCAGGTAGTTGGCGTGGTTGTAAGTGTCGCGGATGCCATCGGAATCGCCATGGGCCAGTTGCCGCTCGATCCAGTCCTTGTTGTGCCCGCGCCCATTCAGCTCGGTGGACAGCAGATGGCGGAAGCCGTGGCCGGTCTGACGGTTCTCGTAACCCATTAGGCGCAATGCCTTGTTGATCGTGTTCTCGCTCATGGGGCGTTCGGTGTTTTGCTGGCCAGCGAACACCAGCGGGTACTCGCCGGTAATCGGCTGGAGTTGGCGCAGTATCTCTACAGCCTGGCTCGGCAGTGGTACAGCGTGCGGGCGGCGGGCCTTCATCCGCTCCTTGGGGATTGTCCAGGTGGCGGCGTCCAGATCGAACTCGGCCCACGGTGCAGCTCGCAGTTCACCAGGTCGCACGGCGGTCAGCACCAGGAGGCGAATGGCGTAGCGGGTCAGTTTGTTGATGTTGGCGCTGTCGCACTTCGCCAGCAGCTCGGGCAATTCGGACAAGGCGACGTGTGGGTGGTGGCGGGGCGCTTTCGCGGGAGCGGCTACCACGTCCAGATCGGTGGCGGGGTTGCTATCGACTACGCCCTTCGCCAACCCGTAGCGGAATATCTGGTGCAGCCATTGGCGGATCTTCCCGGCAGCGTTAAGCGTCCCCCTGGCCTCGACCTTGCGCACCAGCTCCACCAGATCGGGCCGGGTGATGCTTTTCAGTGGGCGAGCACCGATACCGGGGATCAGGTCGTTCTCCAGGTAAAGCTTGGCCTTGTAGGTCGTGCTCTCTGCCCAGCGTGGCGCGTTGTAGGCAAACCACTCCCGCGCCAGCGTCTCGAATGTCAGCCCCTCGACCTTCTGCGCCTGCCTTGCCGCTTGTCGGGCCGCGCCTGGGTCTTTGCCATCGGCCATCAGTTGCCGGGCCTCTGATCGCTTCTTGCGGGCCTGCATCAACGTTACGTCGGGGTACGAGCCAAGCGCCAGTCGGTTTTCTTTGCCGAGGTGGCGGTACTTGAGTCGCCACAGCTTGGAGCTGATGGGCATTATTTCCAGGTATAGGCCTTCGCCATCGGAGAGCTTGTAGGGCTTCTCCCGGGGCTTTGCGGCCTTGATCGCGGATCGGTCAGGGGCGTGACTTTGCGGGGCATAGGGCACCATCGTAGGGGCAAGCGAGAAGGCCGAACCGGTCTTGCCCCTAACTCTGCCCCCAAAACTTTGGGCTGGCAAGGTAGGTGTGGGAAATCGTGGATAACAAAAAACCCGCACTAGGCGGGCTTTTTGTGGACTTTCGGGTGGGTTTGGCACCACCTGAAACTAATTAGTGGTGCAGAGACGGAATCGAACCATTGGCTGTATGGCTTGTATTTGCTGGGTTTGTCATTTGTAGTTGATTTTATCTACTCACAAATCTACTCACTTTTTCGTTTGCTGCCCCTCCTTCGGTCGTTTTCCCCCCTCTCGCCCAGGGTGTCTCCGTAACGGTGGTTGCCGAGACTTTAACCGTTGGCCAGTCACCCACACAAAGTTCGCGTTTTTGACTCGTCATTACAGAGTGAGCCGTTTTGGTCTCAGTGAGACAGATCGGTCTGTCCGAGTCAGATCAAATGAGCTGTCGGAATAACTGGCTGGGTTAGGCCTGGGTAATTGAGTCGACACTACTACGAAACTTTCGTGGTATGGGCGGCGCGCTGACACCGCTTTTCTTCCGCAGGAAGCGAACAACAAACGCAGTTTGTGTAGTGAGTACACAAGCTGCGCTTGGGGTGACTTGCGCCGGCCTTTGCTCCACCCGCACGCTGAAGATGAGAACACTCAGCACGGGGGAGGCTGCCATGCCTTACACGATACTAAGAACAAAAAAGCTGAAGTCAGTCGCCGGGATTATTGGTTCGGGTCGACACACCTTTCGAGAGATGCCCACACCGAACTCCAATGGCGCGACCAACATGCACGTGGGCGCGTCGAGTGCTGCCGGTCTTGCCAATGCGGTGTTGGCCAAGCTGCCTGAACGCCGGCGTAAGGGTGCGGTGCTCTGCATTGAATATCTGATCACCGCGAGCCCCGAGGCATTCACCCGTCACGGCGGGACTATGCCCGACACAGGCGGCTACTTTGACCGGGCCATAGCCTGGCTGAAGGCGCGACACGGCGGCGAGAACATTGTCAGCGCCACCGTTCACCTGGACGAGAGGACGCCCCACCTTGTCGCGTACGTCGTGCCGCTGACCAAGGACGGGAGACTGTCTGCGCGTGATTTCCTCGGCGGTGCCGCCAAGCTGCGCAAGATGCAGACCGACTTCCATCATTGGTGCGGGAAGCCGTTCGGTTTGTTGCGCGGCATCGAGGGATCGAAAGCCACCCATCAGAAGGTCAGCCAGTATTACCAGGCACTCGCCGCTGCTGAGCCGGTTATTGAACGATCAGACATGGCCGCTGCTGCTATCGGCATACAGACCCCCAACTACAAGGCGTTGTTGCTGAGGGCCAAGACGTCGGCCATACAGGACAAGCTTCAACACTCAGCCAGTGAGGCACTTCATGCGCGGCAGGCGGCGCTGGATCGGCAGGTGGTTGAACTCCGGCAGGCCCAGCGAGCACTAGAGGATTTGGAGATCACGTTAGAAAAGCGAGTCGACCAACTGACCGAGGTTGATCAGGCATTGGAGGTGGCGCTGCTGAAGGCTGAGCGGGAAAAGGGTCGTGCTGACCGGCTGGCCAAACAGCTCGCCGATTTGATCAGGCGAATACCCGAGGCAGACGTGGCAATAACGCCACACTGAGGTATTCCCACCATCCTTTTTCGGGGCAGTCGTCGGCTATTGGCTCGGCTCAATGACGTTGTTTCGCAAACTCGTCATTCACATAAAGAGGGGGATACCTAATCTCTGATCATAGTCGGTCGCCTAAGCTCTTTTCGGCGATGGTGGTGGCGGCACTGGGCGCGAGGGCGGGTCTCGCCTTGGCAGCGGAACATCACTTTTGATATTGCGCATTGGTGGCGGAGCTGGTGGCGGTGGCTTCTGGTCGGTCATATTTATGAGCTCAGGGATTATTGTAGAGGTAGAAGGGGACGAACGAGAGAATCGCGAGGACGATAGACCAGATAACAAACTTGGACAGAAGGTCGAGCTCTGCGGCTCGCTCGTCATTATTGAGCGAATTTTTAGTGGCACCCATCACGTAGTAATCGGCCATTGTTTGGAAAAAGAAACTATTTGCTAACTCCTCGCCACCCTCTCCGTAGTAGGCGAGTAACTCCTGGCGGTGAGCTTCCAGTTTCGTCGTCGTCGGTATGGACAGATCGGCGTTCCGAATCCGCCACGCCTGTGCAAAGTGAAAAATTCCAATCCAGACACAGATCGCACACCAGAGGAAAAATATCCAGAAGAACACGCCGGCAGTGTGTGTGGATGGGGGCGCTTTACCCAATAAGTAGGACAAAAAGCTGGAGAGCGCTACCAGCATCGCTAGTGGCAGATTCAGGCGGGCAATAAGCTTTTCTTTTCGGTCAGCCTCGAAAAAATAGATCTTCTCGTACAGCTTGTAACAGTCGTCATCGGCTTTCATGTGATCTCCGTGCTATTTCGCGATTCCGTTGTGATGGCAAGCCGATGCTGAAAACTACTGAAATCCCGGTAGTCCACCAAAGCCGATTACAGACGCATTTCCCTTATGACTCGCCTAGGTTCCGCACCTTGGGCAAGTGCACGCCGTGCGTCTCTGGTGAGCTGGTCGAGCGCCTGGCTCTCGAATGCTTCGGCCATGGCGGCAGCCTTCCTCACGATCAGCAGCGCAAGCTCTGGCGGAAACACCACCTTGTCGGCGGGCAGGTAGTCGCAGTCGATAACGGACATGGGGCGATCCTCTGGCGTTTGATATCCGAAAAACGGACTTCAAGGGACACTCTATTATCTGATAGCTGTCGTGATCCCGGTAGCCAGTCAGCGGCTCGACTCGCCGGCTTGGCTAGTCCTGTCACCTGTTCCGGCCTGCGCTGCAGGGTGGGCGAGACTACCAATATCAGTCGAGACTACCCGAACTGGTAATTTCGACGCTCAGGGTTTCCGGCTAGTCTGCGGGCTTTCCGCATATTGACGCCCGCCGCGCTAGGGGCATGGTTATGATGACCACGCCCGCCACCACTGACAAAACTCTCTTGACGAGCCCGCCGAGAATTTTTGACGGGCCGCACTCGCTGCTACCTAGCTAAATCCTCTCCAACCCTTTCAGATCAAGGCGTCCAGCCAGTCGCTGGCGAATGGTCGTCTGGCAATCCGTCTAATGCCTGTCAAATATCCGTCTAGGGTCTGTCTGGGGTGTAAGACGCCAAAGGCTGCTTGTTTGACGGCGCCCGCATGGAATAACCCTATGACGCCCGCCCGGCGCGGGTTTCGTCTCATGTCTGTCTCACATTCCGTCAAAGCGTGGTCAAAGTAATGGTCGGCAGGCATAGGCATACCCCATCACCTTGGAGTGCTCGGTAAAGCGTGTTGATTTCTACACAGAGTGTCGTTTTCGACACACATAAACCTGACAAAACCTGACATCCAAACGGTTGACACGTCTCATTCATGGGGTTGGTTTTCGCAGAATGATCTTCATTCATGGGGTTATTTCGCAAACACGTCATTCGACCCCATTGGCGGGTCATTTGGCCTCATCCATGGGATGTTTTCGCAAACCGGCGTTCGGCCAGTGAAAAACACTGCAATACCGTGGAAACCTCAGTGGAAACCAACGCCTGGCAACCATCACCTGTTGATAACAGGTGAATGGCCTGGTTTGTGGTTCTGGCTGCTCCGTAAAGCATCATTTCGTGCGTACCAGTCTGCGTACCAGTGCTTTGCGTACCTGACCGGGTGAGCATTTCGCGCACTCCAGGTGCGTGAAATTACTGCGTGAAACCTTACTGGGGCAGGGCTTCACGCAGGTCAGGTGCGCGATGGGCGTGCGCGAAACACTGCGC
>NZ_JBVASJ010000064.1:0-14102 GCF_057813935.1 Pseudomonas sp. F220
CCTTGCCTCTGGCTAACACTTCCCCTTGCCGGGTGTGTAGAGGACTTTCACCTCCAAGTCACCAGCGTGGCCACCACAGCCAAACTGGTTGCGCTTGCGCGCAACGCGCCATGCCTGGCGCACACAACAAAGCCGCAACCTTAGGTTGCGGCTTTTTTTACATCTGAAGCTTCACACTAACCCTGTGGGAGCGGGCTTGCTCGCGATGGACTCAAGAGCGCCGCCTTTAGCCAGTAAACACGCGTTATCGTTAACGACCATCGTCGGAACGCCGCCCGGAGCAAGCTCGCTCCTACAGTGGACCACATTCGCTTAACTGAACGGCATTAGGGCTTGCCTCCTCGCCACAGGTTCCGTACTCGACGCTTGTGTCGATGGGCTATCATTGCGACTTTCCAATTGATGATTGATCGCCATGACTGCCGCTACCGACTCCTTGCTCACCGTCCTCGAAACCTGCGACATGCTGGAAATCGACGGGCTGCACGCCTTTGATTTCTCTCTCGACGAAGAGGATCAACTACACATCGAATGCATGGACGGCCGGGCAGCCAAGCGCTGGGTTTTCAGTATGGCCCAGGTGCAAGCCGCGACCTTCGATGAGACCCTGCAGAGCTGGACCATCACCGGCGATTCAGGCGAACACCGGCTGGTGTGCATGAGTGCATTCAGCGGCGGTGACGAAGAGGATGACGAGCATGTGGATGCGTAACTTCTGGCCATTGTTGATGGCCGGTAGTGTGGGTGCGATGTCCGTGCAGGCGGCGCCGGTCGATAGCTACGAGCTGTTGGTTGGTTCCTACACCCAGGGCCAGAGTCAGGGCCTCTATCGTCTGCAGTTCGACAGCCACACAGGTCAGCTCGACGCCAAACCGTTGCAGGTGGTGAAGAGCGCCAACCCGTCGTGGTTGACCCTTTCCAAGGATCAGCGACGACTGTTTGTGGTCAACGAGAACGGTCCGGGTCAGATCGATCCAGTCGGGCGTGTCAGCAGTTTTGCCATTGAACCGAAGAGCCATCAGCTAAACCTGATCAATCAGGTCCAGTCCCTTGGCAATGAGCCGACGCATTCCAGCCTGAGTGCTGACGGGCGCTACCTGTTCGTCAGTAATTACTCGGTGGCGGAAGATCCGGGCGGCAGCCTCGCGGTATTGCCGGTGGCGGCGGATGGCAAGCTGGCGCCGCCGGTGCAACTCAGCAGTCATCCGTCCAGTCGGGTCAATCCTGAACGGCAGATGTCGGCCCATGTGCACTCGGTGGTGCCATCGCCGGACGGTCAGTTTGTGTTTGCCAATGACCTGGGGGCGGACAAGATTTTTGTCTATCGCTATGACCCCAACGCCAATCCTGAACGGCCATTGACTGCCGCCACTCCTGCTTCGGTGCAATTGCCGCCGGGCAGCGGGCCGCGACATCTGCTGTTCAGCGGTGATGGCAAGCATGCCTGGTTGACCATGGAAATGAGCGCGCAAGTTGCGGTGTTCGATTACCAGGCAGGTAAGCTTGTGCAGCGGCAGATGGTCGAACTGGCCGCCAACCAACCCAGGGAAGAGAAGGCCGCGGGTGCGCTGCATGCATCGCAGGATGGCAAGTTCCTCTACGTCAGCAACCGTGGCACTGCCAATCAGTTGCTGGTGTTTGCCATTGATCCTGCGACGGGTGAGCTCAAGGAAATCCAGCGACGTTCGGTGGAGGGTGATCATCCTCGGGAATTCAGCCTCGATCCGAGCGGCAAGTTCTTGTTGATTGCCAACCAGAAAAGCAATCAGATTGTCGTGCTGGAACGGGACGCCAAGACTGGCTTATTAGGCAAAACCGTACAAAAACTGCCTTTCGATTCCCCCAGCGATATCAGGTTTTTGCTGCGTCAATAAGCCGCAGGCCCCGGATGACGGGGCCTGCGTACTTCTATTAATGACGCTGATATTCGCTACTGCTGCAAAGAATTTCAACGCGCCGACCCTCGGGCGTAAGTTTGCTTCACGGCCCACATGGGCAAGCAAGCCAACTGAATTCACGAGGGTTATTGCCATGAATTTCAATCTCTTCTCCGTCATCGCTGCTTCCGCTATCTCCGCTACTGTGGCTCTGCCTGCCAGTGCCAGCGTCTCAATCGGCGAGAAAAAATCCAGCACCCACACCTACACCCAAAAATACCTGCAACAAAGCGCCAACTTCTACGCTGCACTGGATCACAAGATCCAACACTGAAAACTCAGCATTAAAGAATTTATGCAGGAGCGAAGTCACTGACTCGGATCAGCGATTATTTTTCGTCGAGCGGGAATAAGAGTGATGTCGCTCCTGCATAAATCGTTTGGCTGTCGATTTCTGCGCTACGTGCAAATTCCCTTGGTAATGTCATATAGCCATGTGTTTAAATTTGGCGCTAATTTATTGACTCAATCTCTCCAAGGGATCGACAGCATGGTTATGCGTCTGGCAGTGGTTCTTCTGTTCCTCTATTCCACCCCCATTTTGTCGGCTGCCCAGCCTGTTCCAGACGAGCCGGATGCCGCGCGCGAGCGATTAATGAGCGTGCTGCAGGACTAAAATACGTCGGATTGAAGATCAATAAAGTTGATAGCTACTATGCATAAAGGTCGCTATTTATTCTTTATTTTTTGATCGATTCTGTAGGCACTGAAACATGCCCGCGGAGAATCCCATGGCCAGCACACTTCTTACCTCTGCCAAACACGGTGCTTACGTCGCCATCGGTTTGTACGTGGCCATGATCATCGTGGTCACGCTGTCTGGTCAGACTCAACACACCATCGAGGCGCCGATTCAAGTCGCTTACCCAGCCATTCAATTCGAACATCGTGCGCAAAGCGTTACTGCCGAGCTGGTACAGGCACAGGGAGTGGCGACGCTATGAAAGGGCGCAAACTCTGGGTCATCGCCTTCTTGGCGCTCTTGACCAACGGCTCTTCGTTATTGGGGATCGGGCAGGGCTCGGCCGGTTCTTTGGCACGGGCCATCGAGTGCAATCACAACATCGCCCACAACATTCAAACCGCCAAGGCGCTGGGATTGCTTGCAGGTAATCCGCCGATCAAACCGAACGCCGCGTTTTTGGGCCCGTTCAAAGTGGATTGCTCGGCGTTGCAGATGTGCAGTGTGTTTGCCGAGCCGATGGTGGCTTAAGCAGGATTCAGAAGCGGTGAATCCCCCTGTAGCAGCTGCCAAAGGCTGCGTCCGGCTGCGAAGCAGTCGCAAATCGGCATCCCGGATCATCCAGAAAAATTGCGATCAATTATTTTACGACCGCTGCGCGGCCGGACGCAGCCTTCGGCAGCTGCTACAGGGTTTGTGGGGCAGGTACTTTGGCCATCACCGAAATAAACAACTCTGACTCCAGAAACCGCTGCAACCACGCCTGCAGATGCCGATACGGCGTCTCTGCAAACCAGTCCCGATCGACATGAGCAAACTGCCGTACGAACGGCGCAAGGGCGATGTCCGCCAGGCTCAAGTGATCTGCCGCCAAGTAGGCATGTTCCTGCAACCGTTCATCGAGCGTCTGTAAAAACCCGGCGCCTTGCGCGCGGTAATGCTCCATCGGCTGCTCCGGATAGCGATCCGCGTACTTGTAGTGATTCAAGTGCACCTTGAACACCTGATCGTTCTCTTCGATCAACGCGGTGCTCGCTTGCTTTGCCGCGAGGTCGTCTTTGAGCCACCAATCCTGCGGATCATTCTGTTCCAGCGCCCAGTGCATGATCTCCAGGCTTTCTTCGATTACCCGGCCATTAGCGTTCAACACCGGCACTGTCCCTTTGCTCGACAACGCGAGCATTTCGGCAGGCTTGGCTTTCAGGCTGACTTCGACAATGCTCACGGCCACGCCGGAATAACGCAGCGCCATGCGCGCCCGCATGGCATAAGGGCAGCGGCGGAAGGAGTAGAGCGTCGCCGTACTCATTTCACCTCCAGTGTACTCAGGCCGTTGCCCAGGCGGCGGACCTGGATTTGCACCGGAATCCGTTCATGCATTTCCTGCACATGGGAAATCACCGCGACCTTGCGACCTTGCGCTTGCAGACCGTCGAGGGCATCCATCGCCAATTGCAGCGACTCCGGATCGAGGCTACCGAAACCTTCATCGATAAACAGTGATTCGATTTTCAGCGTGCTGGAGGCCATCGACGCCAGGCCCAGGGCGAGCGCCAGGGAAACCAGGAAAGTTTCACCGCCGGACAACGAATGCACCGAGCGCAGTTCGTCACCCATTTCCGTATCCATCACCAATAGACCGAGCATGCTGCCGCCGCGCTTGAGGCGATAACGGCGCACCAGTTGCCGCAATTGTGCGTTGGCGTGATGCACCAGCAGGTCGAGGTTGTAGGCCTGAGCGATTTTGCGGAAGGTGTCGCCGGTGGCCGAGCCGATCAAGGCATTCAGGCGCGCCCAGCGCTGCCACTCGCTGTAGGCCTCGGCGATCTGCTGTGCCAGGACCTGATTGGCGTTCTGCCGACGCTGATCCTCGGCCTGTTCGGCGCGCAGTTCAGCGCAGCGGTGTTCGCTGGTGGCGGACAGGTTTTGCACTTCAGTCCGCTGTGTTGCCAGCTGTTCGGTGTCCAGATTGCCATTGTGTTGCGCCTGGTGATTGAGCAAGCGCTGATCCCGCTCTTGCAACAGGGCCTTGGTCTGTTGGATGGCTTTTTCGCTTTGTTGCAATTGTTGGCGCAGTTGGCTGACGTGCTGGTCGTCGACGCTCAGCAGATCTTCCAGACCACCGTCGTCCAGCTCCGGATGCAACCCGCGCCAGCCGGCGATCTTGGCGCTCAGCTCGCGGTCTTCGGTCTCAAGCGCGAGCAAGCGTTCTTGCTGCGCCTTGAGTTCGGCGGCCAATTGCACCAACCGCGTGCGAACGGTTTGCAGTTCTTGATTGGCTGCTGCTTCGGCACTGCGGGCATGTTCGACGGCCTGATCCAGTTGCTGCTGCCACTGCTCGGCGCTGGTGTGCGTGCTCAACAATTGCGTCAGTTTTTGCTGGCAAGTCTGTTGCTGCTCGGCGAGGGCAGCGAACTGCTGCTGGGCGGTTTCCAACTGCTGGACGCGAGTCAGCTGACGATCCTGTTCTTTTTCCAGCGTCTGCTGACGCTGCTGCTGTTCACTCAGTTCGTCGCGCTGTTGGTCGAGTTGTTCCAGGCGCTGGGCGATCTGCCGGTCGAGCTGCATGAAGGTGGCGGCGGGCTCGTTGCGCAAGGCCTCCAGGGTGTCGGTCGGGAGCAGGGTACTGAACGCCGTCAGCTCTTCGTCCAGGCGCTGCCGATCGCTGCTCAGTTCCCGTTGCTGGTGGGTCAGATGTTGCGTCGTTTGCTGGCTCGCCGCTTCTGCGCTACGCAGTTGCTGCTGAAGCCGCGCGGCATTCTGTTGCAAGGTGAGCAGGGCAGTTTGCCGTTGTTCGTCCTGAGTGATGCTCTGGTTCAGCTGGCTGCTGTGTTGCGTCAACCAGGCATCGCGTTTGGTCGCGTCCTGGGCCAGTAACTGCGCCGACAGCGGGTGCGCTTCAAGGCTCGGCTTCAGGCTCAGTTGCTGGGCGGTGAGTTGTTCTTGCTGCTGTCTTAGCTCTTTCTGTTGAGCGATTAATCCACTGAATTGAGCGCGCAGATCGATGACTTTTTCATTGAGTAAGTCGACGGCTTTCTTGGCGTTGGCTTGTTCGTTTTCATCGTGACGACCCAAGCTTTGCAGCAACGCCTCGGGCTGATGATAGGGGTGCTCGGCGCTGCCGCAGACAGGGCAGGGCTGATTGTCCTGCAGTTGTTCGCGCAATTGCTCGACACTTTCGCTACGGGCCAGTCGCTGACGCTCCAGCAGTTCGCGGGTGACGGTCAGGGTCTGCTCGGCAACGGCCAGCTCGGCTTTGGCTTCTCCACCTTCGAGGGTTAGACGATCGCGCTCTTGCTGAGCGGCGAGCTGCCGCTGCTGCAGCTCTGCGGCGCGCTTGTCCAGTTCCTGCTGACTGGCCCACAGTCGTGTCAGCTCTTCAAAGGCTCGCTGCTGCTTGCGGTTGTCCTGCAACAGGCTGCCGAGAATCTGGATCTGCTCGGCCACCGCGTCAGGTTCGGCACCGGCCTCTTTGTACAGCACGTCAAGGCTTTGGCGCTGTGCCGCCAGTTCCTCGGCGGCGCGGGCGGCGCTCTGTTCCAGGGCGGCCAGTTCGGTCTGGCCCTTGTTCAGACGATTGCCCACCAGCATCAGTTGTTGCAGGCGATCTCGGTAGGCGTTCCAGGCATCGCTCAACGGCGCCAGATGGGTACTCTGCTCAAGCTGCGCAGCGATTCGCTCCAGGCGTGCAGCCACCTGCTTTTGTTGGTCAAGCAAGCCTTGAATGGTGCTCTGACCCTGAGTGCAGGCCAGCTCCGCCTGTTGCTTGAGGTCGGCACTGAGGCTGGCGTCCTTGATCAGACGGGCGAGGGTGTTTTGCTCTTCAAAGGCCTGACGCAGCAGCGGAGCGCTGGCGGTGTGTTGGCTCTGGGCCTCGGCCAGCGCGGTGTGGGCGGTGTTCAGGCTCTGATCGAGTTGAGTCTGGCGCTCATGCAGTTCGCTTTGCTGTTGTGTGTGTTGCTGAATCTGTGCGGCCAGCGGTGTGAGCTGGGTGCTGAGTTCGGTCTTGCGCGCGAACTGGTGCCGTTGCGGGGCCAGTTGTTCCAGGCGGGTCAACTTCAACCGCTCGCCGGCCAGACTGTCCCAGTGCTGCTGGGCGTTGTGCAGTTGCTCGGTGGCGCTCTGTTGCTCGTCCTGTAACTGGCGCAGGTCCTTGAGCCAGGTGTGCTGTGACTCAAGTTGCTTGAGCTGCGCCTGCTGGGTCTTGAGTTGCTGCTGAGCATCGTTGAAGCGCTCATCGAGCTCGGCCCGAGCTTCGGGTGACAGCGGCGTGACCCCGGTGGCCTGGTCCTGCAACAGCTTGTGGGCTTCGCGAGCCTCTTTGGTCTTGTCGAAGGCCCGGCGACCCAAACGTGTATAGAGCGCGGTGTCGGTAAGCTTTTCCAGCAGCTCGCTGCGATCGTTGTCGTCAGCCTTGAGGAAGGCACTGAACTCGCTCTGGGCCAGCATTACGGCACGGGTGAACTGTTCGAAGTTCAGGCCTAGTGCGGCTTCGAGCTGAGTCTTGTATTCGCCTTTCTGGCTGGCCAGCAGTTGATCCTGGTCGATGTCCCGCAGGCTCTGGCGACTGACTTGCAGCTTGCCGCTGGCCTTGTCTCGGGCACGATTGGCTTCCCAGCGGGCACGATAGCGACGGCCGTCGATGCCGACGAAATCCACTTCCGCATAACCTTCACCGGTGCCGCGACGCAGCAGGGTGCGCGGGTCTCCGGTGCCTATCTCACCATCGGCATCCGGAACCTTGGCGTCGCGTGCGGTGTTGTTCAGACGCGGCACGGCGCCAAACAGCGCCAGGCACAAGGCATCAAGCAAAGTACTTTTACCGGCACCGGTCGGCCCGGTGATGGCGAACAGGCCAGCGCTGGCCAGGGGCTCGGCGGTGAAGTCGATTTCAAACGGCCCTGCCAGGGAGGCGAGGTTTTTCAGGCGGATCGCGAGAATCTTCATGGTTGTTCGCTCTCCATCTGAACGTCTTGCAGCAGTACGGCAAAGTCATTGAGGGTCTGCTCATCGACTTCACTGCCGTAGTTTTCCTGCCAGGCGCGGCTGAACAGTTCCTGCGGGGTGAGTTGGTCCAGTTCGATCAGTCGGCCACCTTCATCGGCCCCTTCGCTGCGACCGTTGCCCGCGTATTCGGCGGCGATCCGCACCAGGCGTACGGCTTTGCCTTGCAGGGCGGTTTCCACCTGGTGACGAAGGTCAGGCTGCGGTTCGTCGAGACGCACCCGCACTTCCAGCCATGGCTGGCGCTGGATGTCGGCCAGCAGGTCGATGTTTGGCAGATCCGCCAGTTGCAGCAGGACTTCAGCCAGCGGCGCCGGGCCCAGGCGTTGCAAGTGAACGGCGCGCGGGATCAGGCGCGGTTCGACGCTGATCAGGGTTTCACCCTCAAGTTGAATGTCGAGGATCTGATGTGGGTAATTGATTTCGGAGAACGACAGCGGAATCGGCGAGCCGCTGTAGCGAATACGCTCCTCGCCGTTGACCTTCTGTGGCTTGTGCAAATGGCCGAGCGCGACGTAACTGATGCTTGGCCCGAACAAACTGGCGGGCAGCGCTTCGACGTTGCCGATGATCAGGCTGCGTTCGGAATCTTCCGAGACCGAACCGCCGGCCATGTGCGCGTGGCTGATGGCGATCAACGCCTGACCCGGTTGGCGCTTGGCGTTCGCCGCAGCGATCAGCCATTCATGAACCTGGCCGATCCCCCGCAGATAGTCGTCGCCCAGATGCGCGCCGGTGACTTCGGCGGGCCGCAAAAAAGGCAGTGCCAGACACCAGCCAGCAATTTCGCCGCTAGCGTCGGGTAGAGGAATCAACAATCGCTCGGCATCCAGCTGACCGTCATCGAGCCACAACACCCGACCCAGGGCATGGGTGCGCAAACGCCGCATCAACGGCGCGGGCAACTCGATCCTCGAGCCGGAATCGTGGTTGCCAGCGATCATCACAATAGTCAGCAACGGTTGCTGTTCATGGGCGCTGACAATGAAGTCGTAAAGGCGTTCCTGGGATTTGACCGGCGGGTTGACCGTATCGAAAATATCGCCGGCGATCAGCAGCACATCGGGCTTTTCCAGACCCAGCTGACGAAGGAGCCAGTCGAGGAAGCAGGCGTGTTCGAAATCGCGCTCCTGGCCGTGCAGGTTCTGCCCAAGGTGCCAGTCGGAGGTGTGAAACAGACGCAAGGCAAACTCCGCGAAAAATTAAGGTGTGGCCGCGCGAAATGATAGCGGCGAAAGGCGGAGAGTTTACTGACAAAAAACCGTGAGGGCGCGGCTTAATGGCGGTCAGCCTATCGTGCGGGCCGCCCGAACCTCGCTGGCGGTGCTGCCGAAGTGCTGGCGAAAGCCGCGGGTGAATTGCGCTTGATCGTTGAAGCCCCAGCGCAACGCCAGTTCACCAATCGACAAATGGCAGTGCGGGTCGCGCAGGCTGCGATGCACGGCTTCCAGGCGTTGTCGGCGGATCCACTCGCCCAGGCTGAAAGGCGTGGTGGCGAACAGTTTATGCAGGTAGCGCACAGACACGCCGCAGGCTTGGGCGATGTGTTGCGGGTTCAGTTCGGGGGAACACAGGTGTTTTTCGACGTAGTACTCGATGCGTTGCAGGTGCAGCGCCGCCAGGTTCGAGGTTTCGCTGTTGAGCACTCGTTCGTCCTGACGCAGGGTCATCAGCAGTGTCGATAGCGCTTGTTCGAGCAGCATGTGGCGGGCCGCCTGGTCGCACTCGTCAAAGCGCGCGGCGCACATTGCCAGTTGATCGACAAAAATTCGCCCCAGGCTGCGCCGGGCATCAAAGCAAAAGCGGGTGTAGCGTTCGGCACCACGCAGCTGCCCTTGCAGCGCGCGTTCAGGCAGCTTGAATACCCAAAGATCGTTGTCGGCAGCATAGCGAAAGCGGTAGGGCGCATCACCCCGTTCGAAGATGAAGCTGCCGGGCTGGCAATGCAGCTCACGGCCGTCCTGTTCGAACAGCACCTCGGCGCGGCGAGGCACGGTGACCAGGTAACAGGCTTCGGAGTCATCGCTGACCTGAGCTTTGCTGCGCGAATAACCGAGCTGGCTGGAACGCAGGCGGGACAAGGCGAGCGAGGTGCTGGACGTTTCCCAGATTTGCAGGCTGCCCTGAAACCGGGTCTCAGGATTGAATTCCAGGGAAAGCGGGAAGTAAGTGCTGCCGATTGCCTCAGCCCAGCGCGGTTGCCGTTCACTGTCAGGCCAATACCGAGTGGACAGGTGTTGAGCCATTATCGCCCCTCTTTTTTTGTTTTATCGAGGACAGCACCGAGGGTCTGAACCGTCGGTGCTGTTGGTGGGCCATCTTTGGTCAAAAGCCGCTAACGGTCAATTGCCGGGTGTCAGGCGGTACGTGGCCGATGGTGCCAGGATTGCTTGCCAACCTGCAGGCACAACGATGTTGGTGGTGGCTTCCTCAATCACGCAGGGGCCCTGGATCGTTTGGCCGACTTGCATCCGGTCGCCGTTGTACACCGGTGTTTCCTGCCAGGTATCCAGCCCGTCGAAAAGCATCGAACGGTGGCTTTGCGGCACGGCGGGGCCCGCATTTTCAGGAATTGGAAGCTCCGGCATGGGCGGGTGTTGCAGGCGGGCAATCACCGAACACTCCAGGTTCACCAATTCGATCGGACTTTCGGGTTCGCTGTAGGAAAACAGCGCTTTGTGCCGCGTATGGAACGCATCACGCAAGGCCACCAGGCCGGCTTCGTCGAGTGGGGCGCAGGTCAGTTCGACGCTGCATTCGTGGATCTGGCCGAGGTAGCGAATCTCCAGGTTGTAGAGGCAATCCACTTTGTTGCCGGCGCTGAAACCATCCTCGCGCAGGTTGTTCATGCCGCGTTCACGCAGTTCATTCAGGGTCTGATTGAGCAATGGCAGATTGACGAATGCGTCATCCAGACGCATCGGCAGGGTGGTCAGTTGGTCGTAGCGAATGTCCGACAGAATCTGACCGAACGCGCACAGGCCCGAGGCGACCTTAGGGATCAGCACCACCTTGCTGCCGATTTCTTCGGCCAGGCGTATGACGTGCATGCCCGCTGCGCCACCAGCGCCTATCAGGGCGAATTCACGAGGATCATAACCGCGCTCCACGGACACCCGGCGGATACCGCTGACCATGTTCAGGTTGACCAGCGTGATGATGCCGATGGCCGCTCGCTCGACACTGATACCCAGCGGCTCGGCGATTTTTATGCGGATAGCGTCAATCGCTGCCTGGCGATTCAAGCGAATACTGCCGCCAAGCAACGCACCATCGGCCAGATAGCCGAGGGCCAGGTTGGCGTCGGTTACGGTTGGCTCGACGCCGCCCTTGCCGTAGCACACCGGTCCGGGATTGGCACCGGCGCTGCGCGGGCCGACCTGGAGCATGCCGAAGGCGTCAAGGTGAGCAATCGAGCCGCCGCCAGCACCGAGGGTTTCCACTTGAATCATCGGCACGCCGATGCGGTAGCGCAGGAAATCGGTGTCTTTGCTGAAGTTAGTACGCCCGGATTTGCTCAGGGTAATGTCAAACGAGGTGCCGCCCATGTCGACGGTAATCACGTTGTCGATGCCGAACGGTTGGGCCACGCACAACCCGGCTTGCGGCGCCGACGCGGGCCCGGAGTTGATCGCGTTGACCGCACGTTCGCGCATGATCACGCCCGGCGCCAGGCCGCCGTTGGACTGGAAGTAGCGGGTTGGCTGTTGCGCACCCAGCTCCTCGAACAGTGCGTCGATGCGCTCGATATATCGGCGCATTACCGGGCTGAGGTAGGCGTTGACCACCGTGGTGGAGGTGCGGGTGTATTCGCGGATGTGTGGAAACACTTCGTTGCCAGTGCAAACAAACACATTCGGCAAGGCGGCGCGGACCATTTCGGCTGCGCGCTGTTCGTGACTCGGGTTGCGCACTGACCAGACGAAGGAAATCGCCACGGCTTTGACGTCTTGCTCGCGGAAGTAGTCGATGGCGGCATGGATCGCCGCCTCGTCCAGTGGGCTGTATTCGCTGCCGTCACTGATGATTCGCCCGCCGATGGGACGCCGCAGATGACGCGGCACCAGCATGTGGGCCGGCGGATAGCTGGCATCGTAGCGATGGCCGTCTTCCTTGTGGCCCAGACGGATTTCCAGGCTGTCTTCATGGCCGTCGGTGCAGAGCAGGCCGACTTTGACCCCGGTCTTTTCGATCAGCGCGTTGAGGGCCACGGTGGTGCCGTTGATGCACAAGTCGCAGTCGGCAATGATTTGTGCCGGCGTGCGGCCAATCGCATCGGCGATCTGCGCCAGGCCGTTGCGGATGGCGATCGTGCCGTCCTGCGGTGTGGACGGCGCCTTGAATAGCTGCACGTTGCCGCTGCGGTCAGCGAGGATGAAATCGGTGAAGGTGCCGCCGGCATCGATGCCCAGGCGATATTGCTGCTTAGTCATGGTGTGAGTCTCTGCGTTGCTCAAGGGGGCTGTACTCAATGCGCTGCGCGGTGGGCGCGGGTGGCGGCTTCGTCGAGTTGGCCGTTGCTGTCGATCACCACGCCGTATTCCAGGCGCGCGCCATCAGCCGAAACCAGGCCGTTGAGCACGTCTTCAAGCACGTTGGCGACAGGCCGCTGCAGCGGGTTGCCATAGCCACCGCCACCCGGGTTGACGTTGATCACGCGTTCGCCCGGTTGAGCTGTCAGCAGAGCGTTGTAGGTGAAGTGGTCTTCTTCACCGCTCACCTTGCGATGAATCAGCCGTCCGAGTTTCGGTTCGAACAGAGTGTTCTTCGCGCCCGCCGCCCCGGCAGTCGGCAACTGACGACCTTCGCCAAAACCGACCACCGTCATGGCATGGTTCAGCGGCTCGATTTCGATGCGGGTGCCCGAGCCACCACGGAACTCGCCGGCGCCGCCGCTATCGGTCATCAGGCTGTAGCGGTGGATCAGCACCGGGTAGGAGTACTCCAGCAACTCGATGTCACCGGACATCAATGCGCCGAAGCAGCACAGCGGGCCGCACGCCGGCCAACCGTCCATAGTCTTGTTCGCGCCGGCACCGGAAATGATCGAAGCCAGGACCATGGTCACGTATTCGCTGTTGCTGTTACGCGGGTCGTGCCCGGCGATGTTGATTCCGCTGGCATGGCCCCAGGACGCGGTGACGCGATCCGGTGCGGCCTGTTCCAACGCTTGGCGCACGGCGTCGGCGAGGGTTTCCATTGGCGTAGTGGTGCTGTTGACGTGCGGCGCCGGTTCTTGCGCGTTGCACAGCGTGCCAGGTGGGCCGAGATCGACACTCACGCAACGGTACAGGCCTTCGTTATAGGGTGGCGGCACCTGAGCGAACATCATCAATCCCAGGTAAACCCCGGAGATCGAGTTGCCCGCGTAGGAGTTGATGAAGTACGGCACTTGCGGTGGGCTTTCGATCAGCACGTGGGCTTCGTCTCCGCGGATCTCCACTTGCGCTGTGATCGTCAGCTCGCCCAAGCCGTGACCGGAGTCTTCGAGAATCGCGGTACCGGTGTAGAAACCATCCGGCACGTCACGCAGCAAGGCGCGCATATGGCGGTCGGCCATGTCTTTGAGCTCGGCAATACAGGCGCGCACTTGTTCGACGCCGTAGCGGTCGAGCAGCTCCAGTAAATGCCGCTCGCCGACGCTGCATGCGCCGTATTGGGCATTCATGTCGCCTTCCTGATAGGCGCGGGCACGCATGTTGGTCAGCAGCAGGTTGATCACGTCTTCGCGACGCTTGCCTTGCGACCACAGCTTGACCGGCGGAATGCGCAAGCCTTCAGCGTAGATTTCCTTGGCGTCCGGGTTGTAACCGGCTGGCACCGGGCCGCCAATGTCGGTGAGGTGGCCTTTGCAGACAGCCCAGAACACCAGTTCACCTTTATAGAACACCGGCTTGTACATGCAGCAGTCAAGGATGTGGCTGCCTTTGTAAGCCGGGTCGTTGTGATAGATGACGTCGCCTTCAAGAATGTCATCGCCGAAGAAACCGGCCACACACTTCATTGCGGGAATCAGTGATCCCAAATGGATCGGGATGTCCTGGCCTTGCAGGACCATTTCCGGGAGGTGGTCGAAGAGCGCATTGGAATAGTCGTGAGCGAGGTTGAATACGCTCGAGCGGCCGGTTTTTTCCAGGGTCAGGGTCATTTCTCGCTGCGCGGTTTCCAGCGCACCCCGCACGACAGCCAGGGTGATCGGATCTACTGTGCTCATGGGTCACCAGGGATCTTGTTGTTGTCTGGGTGGGGCCATGACGGTTGTCTAGCCCACGGCCTTAAGCTACGCGCTGACGCAGGCCACTGGCTTGTCTCCCAGTGCACCGTTTTTTGATCTGCAGAGCACTGGGTTGAAGGTATCCGATCCATAAAGCACACCTACCGGTAGATGCGCCTTGTGTTTACCGTGGCATCTCTGGCGAGCAGTTCCATGGCAGTAGTGCTTCGTAGTCGGCCACCGACTGCGCATGCGGCAATCGCTC
>NZ_JBVASJ010000065.1:0-13332 GCF_057813935.1 Pseudomonas sp. F220
CTCTGGCTAACACTTCCCCTTGCCGGGTGTGTAGAGGACTTTCACCTCCAAGTCACCAGCGTGGCCACCACAGCCAAACTGGTTGCGCTTGCGCGCAACGCGCCATGCCTGGCGCACACAAAAAAAAGCCCCGCATCTCTCGATACGGGGCTTTTTCATTCAGCACTCAATCAGGCAGTGGCGGCAACCACCGTTTGACTGTCCATCTCCAGGTCCAGCGGCTCTCGGTTAGCGACGGCATTTTGCCCGCTCAACGCCAGATCGAGCAGTTCGCGGTTGGCCACCGCGTACATGGCGTAGTCCGTGCCGCTGGCGGCACGGATGTCCACCAGCATGGCGCGCCAGCGCTCGACCATGGCCTGGTTCTGATCCAGCCACAATGCAAGACGCGCTTCCACGTCTTGCGGGGCATCGGCCATTTGCAGAACCGAGATGGTGATCGCCCGTTGCTGCCAGTCGACGTCATCACGGAAGGCTTCACGAGCCAGCGCCTGCCAGTTGTTTTCCACCGGCAGAGCGCTGATCTGTTGCAGGTACCAGGTGATGTCCAGCGCACTGCCCACAGCGAAGAACGCCTTGGCCACATCGGCAGGGTTCTGACCGGTCACATCAGAGGCTTCGATGACCGGCAGCAAGGAGTACAGGTGCGTAGTGCCTGCAACCATGCGTGCCAGCAACTCAGGTACGCCCGCTTCGACGTAGGCCTGATAACGGGTCTGCCAGCCTTCGCGGGTCTGACCTTCGAGCAATTCGTCGAGCTTGAGGCCCAACGCCGCCAGATGTGGACCGAAGTGTGCGACGTCACGAGCAGCATTCTGCTCATTGCGACGGCTGCGCAGGAACCAGCGGGTAGCCCGACGGCCCAGACGCATCAGCTCATCCATCAGCTCCAGTTGTACGTCGGCCGAAACCTGGTAATCCAGGGCTTCGATCTGACGGAACCAGTGCGGGAGGTGGAAGATGTCACGCACGATCACGTAGGCGCCAGCGACGTTCGCCGGGCTCATGCCGGTAGACTCTTTCAAGCGCTGAACGAAGGTAATGCCCATGTGGTTGACCAGATCGTTGGCGATCTGGGTGCTGACGATCTCGCGCTTCAGGCGGTGACGACGCATGGCTTCGGCGAACTTGCTGACCAGGGTCGGCGGGAACGCAGTTTCCATGTCGCGCGTCAGGTAGGCGTCATCCGGCACCTGAGAGTTGAGCAGCGCTTCCTTGAGGTCGATCTTGCTGTAGGAGATCAGCACCGACAGCTCGGCACGGGTCAGGCCATGGCCAGCCGCGACGCGCTCGTTGAGTTGCTCTTCCGACGGCAGGAACTCGATGGCGCGATCCAGCTTGCCGCGGCCTTCAAGGTCGTTCATCAGGCGTTTGTACTCGGCGATCCGCACGTAGGCACGACGGGCTGCCAGGGACAGGGCCTGGGTCTGCTTGTAGTTGTTACCGAGCACCAGGTTGCCAACTTCATCGGTCATGCTGCCGAGCAACTGGTTACGTTGCTTCTCGGTCATATCGCCAGCATGCACAACTTCGTTGAGCAGGATTTTGATGTTCACTTCGTGGTCGGAGCAGTCCACACCACCGGCGTTGTCGATGAAGTCGGTGTTGGAACCGCCGCCATTGAGGCCGAATTCCACGCGACCCAGTTGGGTCATGCCGAGGTTACCGCCCTCGCCCACGACTTTGCAGCGCAGTTCATTGCCGTTCACACGCAGCGCATCGTTGGCCTTGTCGCCGACATCGGCGTGGCTCTCGGTGCTGGCTTTGACGTAAGTGCCGATACCGCCGTTCCACAGCAGATCCACCGGCGCCTTGAGCAAGGCGTTCAGCAGTTCGGTCGGGGTCAGCTTGTCGGCCTGGATGTCGAAGCGCTCTTTCATCTGCGGGGAAATCGCGATGCTTTTTGCGCTACGGGAGAAGATCCCGCCGCCTTCGGACATGATGCTGGTGTCGTAGTCGGACCAGGCCGAACGCGGCAGGTCGAACAGACGCTGACGCTCAACGAAGCTGTTGGCAGGCTCAGGGTTCGGGTCAATGAAGATGTGCAGGTGGTTAAACGCTGCGACCAGTTGCAGCTTATCCGACATCAGCAAGCCGTTACCGAACACGTCACCGGCCATGTCGCCGACGCCCACTACTGTGATGCTGTCTTCCTGAACGTTGATGCCGCGCTCACGGAAGTGGCGTTGTACGCCAACCCATGCGCCCTTGGCGGTGATGCCCATTTTCTTGTGGTCATAACCGGCCGAGCCGCCCGAGGCGAATGCGTCACCGAGCCAGAAGCCGTAGTCGATGGCAATACCGTTGGCAATGTCGGAGAAGGTCGCAGTGCCCTTGTCCGCGGCAACCACCAGGTACGGGTCATCACCGTCATGCCGCACGACGTTGGCCGGCGGAACCAGGTTGCCCTCTTTCAGGTTGTCAGTGATGTCCAACAGACCGGAAATGAAGATGCGATAGCAGGCGATGCCTTCTGCCGCGATTTCGTCGCGACCGCCGCCCAGAGGCAAACGACGCGGCAGGAAGCCGCCCTTGGCGCCCACTGGCACGATGACCGAGTTCTTCACTTGCTGGGCTTTTACCAGGCCCAACACTTCGGTGCGGTAGTCTTCTTCACGATCGGACCAGCGCAGGCCGCCGCGCGCGACGTTGCCGAAGCGCAGATGCACGCCTTCAACCCGTGGCGAGTAAACGAAGATTTCGAATTTCGGAACCGGTTTCGGCAGTTCTGGAATCAGGTGCGGGTTGAACTTGAAGCTGAAGTAGGACTTGTTCTGACCGTTGGCATCGGTCTGATAGTAGTTGGTCCGCAGCGTGGCCTTGATCAGGTCCAGGTAGCGACGCAGGATGCGGTCTTCGTTCAGTACTTGAACGTCGTCCAGCGCGGCCAGGATCGCGTGTTCCAGGCGCAGCTGCTTGTCGTCGAGGTCTTCGGAAGTCAGCTTGCGGGCCAGGTAGAACCGGGTCTTGAACAACCGGGTCAACTCGCGAGCGATGTCGGTGTGGTTGTTCAGGGTGCTGGCGATGTAGCCAAGGTCGAAGCCCAGGCGAATCTGCTTCAGGTAACGGGCGTAAGCACGCAGCAACGCCACGTCGCGCCATGGCAGGCCAGCGGTCAGTACCAGACGGTTGAACCCGTCGTTCTCGGCATCGCCACGCACGATGTGAACGAAAGCGTCCTGCAGCGTGTCGTTGAGCTGCTGGATGTCGAGGTTCAGGCCTTCGGCTGCGGTGAACGCGAAGTCATGAATCCAGAACTCGCGACCGTTGCTGTGACGCAGGCGATACGGGAACTCGCCGAGTACGCGCAGACCGAGGTTTTCCAGGATCGGCAACACATCGGACAGTGCCAGCGGGGTATCGGCGTGATACAGCTTGCAATGCAGCTGTTGCTGACCGGCGGTTTGCCCCAGCAGCGGCTGGTAGAAGCTCATGACCAGCGGGTTGGCTTCGCTCAGGCTCAGCAGGTGTTGCATGTCGACCACGGCCGAGTGCGCAGCGAAGCGCTCGCGGTAGCCGGCCGGGAAACCTTTAGGGAAGTCAGACAGCACGTTGGTGCCGTGGGCTTCACCGAAGCTTTCAATCACCAGACTTGAGTAGTCGTCCTGCCAGCTGCGGCAGGCCTGCACCACTTCTTTTTCCAGCAACAGCGGATCGATGTCGAGACGGTTCTTCGGATCGACCCGCAGAATCAGTTGCACACGGGCCAGCACGGACTCGGAGAAGAAGGTCCAGAACTCGCAATCCGTAGCTTTCAGGCGATCCATCAGCACTTGCTGGATCTTCTGACGCACTTCGGTGGAGTAGATATCGCGCGGCACGTAGGCCAGGCAGTAGCAGAAACGGCCGTACGGGTCTTTGCGCAGGAACACGCGGATCTTGTTGCGTTCCTGGATCTGCACGATCGACATCACGGTGCTGAACAGCTCGTCGACCGGGGTCTGGAACAGATCGTCACGGGGCAGTACTTCGAGTACCTGAGCCAGTTCCTTGCCCAGGTGAGCCTTGGCCTGGAAGCCGGAACGACGTTCGATTTCCTCGACCTTGCGGCGGATGTACGGAATCACGCGCACGCTCTCGCCATACACCGAAGAGGTGTAGAGGCCCATGAAACGGCATTCTTTGATGACCTTGCCGTCGGCGTCGATTTTACGGATCGACACGAAGTCCGGGTAGGCCGGACGGTGCACACGGCTTGGATGAGCGGCCTTGGCGAACGACAGTACAGTCGGTTCGCGCAGGTAATTCACGGCGTAGTCTTCGATACGCAGGTCATCGGCGGTGAGGCCGGCGCGCAGCAACTTGGTCAAGCCGAGGAATGACTGCGGGTCGTACTCGATATGGCCGCCCTCGGCCTCCTCACGGACCACGAATTCTTCGTAGCCGAGGAAGGTGAAGTGGTTACCCACCAGCCACTCCAGGAAACTCTTGATCTCGGCCTTTTCGTCGGTATTCACCACGTATTGGCTGTTGTCGAGGTCTTCGAGCAACCCTTGGATCTTGGCTTTCATCGGCTCGAAATCGGCGACCGCGATGCGGACTTCACCGAGAACCTGTTCCAGTTCCTTGCTCAGTACATTCAGTTCAGCAGTATTGGCACAGCGGTCGATCTCCAGGTACATCAGAGATTCTTGCTGGATGCCTTCGCCCTGGGTGCCTTTTGGCAGAATTTCCAGCAGCTCGTTCTTGCTGCCGCGACGCACGCTCAACACGGTGGTTTGCAGCGTGTGGATGCTGTAACCGCGACGGTTCAGCTCGGTGCGTACCGAGTCCACCAAAAACGGCAGATCGTGGTGCAGCACTTCGACCGCGGTGTGGGTCGACTGCCAGCCGTGACGTTCGTAATCGGGGTTGTAGACGCGCACTTGTGGTTGCGCGTGATCAAAGCGCTCAAGCAGGCGCCAGGCAGAAAGGGTGCAGCCGGCGAGGTCAGACAACCGACGCTGGGTTAGTTCATCCAGGGAAATGATGCCGAAAAATTGTTCCGCGAACAGCGCCACTTGTGGCAGTGCCTGTTCACTGATGTGCTGCGCCAGTGCCGCTTGCAGTTGGTGCTGGAAGTCGGCTTTGCTGGCTGCGGTGAAGAACGCCATCTGTGGTACTCCGCTTGGGCTTGTTATTGATGGAAGCGTCGCGTGCTAAACCCCTTACGGGGCGGTCCGTCACCCGGCTCCTGATTCTCGGGCAGAGGAAACAGGGCGACAGGTGGGTGAAGCTGGACGAGACACTCAGGTCACATTCACCTTCCAAGAAATGGGCATCTGCAAAAACCACTGTCGAGCTCACAAACACTGTCTTTACAGGTGTCCATCAGTTGCGCAGCTTAACCAGTGCAGCAAGGCCCGTGCTTGCGATGCTGCGACATATTCGGTCATCGGTACGTAACTCGAGTGCTGCGCATCGAACAACACTAGCAGTCGTACAGGAAACCGGCAGTTTTAAGCCAGGTTTACGGCACATACGTACCAGAATTGACCGATAGGCCTCATTCCGTTCACAGCACACCTTCTGACACACAAGTCAGCAGAAAATTCTTCAGGCTGGCAGAATTGCACTTTGCTTGCCCTCACAGCACTCCCAGAGCCAGGAATCGTCCCATGCAAATGACCACCGCCCTCTTGATCGTCAACCCGTGCGACGAAGAAGAAGACAACATGGCCATGCTCGCCTGCCACAGCTCCCAGGGCGAGATGTTCCTAATGACCCGCTACCCGGACGAAGACGAACTGGAAATCACCCTCGATGGCGAGCCTTCGACCCTCGATGGCGTGAAAGTCACCCTCAGCCCTACCCGCCTGCTGATCGAAATCGGCGCTGGTGATGCTGACGCCCTCAATGGCGACGACCATCTGGAAATCCACCACAGCACGGCGGCCTCGGACCTGCCCGAAGTTGAAGAAACCCTGCAGAACATCCTCAAAGGCACCGGCACCTATATAAGCCAGCTCTAAGCCTGAGAATCTCGGGGGCCTGAACCTGCCTCATCGCGAGCAGGCTCGCTCCCACATTTGATCGCATTTTTATGTGAGAACCTGGTCACCTGTGGGAGCGAGCCTGCTCGCGATGGGGCCAGCACATCCACCACAACCCTGAAGTCCTACAAACTCAAACAATTTTGCCAATCAATTCCCGCACTTTGCACAAAATGCCGTTAGTCGCCACCCCCTGCGATGGATTAAAGTAACGCCCCCAGCCCTGGCGTTATTCGAACGTCTTCGGTCACCCTCTCCAGGAACAGTCATCGATGGAACATCGTGAAGCGCTGCTAGCGCTGCGAACCTTTCTTTCAACGCAGATTCTCGGCCAGGAAAAACTCATCGAGCGCTTGCTCATTGCCCTGCTCGCCGACGGCCACATGCTGGTCGAGGGTGCCCCCGGCCTGGCCAAGACCAAGGCCATCAAAGAGCTAGCCGAAGGTATCGAAGCGCAGTTCCATCGCATCCAGTTCACCCCTGACCTGCTCCCCGCCGACATCACCGGCACTGAGATCTATCGCCCGGAAACCGGTAGTTTCGTGTTCCAGCAAGGGCCGATTTTCCACAATCTGGTACTGGCCGACGAAATCAATCGCGCCCCGGCCAAGGTCCAATCGGCCTTGCTCGAAGCCATGGGCGAGCGGCAAGTCAGCGTCGGCCGTAGCACTTATGAGCTGTCGCCACTGTTTCTGGTAATGGCAACCCAAAACCCCATTGAGCAGGAAGGCACCTATCCGCTGCCCGAAGCTCAACTCGACCGTTTCCTGATGCACGTCAAAATCGGCTTTCCGGATGCCGCCGTCGAGCGGCGCATTCTGCAGCAGGCTCGCGGCGAAGCCCTCAACGGCGAAACCAAACCCGAGCGCCGCGTCAGCCAGCAGGCGATCTTCGCCGCGCGCAAGGAAATCCTTGGTTTGTACATGGCCGACGCCGTGGAGGAATACCTGGTGCAACTGGTCATGGCCACCCGCACCCCGGCCAAGTTCGACCCGGAAATGGCCGAGTGGATCGCCTACGGCGCCAGCCCGCGCGGCTCGATTGCCCTTGATCGCTGCGCCCGGGCCCATGCCTGGTTGGCCGGTCGCGACTTCGTCAGCCCGGAAGACATTCAGGCAGTGCTGTTCGACGTATTGCGCCACCGTATCATTCTTTCCTTTGAAGCCGAAGCCGCGGGCATCGACCAGGACCGGGTGGTCCAGCGGATTCTCGACGTCGTAGCCGTCGCTTGACCTCGATGAGCCTACCGCCCGAACCGGGTACCTGCGTCAGCCTCGCCGAGCTGATCAAGATGCGCCATCGCGTGCGTGAAGTGCAGTTGTTTTCAACGCCCAATCAGCGCAGCCCACTGATTGGGCTGCACCACTCGAAACTGCGCGGACGTGGCGTGGACTTCGATCAGGTGCGGGTCTATCAGGCCGGTGACGACGTGCGAACCATCGACTGGCGCGTCACCGCGCGCACCCAGGAGCCGCACACCAAGCTGTTCCATGAAGAACGCGAACGGCCGATTTTCATCGTGGTGGAACAGAGCCGCCGGTTGTTCTTTGGTTCTGGCCTGATGTTTAAATCGGTACTCGCCGCTCAGGCCGCGAGCCTGATTGGCTGGGCTGCGCTGGGTCACAACGACCGGGTCGGCGGGCTGGTGTTCGGCGATAACCAGCACTACGAGATCAAGCCACGGCGCAGCAAGCAAAGCCTGCTGCAACTGCTCAACCGTCTGGTGCGGGTCAATCAGTCGCTGCACACCGACAGCGAGCCGGACCGCGATGCCTTCGGTATCGCCCTGCGCCGCGCCCGGGAAGTGTTGCGACCGGGCAGTCTGGTCATTGTGATCTGCGATGAGCGCACCCTGTCAGATGGCACCGAGCAACAACTGAGCCTGCTGTCACGGCATTGCGACCTGCTGTTGCTGCCGCTGTCCGACCCGCTGGATCATGCCTTGCCCGCCGCTGGCCTGTTGCGTTTCGCCGAGCGTGGCGCGCAGCTGGAACTGGACACGCTGAACTACGACTTGCGCCAGGCCTATCGCGCTCAAGGCGAAGCGCGGATTGCACGCTGGGAGTTGCTCGCGCAAAAACTGCGGGTGCCCTTGATGCCCTTGAGCACCCAGAGCGAAATGGTCGAGCAACTGCGCGACTACCTGAACCCGCAGCGTCCAGGGAAAGCCAAGTGAACAGTCTGGAACAACTCCAACCCTTGATCGCCCCGTCACCTATTGGCTTCTGGCCGCCAGCGCCCGGCTGGTGGCTGCTGTTGATCCTGCTGCCGCTCATGGGTTGGGGCGTGTGGGCCTTGCGGAGGTTTATGCTGAACAAACGCCCGGTGTCCCGTGCCGAGCAACCTCTTGACCCCTTGCGAGTGGCTGCCCTGGCGGAATTGGCCCTGATGCCAAAGCCCTACGATGGTGCGCCTGCAGGTGCCTGGTTGCAGCAACTCAATGGATTGCTCAAACGCCTGTGCCGCAATGATTACCCCTACAGCCAGAGCCACACCCTCAATGGTCGCAAATGGCTGGCGTTTCTCGACAACCGCTGCCCCGCTGCCGGCCTGACCCGCTGGATGGTGCTGGTCGAAGGTGCCTACAAACCCGAATGCAAACTCGATGACAAGGCCATCGCCGGCCTGACCCAAGCGGTCGACACCTGGATTCGCAAACATGTTTGAGTTCGCCTGGCCGTGGATCTTCGCCCTGCTGCCGATGCCCTGGCTGATGCGGGTGTTGCTGCCGGTGGCAGACAGCGGCGAACCGGCGCTCAAAGTCAGCTTCCTCAGCGACCTTGAAGGCCTGGCCCGACGTCGCGCCCGGGCCAACCTGCCGGCCTGGCGCCAGCAAGCGCCGTTCATTCTGCTCTGGCTGCTGTTGTTGATCGCCGCCGCACGCCCGCATTGGCTGGGCGAGCCGTTACCGATTGCCGCCAGTGGCCGCGATCTGTTGGTGGCAGTGGACGTTTCCGGTTCCATGGACTTCCCCGACATGCAGTGGCAGGACGAGGACGTCAGCCGCCTGACGCTGGTCAAGCACCTGCTCGGTGACTTCCTCGAAGGCCGCGAAGGCGATCGAGTCGGCCTGATCCTGTTCGGCAGTAAGGCCTATGTGCAAGCACCTCTGACCTTCGACCGACGTACCGTACGCATCTGGCTCGACGAAGCGCGGATCGGCATCGCTGGCAAGAACACCGCCATCGGTGACGCCATTGGCCTGGCCCTCAAACGCCTGCGTCAACGTCCGGCGCAAAACCGGGTACTGATCCTGGTCACCGACGGCGCGAACAATGGGGGCGAGATCGCCCCGATCACCGCCGCGCGGTTGGCCGCCGAAGAAGGCGTCACCATTTACCCGATTGGCATCGGTGCCGATCCGGAGCAAAGCGGCACGCTGGGCTTTCTGGGGCTGAACCCGAGCCTGGACCTCGATGAGCCTGCCTTGAAGGAAATAGCCGAGGTCACCGGCGGACGCTATTTCCGCGCCCGCGATGGCCAAGAGTTGCAGGCAATCAAGGAAACCCTCGATAAGCTTGAACCGGTTGCGCAACAACCGACCCAGGCCCGCCCCGCCCAGGCGTTGTACAGCTGGCCGCTGGCTGCGGCGTTGCTGCTGAGCATGCTGCTGGTGATCCGCGAGCGCTGGCCCGACAACCTCGTGCAGCGTTTCTTCAACAAGGAGCACTTTCTGCAACAACACCCTGACTGGCGCCAGCGCCTTAAACGCTTGCGTCTGCGGAGGCGCCGATGATTGCGCTCTGGCCACACTGGTTCCGTCCCTGGTGGCTGCTGCTGTTGCCGCTGCTGGGCTGGCTGCTGTGGCAACTCTGGCATCGGCAAAAGCGCGCCGGACGCTGGCAGATGATCCTGCCCCCGGCCTTTCACGCAGCGCTGCTCAGCGGTGGTAGCGGCCGCGAAAGCAAATTGCCCTGGATCGCCCTCGGCCTGGCCTGGACCCTGGCAGTATTGGCGCTGCTCGGTCCGAGTTGGCAGCGGGTTGAACAGACCAGCCAAAAACCGGCCGACCCGCTGGTGGTATTGCTCGAGCTGACCCCTGAAATGCTCGCCACGGACGTTTCGCCGAACCGTCTGGAACAGGCCCGACGCAAGCTGTTCGACCTCTTGCAAAACCGTAGCGATGCGCAGACCGCGATTGTCGTCTACTCAGGCAGCGCTCACACCCTGGTGCCGTTGTCGGATGACCTGGCCACCAGCCGCAATCTACTGGAAGCGTTGAAACCGTCGATCATGCCCGAGATCGGTCATCGCGCCGATCTGGCGGTGAAAAAAGCCCTGACCCTGCTCGATCGCGGCGCACTCGGTCAGGGCCGGATATTGCTCATCGGCTCATCTCTCACCGAGCAGGAACGCCAAGGGATTCGTCAGGCCCTCAGCGGCCAGGCACCACAGTTTTTGATGCTGGGTATCGGCAGCCGCGATGGCGCGCCGGTGGCCCAGGAAGACGGCAGCTTCCTCAAGGACGCCCAAGGCGCAATTCTCGTCTCACAGCTGGACGGAACAAGCCTCAAGACCTTTGCCAATGATCTGGGCGGTCGCTATCGACAGGCGCGACTGGACGATAACGATCTGCGCGGCCTTGGCTTGCTCAACGGCCCGCAAAGCTTGCGCAATGAAGACCAGATCCTGCACTTGGATACCTGGGCCGATCAAGGCTACTGGCTGTTGCTGCCATTGCTGCTGCTCGCAGCCTGTGCCGGGCGACGGGGCTGGCTGTTTTGCCTGCCATTGCTGTTCATGCTGCCGCAACCGAGTTACGCCTTCGAGTTCAACGACCTCTGGCTGCGCCCGGATCAACAGGGCCAGCATTTGCTTGAACAACAACGTCCGGCCGACGCCGCACGGCATTTTGAAGACCCGCAGTGGCAAGGTGTCGCGCTCTATGAAGCCGGCAGTTATGCCGCTGCCGCCCAGCGCTTCGCTGAAGGCAACGACGCCTATGCCCACTACAATCGTGGCAATGCGCTGGCCAAAAGCGGTGAGTTGGAAGCCGCGCTGGATGCCTACGAACAGGCACTGGAGCGCCAGCCGGATTTGCGGCCAGCGCTGAAAAACAAAGCCCTGGTGGAAAGTCTGCTTAAACAGAAACAGACATCGGCGCAAAGCGAACCGGGCAAGACCGAAAGCTCTGACGCTGAGCAAACCACGCAAAACCCACCGCCCGGCGCGGCGACGCAGCCCTCTACCAGTGGCGAACAAAAAACCGAGACGCAGAGCCCGTCATCGACCAGCGAACCTCAGGCACACGGCACACCGCAACCGGGCAATAATGAAGTGCCGGGCAGCGAACTGGGCGACGAACACACCACCACACCGCCCCTACGCTCCGCCGAGGAAAGCGTCGACGGCGAACACCGGCAGGCGCTGGAGCAATGGCTGCGACAGATCCCCGATGACCCGGGCGAACTGCTCAGACGCAAATTTTGGTACGAACAGCAACAACATCAGGATCAGGGAAAAACTCGATGACCCGCTTCACCGCCCTCTTGCTCGCACTCCTTCTCTGGACCTTCCAGGCCCAGGCTGTGGGGCTGGTTGCCAGCGTAGATCGCAGCCGTCTGAACTCTGGAGAAACGGTCGAACTGACCCTCGAATCCAGTGATGCTACGCTGTTCGGCAAACCCGACCTGACCCCGCTGGACCCGCAGTTCGAAGTGCGCGGTACTCGCCAAGTCAACCAACTCACCACCCTGAATGGTGACAACCGCGCCACCACCCGCTGGATCATTACCCTGTTGCCCAAACACAATGGCACCGTGGAGATCCCATCGCTGCAACTGGGGGAATTCAAAAGCCAGCCGATCAGCCTGCAAGTGGTCGAAAGCGAAACCCAGGACAGCGCAAACAAACTGGCGCCGGTGTTCATCGATGCCAGCCTCGATCAGAGCAGCGTCTACGTCCAGGCCCAGGCGATCCTAACCCTGCGCATCTACCACTCGGTGTCGCTGTATGACGACAGCAGCCTGACGCCGTTGCAAATTCCCGATACGCGCATCGAACAACTGGGTGCATCACGCACCTACGAAAAAGTCATCAATGGCCTGCGCCATGGCGTCATCGAACTGCGTTACTCGATCTATCCGCAGCACAGTGGCGAACTGAAAATCCCACCGCAGCTGTTCAGCGCCACACTGGTCGACGCCCAGCCGTCCCAGGAGCCAACGCCAACCGGCCCGAAACAGGGCAAGCTGATGCGCGTCAGCTCCGCCGAGATACCACTGACGGTCAAAGCCAAACCTGCCGACTATCCGGCCGACGTACCCTGGCTACCGGCACGTAGCCTGAGCCTGAGCGAGAGCTGGAGCCCGGAGCCGGATCACAGCCAGGTCGGTGACTCCCTGACCCGCAGCCTGACGATCAAGGCTGAAGGCCTCTCCAGCTCACAACTTGCCCCCCTGCCCGCCACCGAGGTCAATGGTCTGCGCCGGTACCCGGACCAGCCGGTACTGAGCAACCAGAACAGTGAACGTGGGCTGATCGGCAGCCGTGAAGAACGCGAAGCCCTGGTGCCGAACCGCAGCGGCCCGATCGAGTTGCCAGCGGTAGAAGTGGTCTGGTGGAACACTTTTGAGGATCACCTGGAACGCACCAGCCTGCCGGCCCGCACTCTGCAAGTGGCGAGCAACCCGAGCCTGGTGGTCGACACCCTCGCCGGCAGCACGCCAGCCACCTCAGCGGCCAACAACACAGCACTCTGGCGCTGGCAGCTCAGCACCCTGGTTCTGGCCTGTACCACCCTGCTCGGCTTCGGTCTCTGGTGGCGCGCCCGTTGGCAGCCGGCGATCCTGCGGGCTGCGCAGACCGGTCCAAGCCCACGGACCGTGCTCGACGATCTCAAACGCGCGAGCCTGGCCAACGATCCGCAAGCGACCCGGCAAGCGCTGGACGCCTGGGCCCGGCAACAACCGGAAACCCTGGCCGACATGGCCGCCCGCTTCGTACCACTGTCCGATGCACTGGACGGCCTGAACGGTGCGCTCTACAGCGAAACCGGCCAACACTGGCAGGGTGAGGAGCTGTGGCGAGTCATCCGCGCCATCCCGATCACCGAACGCGTCCAGGACCCGGCGGGTGACAGCAACAGCCTGCCGCCGCTTTATCCAAAGTAACGTCATTCAGGGTCGCTCTCACGCAGAGCGTCACCCATGTCCGGGAACCGCTGAAGGGGGAGCTTGCTCCCCCTTGTTGTGTCTGTGCGTGTCTGTTGGCGACCATCGCCAACCCTTCAACCGTAACCGCTCCATGAAGCCCACATTCCAAGCCGATATTTGATGCCCGATGCTGAGCTCCCGAACTCTCTCAGGAGCCTGCCCCACATGATGCGTCCCGATGCAAAAGTCGAAAAGGTATACCTCTA
>NZ_JBVASJ010000066.1:0-13223 GCF_057813935.1 Pseudomonas sp. F220
CCACTTCACCATCGGCCAAGCAATGCACGCTGGATTGATCCAGAGCACCGGCAGTACCGCTGTCGAAATGCACGCCGCCGTGGCATAGACCACTGGTGCCTATTGGATAGAAGCCCGCCTTCGCCTTAGCTAATTGAGTCAACTGCAACAGCGGGTTATTTGTATCCTTAAAGGGATGACTCCAGCTTTTCAGCGGTTGCAGCGCTTCCGGCACATCAGACATAAGTCGGTGCCCCTCGGTCACTGCTGAAGAGATTAAAAAACTGAGAGAACAAGCGGGTCATGGGGAAATGCACTCCTGGTTTTACAAAGGGATCAGCCAGAGAAATCCATAAGTCCTAGAGACTTAGATTTATGCTCGGTTAATTGAGGTGGCTGTGGCATATCCAGTACTTGTTGTGCTGGTCCCAGATAATCGAAGTGTGCAGACTTGACGTTGTAATCCCCCTGGGTGCCAGACTCGATACGGCACGCGTCGAGGGTGATGTAACTGCCCCCGGCATTCAGGGTGATTTTCTTTTTCGCGACGATGCGGATTTCATCTTCGGTACTGAGGATCTCCAAGCCATGGCGGGCCATCAGTTCCAGCGTGTCGTTTTGTGCCTGAATGCTCACCGGCCCCTGATTGGCAATCAACTTGATGCCCAGCTTGCGCACAAACAGGCTTAATCCCTGTCCCACGCCCATGAACAGCCGCTTGACCACGCTGATATCAGCCTCGCCACCGGCGTTGATCATCAGGTTGTGCTGCGCGGCCAGTTGCAGGTGTTGGCCGCTGGTCAGGGCGATGCCCTGGGGAGCGCTAAGCAATACAATCGAGGCCTTGAGTTGATCGATCTGATCACGCATAAAGGCCAGTTGCGCCTGCACATCTGCCGGATCGGCATTGGAAGATTGGGCATCGACCGATAGCCCTTCCAACTGATCGCCAGCCTGTTGCAAGCGGCGCAGGGCGTCGTTCATTTCCAGCATCTGCCCTTGGGCTCCGGGCTGCGTGTCGGCACTGATAAAAATGCCACTGCCCGCCCGAATAGCGGCATGCCCATCGCTGCGCAACTCGGCACCCTGGCCTCGCGGCTGGCGCTGGCCATCGACGATATGCCCCAAATTGAGCTGGCTCTTGCCGCTGTGCTCCGTACTGAGCTTGACGTGCTCCTGGCCCCGCGTGTCGTCCATGCGCAGTTTGTTGTTGGCCGGGGTGCGCAGCACATTGCGTTTGTAGTTGCGCAAGGTCACGTGGTCGGGGCGCTGGCTGTCGTGCAGGGCGTGGGCGATGTAGGGGCGGTCCGGGTCGCCTTGTTCAAAGGCTACTGCCACTTCGGTACCGGGAATCAACGGCAGGTGCAGGCCGTGGGTGTCGCCCGCATAGGGTCGAGCCAGGCGTAGCCACAGGCTTTCTTGACCGGGCTTCCAGCTGTCGCGGTCGAACAGGAAGTTGACCTTGTAACGCCCCTCAATGTCGATGTGACCGTAAGGATCGTGGGCCTGCGGACTGGTGACGCGGGCCGGGACGGTGCCGGCGATTTGCGGCTTGTTTTGCAGCGGCGGTCGAAAACACACAGTTTCCGAGTAGGGAATGGCCTGAAAGCTGACTTCGAAGTGGCGGCCACGGGCGCCGTGGGTGGTCACGTGGGTGATCACCGAACGGGGGATAAAGGCCTGGGGGGCGCCACCGCTGATAGTGAGCACTTGGCCGGGGGCCAGGGTGGCGCTGCTACTGATCCCGCTCAATTGGGTCTGGCCATTGAGATAACGTTCATGGCGCAGGCGGGCGTAAAAGTAGCCGCTTTCGCTTTGCAGGTCTTCGTCCTGGTCATAGGCGTCGCCGAGGGCGGTGTAGGGTTCGGCGTAGTGATAGGCCTCACCGTAAGTGCCACTCACGCCACGGGTCTGGTCGACAGTGCCGTCCAGGTAAGCGTTGGCTGCACGGTGGTTATAGCCCCGAAAATTGACTTGCTGCTCGACCACTTGATGGCTCGATTGCAAGGCCCATACACCGTCTTGCCCGCTGCTGCTCAGCCCGGACTGCGGCTGGTATGGCAGCTCAACGTCGAACTGGTAGTAGCGCTGGTGGTCGTGGAATTCCACTACCTCGAGACTCAGGCGCTCATCGCGGGTGAAGCGGTACCAGATGCCGACCTCGGCCAGCAGGCGGGAGATAAAAGCCAAATCGCTTTCGCCGTACTGCATGACCTGTTCGCGCTTGGGGTAGTCACGCACCAGGCTGAAGAGAAAGTCCTGCCCTTCAAAATCGTGGCGGCTGCGCAGGATGCATTCAACGATCTCGGGCACCGATTGGTGTTGGTAGATACGGAATTGTCGGCCCCGGTCGAGTAACGCCAAGTGTGGTTCAAGGATGAGTTCGTAGCGGGTTTCATCGATTGAACTGGACAGGCGTTTGAACCCGGTGACAACCCCATGCAGTACGCGCAGCGCTTTAACGGGCGGCACATTAAGGCCAGCGATGAACCGCTGTTGTGGTGCGCCATACAGGCTAAAACTGGCGTCTTGACCGAGCATTTTTTCAGCACCGATGTCGCCGTCGATGCAGGTGAACTCGATGCGGTAGTTGAACGTCTGGCTCAGGCCCTCGGTGCCCTGAAAGGTCAGAACGTCGAGCGGTGCGTCAACGTCGCGAACGCTAAGTGTGTATCGCTGGTGATCGAAGAAGGTGCCCATCAGGCCACCATGACGGCGGACATTGTCGCGTCTTGGGCGTCGATGAAATGCAGGACGATGCCTTCCTCGTCGTTGTAGCCCAGGGTCACACCGTGGGTTTTCTGCCGGGCGGCCTGGCGTTGCAGTAGCTGCTGGCTGAGCACCGGCAGGATTTGCTGATTAAGCAGGCTGTCGATGTTGCGCGCCCCCGTATCAGGCAGTAGACAGGCGGCGACCAGCGCCTCGTTGAGCCCAGCGTCGATCTGACAAGCCAGCCCGTAGTGACGCTGCAAACGCTTGGCCACCTGGGCGAGCTTGATCGCGACGATGCGCTTGAGGGCGTCGGCTTGCAGCGGGCGATAGATCAGGGTCTGGAAACGTGCCAGCAAAGCGGGCTGGAAGTGTTCTCGCAGGATCGGACGCAGCAACTCGTGCAAGGTGCTGTCCGGCGCGCCGGGGAACTCGTGCAGGCAAGCTTGCAGTTCATCACTGCCGAGGTTGGAGGTCATGAGAATGACGGTGTTGCGAAAGTCGATTTCCCGCCCTTCACCGTCACGCATGCAGCCACGGTCGAAGACCTGGTAAAACAGGTTGAGAACATCGCGGTGCGCTTTCTCTACTTCGTCGAGCAGCACCACGCTGTAGGGGCGTTGACGCACCGCTTCGGTGAGCACACCGCCCTGACCGTAGCCGACGTAGCCAGGCGGCGAACCTTTGAGTTGACTGACCGTGTGGGCTTCCTGGTATTCCGAGAGGTTGATGGTGATCAACGATTTTTCACCACCAAACAGTTTGTCGGCCAAGGCCAGAGCGGTTTCGGTCTTGCCGACGCCGCTGGTGCCTACCAGCAGGAACACGCCCAGTGGTGCTTTCTCGTCTGTCAGGCCGGTCTTGGCGGCGCGCAGGCGCTGGGCCAAGGCGCCAAGGGCGTGATCCTGGCCGATCACCTGCGCACCCAGTTGTTGTTCCAGTTCCAGCAGGTTGGCGTGCTCGTCTTTAAGCAAACTGCCCAGGGGCACACCGGTCCAGTCGGCGATCACTTCGGCTACGCTGCGGGCGTTGACGTCCAGGGACAGCAATGGCTGATTGTTCTGGGCATCACTCAGTTGTTGTTGCAGTTGCAGGCAGGTGGACATCTGTGGCGGTTCGACCTGGCGGGCATCGAGCAATTGCCGAGTGAGGTTGAGTTCGTGCCGGTACTGCGCCTCAAGCTCCAGTTGCTGGTGATGTAGGTCAGCGTGCTGCGCGGCGATGATCGCCAGGCGCTCGCCAGCGGCGCTGCCGCTCAGTTGCTGATCTTCTTCCAGGGCACAACGCTCCAACTCCAGAGCCGTCTGCCGGGCCTTGAGGCGAACCAGCGGTTGGGGTTCGCAGTCCAGGCTCATACGCACCCGTGCGCTGGCGGTGTCGAGCAGGTCGACGGCTTTGTCCGGCAATTGGCGGCCCGTTAGATAGCGGCGCGAGAGGGTGACCGCTGCCTGTACCGCGGCGTCCTGAATGTGTACGCCGTGGTGGCTGGCATAACGTGCCTTGAGGCCACGCAGCATCAGACAGGCATTGGCGTCATCTGGCTCATCGACTTTGACCATCTGGAAGCGTCGCTCCAGGGCGGCATCGCGTTCAAAATACTGTTTGTATTCGCTCCAGGTGGTGGCGGCGATGGTCCGCAACTCGCCACGCGCCAAGGCAGGCTTGAGCAAGTTCGCCGCGTCAGCGCCGCCGGCCTGGTTTCCGGCGCCGATCAAGGTGTGGGCTTCGTCGATAAACAGCAGCACCGGGTTGGCCGATTGCTGCACGGCGTCGATGACGTTTTTCAGGCGCTGCTCAAACTCACCTTTGACCCCGGCACCGGCTTGCAATAGCCCCAGATCGAGGGTGCGTACACTGACCGACTTGAGACTGTCGGGAACATTACCCTCGGCGACGCGTAACGCCAGACCTTCGACCAAGGCGGTTTTGCCGACCCCAGGTTCGCCGACCAGAATCGGGTTGTTTTTGCGTCGACGACTGAGGATGTCGATGACCTGACGGATTTCATCGTCCCGACCGAATACCGGGTCGATCTGCCCTGCCTGGGCTTTGGCGGTGAGGTCGTGGGTAAACTTGTCCAGAACGACTTGTAAGGCGTCTGATGGGTCAGTTTGGTATGGAACCGGGGCCTTGATGATCTCCAGCGCAGCGTCCTGCTGTCTGTGTGGCCGCTCTTCGGAGCGTTGATCGAGCAGCACGAACAAACGTTGTAACTCTGCCTCACTGATACTGAGTAACTGCCAGGCGGCTTCGCACGCAAGCAGGCTGGGTGTTTCCAACAGTGCGCCGAGCAGGTGGGCCGACCGCAGGGAGTCATTGTTGCCATCCAGCGACGCCTGCAGCCAGGCGTTCTTGATCAGTTGCTGCAACTTGCCACACAACTGAGGCTTGCTTTGCACGCTACGCGGCAACGTGTCCAGATGCTCGAGCAGCCCGCGCCAAATCGTATCCAGGTCCCATTCGTAGCGGCGAGCGATGAGCGCCAGATCACCCTCGCCCTGCTCCAGCAACTTGAGCAACCAGTGCTCAATGCTGATCACTCCATGGGCACGACTCTGGCACAAGGATGCCGCCGCGCTCAGTGCCTTGGCACAATAAGGGTTGAGACGGCGAAGCAAACGGTTGGGGTTCTGTTCCATGGAACGACATCCTTACTCTGTAGATTTGGCGTATCGCCAACGGAAAGTGCAGAGAGCGTGCAACTCGATGTGTTTGGCTGAACGCCCGCGCACGGACGCTCAACCCAGCACACCGCAAACCCGCAGACGGACACCGTCTACGGGTTTATTGCGTCAGAGTTTGGTGCGTTGACTCCAGGAGTCCTCATGTTCAATTTTTCCTTCCACAAAGGTCCAGAGGATATTCTCGTAGCTCAACTCAACGTGTTCGAGATAGGTTTGCATCTTGTTGTCTGGGTCTTTGATGTCGTGCATTTTCGACGCAACTTTCACGACTTTGACGTCTTCCAGTTTGGTAATGAAGTACTCGGCTTCGTTGCCGGCCTCATTAACGCAGTACCACTTGAACTCGGCGCTCTTTAAGGTCTGCCCACTGGTCACCGCCTTGTACAGGTAGGGGCTGGAGGCATCGATTTTCTTGGTGAACGCGAACGGCTCATGTCTGCGAGTACCTGTTACCTTGCCGGTGTGGTCGTCGGTGGGAAGGAACAAGCTGTGATCCTGAGAAATTAATTCGATACTGCCCACCCGCCCCTCTACGGTCGATGAACCTTTGATCGGCGTGCCGCCGCTGTCTGCCAGCCAGAGGTGGATTGTATTTCCCATGTAAAACTCCTTTTCTCAAGATTTGAATGCCGCGTGATGCGACAGGGTGAAGCGGTCCAGTCCCGAAGTCGGACGCTCACAAGCCCCCACTGCCGGGACCAGACGGATATCGACACGCCGGTTGGCTGCACGCCCGACCGCAGTATCATTACTGGCCACTGGCTGGTTAGCGCCAAAGCCTTGAACCGCGAAGCAGCTGTCAGGGATATCGCCCATGCGTTGCATCCAGTCACGTACCGAAGCAGCACGGGCGCGGGACAATTCAAGATTTTTTTCTGGGTTACCCGTGAGATCGGTATGCCCAGCGATGACGATCAGCCAGCCCGGCTGAGCTTTGATGTCAACCAGGGCATTAATCAGGACTCTGGTGGAATCCGGTTTTAATTGAGCACTGCCCGCACTGAACAGCGACAGGCTGTCCAGTCGCACCGGGGTGGAGATCTTCACTAACGCAGGCGCTATCACAGGCACTGGTGCTTCAACCGACGGTCGATAACGCGCAATGGTCGCCAGCAGCGGTAACCGCAGGTATTCGCCGCGATACAGGCCCAGGCCTAACGCTAGCGGTTCGCCCTGCCGGTAGTTATCGTCCAGGCGCTTGGCGTCCTGGCGCAGCACGGTCATGGCGTTGTCGCGCAAGGCGAATTGAGACGGATCACGCCGTTCGGCCGGGGACATAGCGGTGTAGCGCCGCAGATCATCACTGACTTGGCGCAACAGCAAATTGTTCTGCCAAGCCGAGCTGGCCAGAGCCACGGCCGCGGCTGCCACGAACATCCACAACGCCACGACACTCGTCCACAGAACCGGGGAGCGCCGAGTGTGTAGCGGCAACAAATTGAGCAAGGGGTCAGGAAACGGCAAGGCGGGACTCATCCCCACCAGAGGCTGCATCGCATCCTGCAACCCCACCTTCGCACGTAACCCTTGTTGCCATAGATTACCGACGACTTGGGGCAAAGCCGGCACTAAGGTAATGGCGCAGACCACTGGAGCGCGGGTAGCATCGGGTTCGAGGTGCGCAAGCACGACGTCCTTCAGCCACGTCGCTGCGCTGCTTAGCTGCACGCTACTGCGCAACCGTGCGGCACACGTTGCGCCATCGGCGGACTGCCGTTGCCAGTCGACCAGACTGACGCAGGCGCCGGCTTCGTGCACCTGAGGGCTGGACTGAGCGGCCGCCCAACGCAACCAGGCCACTTCGCTTTTTGCGGCTTGCAGATAGCTCACTAACAACATCGGTAGCGCAATGCCACGCTTGCGGACCAAGGCGACCTGATGGCAAAAGGCGCGCACCTGACCCGCCAGCTCTGCGGCGTCGGTGTGCTCGCCCGGGTTGGTGATGAACATAACGCTGAGCTGCCCTCCCCAATCCGGGCGCAACGCCTGAATGCCTGAACTCACCCTCACGAGTTGCTCCAGAGTGGGTATACGCACGTAGCACCCCTGCGACGTGGTGCGCAAAACCAGTTGCCGTTCAGGCACGTCGCCAAATAGACCGCTCAGACCGTCACCACACACCAACACCACTGGCTGACGGTAGGCAGCCGGTGGCAAAGGCGTGTTATCGGCCAGCACCAGTCGCTGATCCTGGCGGGTAAAATAACGCCCCGTTCGGATCCAGGCCCAGGTGATCACCATCACAACGACCAGCGCAGCCACTGCACGTACCCAGCCATCGAGCGGTATGACCACCAGCAGCGCCAGGGCGAGTACACCGGCCCACAGCCAGAGGCCTCGCGCCAGCTTCAGCGTTGTCACTGCCCTCATGCCTGACCCGTTACAAGTGCGGCGACCAGACCGCTCAGCCAGTGATCCAGCCCCCACCAAGCGCCCACCAACAACAGACCCGCTACCAGAAAATGAACCAGTGGCGAATGCAGCCCGCGCAAGGGATTTATTCGATGGCCGCGGTCTTGCGTAGTTAATGCCTGGTTGAGCCACAGAGGGGCGACTTGTGCATTCAAGGCAACCAGCAGTTGCTCACGCTCAGGATCGTTCACATCGCGGTATCGGCCCTGAAAGCCCAGCATCAAAACCCGCTGGAATGCCGTCAGTACCAGCACATCGGGTGAGGGTTGGCCAAGCACCTCGCGCATGTCTTCATACAAAAACTCACCGGCCTGATGGCGGTTGAAGAACTTGGCCTGCAAGGGCTCACCGGCCCACTTGGCATGAGCCTCAAGCTTGGCACAGCCAAGGGCCGTCTCATCCAGCAAAGCACACAGGGCATAGCTGATCAGCTCGATGCTGCGGGCATTGACGGCGCCATCCTTGAGCGCCTGCTGGAGCTGTTCAATTTTCCTTACGCAGTGGTGCCACAGGTCCGGGCTGTTTTGCACCGAAGCACCCTGGCGCAGCTCGACGACCAGCAGGTAGATGTCTTGCAGCAGCGCGTCGAGGTCCTGCGCGGTGACGGTCTGTTTCGAGGCGGCCAGGTTCATGTGCGCAGTACCGCAAACAGTTCAAGTTTGATATCGAGCAAGGTGCTCGGCACGTAAAAGGCACAGGTCCCTTCAGCCAGCATCGCTTGCCCCTTGGCATGACCAAGATCAAGCGCGAAATACTGGTTCTCCAGGCGCAGCGGGATGGCTGCCGGCACATGACTGAGCGCCAACAACGGAACACCATCGAGTGCAGCGTTGACCAGGTGATCGACATCATCCGGCGTGCCTACTTTGCACAGGCGCGGGAACTGACTTTGCAACTGTGCCGCGGGCATGCGACAACGCACTGACAGGTAGAAGTCGGCCCCGTCCCGCTCACGCAGGCGTGCATCGTTGAGCGTGACTTTCCAGCGATTGGCCCCCACTTCCTCCAGTGCCAGCGCAACAACCCGCGACGGCAGGCTGGCTTCCAGCAAGGTCGAAAGGGTGCGCATCAAGGGTGGGAATACGCTTTCCAGGTGCTCATGCCGATAGGCAGGAATTTTGTCGATATCGTGTTCCAGCGAAAAAGTCAGCAGGCTGCCCGCCAGCTTGATCAGCTCCAGGTACACCTGCTCGGGGTGCCGCGCAGGATGCGCCTTGAGATCACTCAAAACCGGTTGGTAGGTGTTCAAAGCATTGAGCAGCCAGAACAGCGACACATCGGCCACAGCAAAGTCAGCCATACGCTGATTGCTCTCGCGGCGCATGCCCATCAGCCGTTGCCGCTTGGCAGACAACTGGGTCAACAGATTGTCCATCTGGGTCAGCAGCCCCGGATGGGCCGCGAAGCTGAGTAACGGCGGCACATAATCAGGATCGAGACTCCACGCGCCCTGCCCGTCGCGCACCAGACGCACGATCGGACACGTCAGGTAATCGGCATTCTCGTCGTCAGCCAGGCGCAGGGTCAGGGCGTACTCCAGCACCCCCATCGACTGCACTTCGTCTGCATAGAGGTCCTGCACTGACCGCCAATCCTGGCGATAGCGCGTTGGCCGCTCGGCCCTGGCCCCGTCGAACAAACAGTTGTTACCGTTGGCGTGCTCCAGCGGCAGCGCCAACAACAACGTAGCACTATGGGCATCGTCCGGTAGCAGGCGGGCCAACTCCAGGGCCGGCGGCAGCCGATCCACACGGTCAGTATCAACCAACGTACCGTCGGGCATGCGCACACGCACTTGAGTGGCCTTGAGCTTACCCAAACGCAGGGCTTCCAGGTCGAACGCCACCCCCAGGACACCCCAGGGGTGTACCAGAGACAGGTGGGCCAGACTTTCGTTAGCCCAGGCCTCCCAGCGCGCTTGCTGCTGGAATTGTTGCGGAGACAGCAATGCCCCCGCAGCCCACAGGGGGCGGTCGATCTTCATGACATCATTTCCCTGCGAAGTGGCTTAGGCTTTTGCTTTAGGCATCTGCGAAACCAGCGACAAGTTGATGTCCATACCTTCAACCTGAAAGTGCGGCACGGCGTACAGCTTGACGCGGAAGAAGCCGGGGTTGTCCTCGATGTCTTCTACCGTGACCTTCGCCTCGCGCAGGGGGTGGGAGGCTTGCAGGTTGTCGCCCGGATCGGTCATTTCGGTAACCAGGCCACCCACCCACCGGTTCAACTCCAGCTCCAGCACACGGCGGTCCTTGGTCGTCCCGATGTTTTCGCGCTGGATGAGCTTCAAGTAATGGGCAATTCGCGACAGCAAAAAGATGTATGGCAGACGCGAATTGACTCGACTGTTGGCGGTGGCATCGGCCGTGTCATACAGCGCCGGCTTTTGGGCCGAGTTGGCCGAAAAGAAACACGCGTAGTCGCGGTTTTTGTAGTACGACAACGGAATGAAGCCGAGATTGGCGAATTCAAATTCCCGGGTCTCTGGAATCATCACCTCGGAAGGAATTTTCACCTGATTGCCTGTGCCCAGGTCGTACAGGTGAATAGGCAGATCGGTCACCGCACCGCCCGACTGCGGCCCACGAATCTGTACGCACCAACCGTTGGCGATGAAGCTCTTGACCATGTTGGCAGCGAAGGCGAACGAGGCATTGGTCCACAGGTATTTGTCGTGATCTGGGCCTTTGACGTTTTCAACGTAATTAAAGCTGCGCACCGGAATGGTGTCTGGGCCATAAGGCAGGCGCCCTAACACACGTGGCATCAGCAAGCCGATGTAACGGGAATCGTCGCTGTCGCGGAACGCCTTCCATTTAATGTATTCGGCACGGTCAAAGTAGTTGCCAATATCTTTGATGGCGGCGACTTCTTCCATCGACTCCTTGCCAAAAAACGCCGGACCAACAGCACCAATGAATGGCATATGGGCCGCCGCCGCTACTTTTGAAAGATTGCGCAGCAGGGCAATATCTTGCGGACTGCGGTCAAACTCGTAGTTAGAAATAGCCGCTGCAATCGGCTCGCCGCCCGGGGTGTCGTACTCTTGGGTATAGGTGTGCAGATACAGACCACTTTGAGCGATTTCCGGTGCATCTTCGAAATCTTGCACCAAGTGCTCTTTACTAATATCCAACAGCTCAATACGAACGTTCTGGCGAAAATCGGTTTGATCAATCAACGACTTCACACCACGCCAGGTGGACTCCACACGCTGAAAATCGGAATGATGCATGACCGCATCAAGTTGACGGCTGATTTGCTCATCCAATGACGCAATGTGTTCATCCAGCAGTGTTTTGTCCAACCGCTCGACTTTCTGTGACGATTGTTTCAACAGGCTCAAGAACACACTCACGGCCGCAGTAACGCGCTCATCAGCAGACACTTCGGACAGTGCTTCGGCGTCCTGAAAAGCCTCAACTCCCCCCAACGCATTAACTGGGCTGAGGTTAATCTTGGCGAATAAAGCGCTATAGACACTGTGACTATCTTCAGCCAACACTGAAGCACCCTGGGAGGGTGCGGCGGATTGCTCTACGGACATGATGCAAAATTCCTTTTACCAAACCAGCGGTAATTAACGATCTTCTTGGGGCGCCAAAGCGGCTAATTCATTTCGCAACTCGTTACTCAGCGCATCATCTTTGAGGATGCGTTCCAACTCTTGGCGAAAGGTCGCGTTGTCCAGCAGGTTGGATTTGAGATCGCGTAGCAAATTGCGCATGGCCAACAAGGCCCGCAGTTGCGGGATTTGTCGCGCTACCTGCTCCGGCTCGAAGTCCTTCATGCTCTGAAAGCTCAACGCGACCGCCGTGTCGGCACCGTCATCGACCAAGGTATTTTCCACGGCCAATTTCAGAGCCGGAGAAAACTCGGCCAATACACTGTCGAAGTTGTTTTTGTTAATGCTCACCTTGCCTCTTTCAGACAACGGCCGCTGCTCTTCGCCGTTGCTGTAATCTCCCATCACCATCAACTTCAACGGTAATTCGATTTTTTTCTGGGCACCGCCGGTATGCAAATCAAGTTTGATATTGACTCGCGCCTTGGGCACCTCGTTTTGAAAACTTGAAGCCATAATTCCTCCAGATGCTATCTACGCAACAGAACACTCAATCACACCGAACAGCTGCACACCCCTTTGTGGGGCGGCAGAGTATCCACAAAGGATGTACAATCGTCCAATGCATATTGGAGCAGGGATTAATGCATTGGACGACTTAATTGATTTAAAGCGAATTCGGCACCTGGTCATACTGGCTGACGAGCTCAGTTTTTCACGTGCAGCAACTCTAGCTAGGCTCTCTCAGACTGCTTTCAGTCGCAGTATTCAAGCGCTAGAAAGGGATTTGAATTTACGCTTATTTGATCGCACAACCCGTTCTGTGCAGCTCACCGCGGCTGGCAGACAACTACTGGTTCGCGCACGCGCACTGCTCGATATGGCCGACCATCTAACTGTTGAGGCAGACGACCTAGCCACCGCAGAAGGTGGCGAGCTGAAGTTTGGGGCCAGCCTTATGGTCTCAAGTGGGGTTCTTCACGATGTAATGAACACTCTACGGTCGCGCAGTCCCGCTGCAAGGCTCGACATCGTGGTCAATCATGGGCAACACCTATGCCAACTTTTGGTAGACGGCGACCTCGAATTTTTTATCGCCAATGCGGATATATGGGCTAATGACATCAGGTTCGCAATTACGCCCTTAACCCCCAGACCTGCATCGATTTTCTGTAGCGCTGACCATCCACTCGTACACAACAAAGAACCAATCACCTCGACTCTATTACTCAATTACCCCTGGGCGTTTATCAACCTTACCGAGACAACCGAGAACCATATACGCCATCTGTTAAACCTTGCCGAGAACACGGCACTGCCCATTGGCTTGAATTGCAATGACTTCAACCTGCTGCGCCATGCAACGTTGAAAAGCAATTACCTTTTATTCACATGGAATGACTGGTTGGCTGACGATCTAAAAAAGGGAGTGATCGTTGATTTGAAATACCAGCTCACCCCAGAATTACCGCAGGAAACATTCTATCTCAACTACGCGATCGTTCAGGTGGCCGGCAAAACCCTATCTCCAATAGCGCAGCGTGCGATCACTCTGATTCAAGAGTTCGCTCAAAAACCGATTCCTGCCGACCCGGCAAGTTAACACTTGGCATACGCAAAATTGAATTGAATCCAAGCTCACACCGCTTACGCGCCGATCGACCGAAGGCTCCCAAAACCTGGCAAGGCCTACCGATTAGCGCCGACCTCCATCACAACCATGCTGGACCAGCTCAGCAGGTGGCCTACACCGATAACCTCTCGCGACTATGCGCAATGAGTTGCGCACTCGGTATTGGGATAGGTGTTAATCAAGCCGCTCTCGGTCCCAGTGGCGACGATCACGCTTTCACCCAGTGGGCTGCGTTGTCAGC
>NZ_JBVASJ010000067.1:0-12399 GCF_057813935.1 Pseudomonas sp. F220
GCGTCGACTCAGTTCAATTTGTTCGTCTTCACTGAGCACGATGTCCTGAGAGTTCATGTGATCACTCCAAGTACTGACTGACCACAGAAGCATAGCTCAGGCTAGAAACTTATTTAAGAGACAGGACGCTAGTGCGCACCTAGTTGCTACGGATGTAGTGGGTCAGTGAGCTGCGTGGGCCTTCTACAGCCAAGCAAATGACACGAAAAATTCGCTGGCGCAATAGATCCGATGGCCTGCATTCGGTCTTGTCGCACTAACTGAATGGCCTCTTTATAAGATCTTTATTTTTTTGTACTCAATCCTTTCAACAACTTACTGGAGCGGAAACTAGGCTTTCCTCATTGCTGGAGGAAATGCCATGGACTTCATTTTTTTGGTACTCGGTGCACTGTTTTTCATCAGCCTGGTCGGCATGGCGCGCGGCTGTGCGGCGCTTAACAGGAGACGGTCATGACCGGTTTCTATCTTTTCGGCAGCCTGATAGCGGCCGGCTTGCTGGTTTATCTGGTCGCCGCGTTGCTGTTTCCGGAGGACTTCCTGTGACTATTCAAGCGTGGGTCCTGCTTGGGGCCTTTCTGCTGGCGTTGGGCATTCTGGCCTGGCCCCTTGGGCGCTGGCTGACCACCGTGATGGAGGGCCGATTTGCCTTCGGTTCACGCATCGAGTCGCCGCTGTATCGCCTGGCCGGTGTCAAGCCTGAAGCGCAGATGGGCTGGCTTCAGTACGCCGTCGCGCTGATCCTGTTTAACGCGTTGGGGTTGTTGGCGGTGTATGCCTTGCAACGGTTGCAAGGTTTCCTGCCGTTGAACCCGCAAGGGTTTGCTGCCATCACGCCCGACTCGTCGTTCAATACCGCCGCCAGTTTTGTCACCAACACCGACTGGCAAGGCTACAGCGGTGAGTCGACGATGAGTTACCTGACCCAGATGCTCGCGTTGACGGTGCAGAATTTTCTGTCTGCCGCCACCGGCATTGTGGTGGCGATTGCGCTGATCCGAGGGTTCGCACGCCACAGCGTGGACAGCATCGGCAACGCCTGGACGGACCTCACCCGCGTAACCCTGTGGGTCCTGCTGCCGCTGTCGCTGATCTTTGCGCTGTTCTTTGTCAGCCAAGGTGCGATCCAGAATCTTGCCCCCTATAAAGAAGTCACGACGCTGGAGGTCATGCAGTACCAGGCCCCGGTGCTCAATGCCGCCGGCCTGCCGACCCTTGATGCCCAGGGCAATCCGGTGACCGTGGCCAGTAGCACCGACAAGCAAACCATCGCGATGGGACCGGTGGCCTCGCAAGAAGCAATCAAGATGCTCGGCACCAATGGTGGTGGTTTCTTCAATGCCAACTCGGCACACCCCTACGAGAACCCGACAGCGCTCACGAACTTCTTTCAGTTGATCGCGATCTTCCTGATCCCGACCGCGCTGTGTTTCGTGTTCGGCCACGTCGTTGGCGACATACGACAAGGCTGGGCGCTGCTGGCGACGATGACGATCATCTTCGTGATCGCGGTGGTTGCCGTCACCCATTACGAACAACTGGGTAATCCGCATTTTTCAGCGCTGGGCATCGATACGGCGGCGGGAAACATGGAGGGCAAGGAATTGCGCTTCGGCATCAGCGCATCAAGTCTGTTCGCGGCCGTGACGACAGCAGCTTCATGCGGTGCGGTCAACGCGATGCACGACTCGTTTACCCCACTGGGCGGCGCAGTACCGCTGGTGCTGATGCAACTGGGTGAAGTGGTGTTCGGCGGCACCGGCTCCGGCCTGTACGGCATGTTGGTGTTCGCCATCCTTGCGGTGTTTATCGCCGGGCTGATGATCGGCCGTACCCCTGAATATCTGGGCAAGAAGATCGAAGCCTACGAGATGAAGATGGTCGCCATTGCCATCCTGGTGACGCCGCTGCTGGTGCTGTTCGGGACTGCCATCGCCGTCATGGCCGAGGCCGGCAGGCTGGGAATCGCCAACCCCGGCGCCCATGGTTTTTCGGAAATTCTCTACGCCTTCACCTCGGCGGCCAACAACAACGGCAGCGCCTTCGCCGGTCTGTCGGCCAACACCCCCTTCTACAACACCATGCTGGCGATCGTCAGCTGGTTTGGCCGGTTCGGCGTGATCGTACCGGTGCTCGCGGTCGCCGGTAGCCTTGCGGCCAAGAAACGCCTGGCGGTGACCGGCGGCACGATGCCCACCCACGGGATGCTATTCGTTGTGCTGTTGATCGGCACGGTGTTGCTGGTCGGTTTGCTGAACTATGTTCCGGCGCTCGCACTGGGCCCCGTCGTCGAACACCTCATGCTGTTCAAGTGAGATCAGGCACATGACACGTAAAACGTTCTCCTTGTTCGACCCGAAACTGATAAGACCTGCCATGGTCGAGTCGATGCGCAAACTCAGCCCCAGAATCCAGTGGCGCAATCCAGTGATGTTCGTCGTTTACATCGGCGCGATCATCACCACCGGCCTGTGGGTACAAGCCCTCAGCGGCAAGGGCGAGGCCAGCACCGGGTTTATCCTCTCGATTGCCTTGTGGCTTTGGTTCACCGTGCTCTTCGCCAACTTTGCCGAAGCGCTGGCTGAAGGCCGCAGCAAGGCCCAGGCGGCCTCCCTGCGGGACCTGAAAAAGCAAACCTGGGCCAAGAAACTGCGCGAGCCTCACTACGGCGCCGAGTGGCAACTGGCTCAGTCGAGCGACTTGTGCAAAGGCGACGTGGTGGTGGTTGAAGCCGGTGACCTCGCAGACTCGGTGATACCCGCCGATGGCGAGGTGATCGAAGGCGCTGCCTCGGTGGATGAGTCCGCCATTACGGGCGAATCAGCCCCGGTGATCCGCGAGTGTGGCGGCGATTTCTCTGCCGTGACCGGCGGCACACGCGTCCTGTCGGACTGGATCGTCATCCGCGTGACCACCAACCCTGGCGAAACCTTCGTCGACCGCATGATCGCGATGGTCGAGAACGCCAAAAGACAAAAAACGCCGAATGAAATCGCACTGTCGATCCTGCTGGTCGCGCTGACGATCGTGTTCCTGGGCGTCACGGTGACGCTCCTGCCCTTTTCCCTGTTTGGGGTCGCGGTGGCGAAGTCCGGATCGCCGGTCTCAATTACCGTCCTCATCTCACTACTGGTATGCCTCATTCCTACGACCATTGCCGGGCTGCTGTCGGCAGTCGGTGTGGCGGGCATGAGCCGCATGATGGAAGCCAACGTAATCGCTACTTCCGGCCGAGCCGTGGAAGCGGCTGGTGATGTGGATGTTCTGCTGCTCGACAAGACCGGGACCATCACGCTCGGTAACCGTCACGCCTCCACTTTTTTACCGGCTCCAGGCATCAAGGAGGCGGAACTGGCGGATGTGGCGCAACTGGCCTCCCTGGCCGACGAAACCCCCGAGGGACGCAGTATCGTCGTATTGGCCAAACAGCGATTCAATTTGCGCGAACGCGATATCACTGCGCTCCATGCCCACTTCGTGCACTTTTCGGCGCAGACGCGCATGAGCGGCGTCAATATGGGCGACCGGCAACTGCGCAAGGGCGCCGGTGAGGCGATCCTCAAGCATGTCCAAAGTCTGGGCGGCAGCTTTCCGGAAACAGTGCAGAACACCATCGAGGAAGTGGCGCGCCGAGGCAGTACGCCGCTGGTGGTCGCCGATGGGGCCAGGGTGCTGGGCGTCATCGAACTCAAGGACATCGTCAAGGGCGGTATCAAGGAGCGCTTCGTCGAGTTGCGCCGCATGGGGATCAAGACGGTGATGGTGACCGGCGATAACCGGGTCACCGCCGCCGCCATCGCCGCCGAGGCCGGTGTCGACGACTTTCTGGCTGAAGCGACACCCGAAGACAAGTTGCAGCTGATCCGCAGTTACCAGGCCGAAGGTAGGCTGGTGGCCATGACCGGTGACGGCACCAACGACGCTCCGGCGCTGGCTCAGGCAGACGTCGCCGTGGCGATGAACTCGGGGACGCAGGCTGCCAAGGAAGCCGGCAACATGGTGGACCTGGACAGCAACCCGACCAAGCTGATTGAGGTTGTGGAGACGGGCAAACAGATGCTGATGACCCGTGGTTCGCTGACCACCTTCTCGATTGCCAACGACATCGCCAAGTATTTCGCGATCGTACCAGCGGCCTTCGTCAGCACGTATCCGCAGCTCGCGGCACTCAACATCATGGGCCTCACGAGCCCGAACTCAGCGGTGCTGTCGGCGGTGATTTTCAATGCGCTGATTATCATTTTCCTGATTCCCTTGGCGCTCAAAGGCGTGAAGTACCGCCCGGTCGGCGCGGCCATGCTGCTACGTCGCAATCTGTTGATCTACGGGCTGGGCGGCGTGATCGTTCCATTTATCGGCATAAAAGTGATCGACATGGCGCTAGCCGCTGTCGGTCTGACTTGAGGGAGCACTGTCATGTTATCTCTGCTGCGTCCCGCATTGACCCTGTTGATTGCACTCTCGCTGATTACTGGCCTGGCCTATCCCCTGCTCACCACCGGGATCGCCAGGCTGGTCTTCCCCTATCAGGCGGCGGGCAGCCTGATCGAAAGAGACGGCAAAACCGTGGGTTCCCTGTTGATCGGTCAGGGGTTCAGTGATCCCAGGTATTTCTGGAGTCGTCCGTCTGCAACCAGCCCCATGGCCTACAACCCGCTGGCCTCGGGAGGGTCGAACCTGGGGCCGCTGAACCCGGCGCTGGCCGACGCGGTCAAGGGACGCATCGAGGCCTTGCGCGCCGCCGATCCGGGAAACACCGCCACGGTACCCGCCGACCTGGTCTACAGTTCGGCCAGTGGCCTTGATCCTCATATCAGTATCGCTGCCGCCCTGTACCAGGCGGGCCGAGTCTCGCGGGTGCGCAACCTGCCCCTCGAACGGGTCCGCGAGCTGATTGCCGAGCACTCTGAAAGCATGCTGCTCGGGTTTCTGGGCGAGCCTCGGGTCAACGTACTGGCGCTGAACCTGGCACTCGACGCTGCGCATTGAGCGCCAACTCACACACGGTGGGCTTGATGGCCGAACAACGTCCCGACCCGGACCAGCTGCTGGCACAGATCCGCGAAGAAGAGGCGCAAGCCAAACGCGGCCGGCTGAAAATTTTTTTCGGGGCCAGTGCCGGTGTCGGCAAGACCTACGCAATGCTGGCTGCCGCACAGACTGCGAAACAGCAGAATATCGATGTATTGATCGGCGTGATCGAGACCCACGGCCGTGCCGAGACTCAGGCCTTGATATCGGGTCTCGATCAACTCCCCCTCAAGCAAATCGTCGACAAGAACCGCACACTGACCGAGTTCGATCTGGACGCCGCACTCGCGCGCAAACCGGACTTGATTCTGATCGACGAACTGGCTCACTCCAATGCCATCGGCTCCCGGCATCCCAAGCGCTGGCAGGACGTGGAGGAATTGCTCAGCACCGGTATCGATGTCTGGTCAACGATGAATGTTCAGCACCTCGAAAGCCTGAACGACATTGTCGGCGGCATCACCGGTATTCGGGTCTGGGAGACCGTGCCCGACCATGTCTTCGACACGGCCGACGAGGTGGTCATTGTCGACTTGCCGCCGGACGACCTGTTGCAACGTTTGAAAGAAGGCAAAGTCTATCTGGCGCAGCAGGCCGAGCGGGCGGTGCAGAACTTCTTCCGCAAAGGCAATCTGATCGCCCTGCGCGAATTGGCACTGCGCCGAACGGCCGATCGCGTCGACAGCGAGATGTTGCAGTACCGCCAAAGCAGCGCGGTAAAACCGGTCTGGGGAACCCGCGAGTCTCTGCTCGCCTGCGTCGGCCCCTTTGAGCAGGCAGAAAAAACCGTGCGTTCGACTGCGCGCCTGGCCGCTCAGCTCAACGTGCCGTGGCACGCCGTGTATGTCGAAACCCCAGCCTTGCAGCGCTTGCCCGAGGCAAAGCGCCGTCGCGTTCTGGCGACCTTGAAACTGGCCCAGGACATGGGCGCGCAGATCTCGACCCTGGCCGGCCAGGACATTGCCGAGACGCTGGTCAAGTACGCACGGCAGTACAACCTTTCCAAAGTCGTGCTGGGCCGTGACGAACGTCCGCGTCACCGCCTCTGGCGCAAGGTGCTTGCAGATCGGATTGGTGTGCTGGGTGCCGATCTTGACGTGATTCAAGTCTCGCTTCCGGCCAGCCGCCGCCCGCAAACCGAGAGCACGTCCAAAGCAAGCGAAAGCCCGTTCATATGGCGGCCCTATATCTGGAGCGTGGTGCTCTGCGCGGTGACGACCCTGGTGGCCCTGCCCCTGTACCAGGTGCTGGAACAGGCCAACATCGTCATGATTTTCCTGCTGGCCGTCGTCGCCGTCGCCGTTCGCTTTGGGCGCGGCCCGGCGGTTCTGGCGTCCTTTGTGTCGGTAGGTGCATTCGACTTTTTTTTTGTGTTGCCGCGTTTTTCGTTCGCCTTTTCCGATGCCCAGTACCTGGTGACCTTCAGCGTCATGCTCGTTGTCGCCCTGGTGATCGGGCAAATGACCGCAGGCCTGACCTACCAGGCGCGGGTGGCACAACGGCGCGAAGACCGCATGCGGGCGCTGTACGAAATGTCGCGCCTGTTGTCCGCCGCGCTGATGACCGAGCAGGTCGCCGAAATCGGCGCACGCTTCCTGTCCGCCGAGTTTGGCGCAAGGTCGGCACTGTTGGTGGCCGACGACAACAACAAACTTCAGGCCCCGATGGTCACGGGGGATGCACCACAAGTCGACGCTGCCATTGCCCAGTGGTCTTTCGATAAAGTCGAACCGGCCGGATACGGCACCGACACCCTGCCTTCGAGCCCCACGCTCTACCTGCCCTTGTCAGCCCCGATGCGGGCGCGCGGTGTATTGGCCGTACAGCCGCGAGACACGACCCGGTTGGTGGTGCCGGAACAGCGACGCCTGCTCGACACCTGTGCGTCATTGCTGGCTATCTCGCTCGAAAGGATTCACTACGTCAATGTGGCCCAGGACACGACGGTTCAGATGGAGTCCGAGCGGTTGCGCAACTCACTGCTCTCGGCCATCTCCCATGACCTGCGAACGCCACTGTCGGTATTGGTGGGGCTCGCCGAGGCACTCAAACTGACAAAACCGCCGCTGACAGGCGATGCCGCCGAGATCGCCACGGCCGTGGGCGAGTCCGCGCTGCGCATGAATACGTTGGTCAACAACCTGCTGGACATGGCCCGCCTGGAATCCGGCAAGGTGGTATTGAACCGTCAGTGGCAGCCGATAGAAGATGTGGTGGGCAGCGCGTTAAGAGCCATCCAGCCGATCCTGGGAAATCGCCCCGTGCAGGTTGCACTGGATGATGACGTACCACCGGTTCGTATCGATGCCGTGCTGATTGAGCGCATCCTCATCAACCTGATCGAAAATGCCGTCAAATACACGCCGCCCGACACGCCGATCAAACTTGGGGCCAGCGCTACACCTGAGAGCATCGAGTTGTGGGTCGCCGATGAAGGTCCTGGATTGCCTCACGGTCACGAGGAAGCGATCTTCAGCAAGTTCGTACGCGGTAAAAAGGAAAGCTCGATTCCAGGCGTCGGACTGGGCCTGGCCATATGCCGAGCCATTGCCCAGGCTCATGGAGGAACCATGCTGGGCGTCACCCGCCCGGAAGGTGGTGCGTGCTTCACGCTGCGTCTGCCCCGTGAAGAGCCTCCGGTCATCGACCCCTTCGCACAGGAAACTGACGAGGAACCATCATGAGCGAACCGGTGCTGCGTGTCCTGCTGATTGAGGACGAAAAGGAAATCCGTCGTTTTGTACGGATGGCCCTGCAAGCCGATGGCCTGGAAGTTCATGAAGCCGATACGTTTCAACGCGGCCTCATCGACGCGGGAACGCGCCGTCCAGACCTGATCGTGCTCGACCTCGGGCTTCCCGACGGCGACGGTGTTGACCTGATCCGCGACCTGCGGACCTGGTCGCAGGTGCCAATCATTGTGTTGTCTGCCCGTGGCGCGGAATCCGCCAAGATCCTCGCACTGGACACAGGAGCCGACGACTACCTGGTGAAACCCTTCGGCACCGGAGAACTGCTCGCCCGGGTTCGCGCCCTTTTACGCCGGCGCGTAAAGGATGCCGAGAACCACGCGGTCCTGGCCTTCGGCGATGTCCGGATTGATCTGGATCGACGCGTCGTGGAGCGATCCGGTGCTCCTTTGCATTTGACGCCACTGGAATACCGCCTGCTGGTTCATCTTTGCTCGCATCCGGACCGTGTCTTGACCCACCTGCAGCTACTCAAGGCCGTATGGGGCCCCTCGCACACCACCGATACGCCTTACCTTCGAGTGTTCATGGGAGGGCTGCGTAAAAAAATCGAAGTAGATCCTTCCCAGCCACGACACCTCGTCACAGAAACCGGTGTGGGTTACCGTTTTATTCCTTGAGCATACGATTGAGGGGCTTAACAGCCTTTCAAAGCACGGTGTATACACAGCTACTCTGTCATTCCTTACGGCTTAAGGCTCTGGTCAGCCTGGGTTTGAGCGGGATGGCGAGTGGATATCTGCGAGAAGGTGATTATGCTTCAAGGGAGGCCGTCAGCCTGTTTCCATGCTTCGTAATCTGATGACATCAGCCCTAGGGCCTGGGTGCGGCAATGGTGGTGAGGTGCTCCGGCCTACTACAAGAGCAAGACGGAGAAGACTCATGGCCGTAATCGACAGTACAACCACGGGCAGCGCGCCCCACCACGGGATCACCAAGGAGGAGCGCAAGGTCATTTTCGCCTCGTCCCTGGGCACTGTATTCGAGTGGTACGACTTCTACCTTTACGGCTCCCTCGCCGCGATCATCGCCAAGCACTTCTTCGCCGGCGTCAATGAGACAACGTCCTTCATCTTCGCGCTGCTCGCGTTCGCCGCAGGCTTCGCGGTGCGCCCCTTCGGCGCCATCGTGTTCGGCCGACTGGGTGACATGATCGGGCGCAAACACACCTTCCTTATCACCATTGTGATCATGGGTACCTCCACCGCCGTGGTGGGCTTTCTGCCCGGCTACGCGACCATCGGCGTGGCGGCACCGATCATCCTGATCACCCTGCGCCTGCTGCAAGGCCTGGCCCTGGGCGGCGAGTACGGCGGCGCGGCGACCTACGTGGCCGAACATGCACCTAAAGGTAAGCGCGGCTACTTCACCTCGTGGATCCAGACCACCGCGACCCTCGGCCTGTTCCTTTCGCTGCTGGTGATCCTCGCCTGTCGCACTGTCCTCGGTACCGAAGCCTTCGAGGCCTGGGGCTGGCGGATTCCCTTCCTGCTGTCGATCCTGCTGCTGATCGTCTCGGTGTACATCCGCCTGCAACTCAGCGAGTCACCGGTGTTCATGAAGATGAAGGCCGAAGGAAAGTCCTCCAAGGCGCCGCTGACCGAATCCTTCGCCCGCTGGGACAACCTCAAGATAGTGATCATGGCCCTGCTCGGCGGCACTGCCGGCCAGGCCGTCGTCTGGTACACCGGGCAGTTCTATGCGCTGTTCTTCCTGCTACAGACGCTGAAGATCGACCCGCAGACCGCCAACTTGCTGATTGCCGGCTCCCTGCTGATCGGCACGCCGTTCTTCGTCATATTCGGCAGCCTGTCCGACCGAATCGGCCGCAAGGGAATCATCATGGCGGGCTGCATCCTCGCGGCGCTGACTTACTTCCCGATCTTCCATGCGTTGACCCAATACGGAAACCCCGACGTGTTCATCGCGCAGGAGAAGAACCCGGTCACAGTGGTCGCCGAACCCGGCCAGTGCTCGTTCCAGTTCGACCCGGTGGGCAAGGCCAAATTCACCAGCTCCTGCGACCTCGCCAAGACCGTGCTGGCGAAGAAGGCCATCCCCTACATCAACGAGAAGGCCGAGCCAGGTGCGATCGCGCAGGTTCGCATCGGCGACAAGGTGATCCAGAGCTTCGAGGGCACCGGCATGCCGGCCGCCGACTTCAAGGCCCGTAACGACGCCTTCACCGCCACCCTCGGTACCGCCCTCAAGGACGCCGGCTACCCCGAGAAGGCCGACCCGGCCAAGACCAACTACCCAGTGGTGGTGCTGCTCCTGACCATCCTGGTGATCTACGTGACCATGGTCTACGGCCCGATCGCCGCCTGGCTGGTGGAACTCTTCCCGGCGCGCATCCGCTACACCTCGATGTCGCTGCCTTACCACATCGGCAATGGCTGGTTCGGCGGTTTTCTGCCCACGGTGGCGTTCGCCATGGTCGCGGCAACGGGTGATATCTACTACGGGCTGTGGTACCCCATCGTCATCGCCGTGATGACGGCCATTCTTGGCACGTTCTTCCTGCCGGAAACCAAGGATCGGGAAATTCATCACACATAAGGTCGCGCCCGCGGGTCTTCGGGCGATGCTCGGTGCGGCTGAGGCCCGGTCCCATGCCGCCGCAACCGGAGAAGTCACCCCCAAGCAGGCGCAGGACGAACGCTTCGAAACGATCATCGCAATGGTCGACAGAAGCGCGCGCGGCACTCGTGGCCTCATCGAGGCTGGCAGGCTGGGCGAGGAGTGAATCGGAATGCCAAACTCACCCGCGAAGCACCAGCACCCGTAAAAAACCCGGACTGTGCCGGGCTTGATATGACCATGGGGATTCAACACTCCCGTTAGGGAAGTGGACTCTCGAAGATCAAGAGCGAACCACCGAACCCGAGACCGGTAGATTTTCCAGCAGATTGAGTCCCGTGATCTTCACGAAAGTCTCATAGTCCACGGGCTTCTCAATACGGGTTTCCGCGTTGGGAAGCACATAGGCCCAGGCACGCTTGGACGAAGCGTCGTAGACCAGCTTGAACAGGCGGGTAGGTACCCAGACCTTGTTGTCGCCAATGGTGGTATGGCCAGCGTCAAAGAGCGGGCCGGTAAAAACAAAGACATTGCCATCGGCTCGCTTCGCGAACTTTCTGACATCAGACTCGACCTTGCTCCAGATCTTTCGGTTATTGGTTGGGTCTTGCGGAACCATGTTTGAAAGCGCAAAGGATTGGGCCATTGCATTCGGATTCGGTGCATCTGCTGCCGGGGACTGATGGCCACGATCCACCGCAGGGTGTTGGCCACGGTAGTCGCTCAACTCTGCCCGCCCGCTCTTGGGAATGCGTGGGTCCGGGTAGAACTGATTGGTTCGCTCCTCACCCTTGGCATCCTGCAGCTGGGCTGAATTCAGACGCTCCACCACAACCAACGGAGTCTTGCTGGTTTGCGAGTACAGCACCGCAAAGTTGTCGGAACACAGGGCCAAGGGCTTCATTGTTGCCGGCACACTGGCCATGTTGATCGGCCTGGCTGCCGGGAACAGGTCTGCACACCCATCAAACGATGCCTGTTTCTGTTTGCTTGAATAAAGGTCAATCGCCACGCCCTGGCTGATTGAGCCAGAGCGGTGCCCTTGCTCCTGATGCTGGCTGGGCAGCTTGATGAAATCCAGCAGGTCGCGAGCTTCTGCTGCACCCGTCGAGAACAAAACAAGGGCCGACAGCCCCACTGCAATTTTGCGTAGGTTCATGCTTAAAATCTTTGAATTGGATTGAGAGGGATACTTACGGCAAAGCCCCGAATCACGGGACTTAAGTTGAAGCAGTTTCTGGTTGTTCGGCGGCGAGCATGTTTTCAATATTCTTGATCACACCACCGACGCTGGTCGTTGATAACAACCGTAGCGTGGGCCATTCGACCCGCGCCAATGCATCCATGCCACATCGTCATTTACGCGCCAACTTATACCTGACGCACTCTTCATAAAAGCTCTCCCGGACGGCAGCGGGTTTGAACCGCGATTTACTGTCGTAGGTTTGCTCGGTAATGCCCATGGCCATCATGCGCATCCACCCCTTGCTAAACTTGTAAGCCTGTATCTTCTGGCGAGCGGCATACAGTGAAACCCCCGACAGCTTGAGCTCTTGGGCTCTTGCCGCGGTCCCCGCCCCCCAGCTGCACATAAACCGATCATTCGACATCAACTCTTTGGCCTGGACACAGACTGCAACGCTCGCCAGGGCAAACGAGATCAGCACGATCATTACATTGCGCATTTACATTCTGCCTAACCGACTGAAAACAAAGTGATTTTGACGATAATTTTCAGGCTCCGGGGCCAGCAAAATGCCTTCTATCCGGTTTACCGGATTTGCTCAGTGATACTCGACTGCGATCGATCAAGACAGTAGCCGCTACAGGGCCGAATGCATCATTTATCAGGAAACGGCTACGTCCGAAGCACGGACTTCAATGCACTTATTGATGTACATAAAATGTGCGGCTAGGGAGACGCTGCAAAAATAGCCAACCGTCCCCACCCTTGGCACACTGAGTACCTTCAACCAACCACCCTCTCCGTGAGCGTTACGCGCGTGCAGAAGACCTTCTCCGAACTCGAATACACCGG
>NZ_JBVASJ010000068.1:0-12191 GCF_057813935.1 Pseudomonas sp. F220
ATGAACAACAGTCGAAGCAGTCATAGCGTCTTCACCCTCAAATGGGTCATAGAAACATGCAGGCGAACATTCCCGCGAGGGCGCTTTTCAGCACCCCCATCAGGAGCAATCATCCTCATTATTGAAAATTCAGAACTAGCCTATTGCGGCTGTCTTCGCTCGACGGAATGTCAAAACTCACATCGAACCGGTGGCGGTTGCCTTCTTCGTCACGCAGCTCAAACCGTACAGGCCCGTCCAACCGCTCGCGAAAACGCATGAGGGGGTCCGCCGCCATACTGTCATCCCAGAAGGGCATGTCCGCGACCCGATGCAAGCTAACGATAAGCTGGCCCGGGGAGGGTCGATACTGCTCCACAAAAGAAGACGAGGGCCCCTTATATCCTTTGGCGAGACATAGGGCCTTGAAATAAGCATCGAAAACCAACCCGGCGGGAGGGTTATCGTTTCGACCGAAGGGTTTTGGATAAAAACCATAGCCGGTATAGCTGCCGAACAATTCTTCCAGCTGTTCCGATTCATATTGCAAGGTCGTGGCGTTACCCAGAACCTTCAGCGTCGACATTCCAACGGGGTATAGTCCCTGACGTTGATAGCCAAATTGCCAATAGTCGATGGAGTCCAGCAAATAAGAGAATGGATCGTCGGGCAATTCCTCGCCCACCCCATTGAAAGCGCGCTGTCGAGTGAAATCATAGTGCCCATCGGGCCCAACACTCCGCTTCGGCGTTGGTGGTACGACCCCTCGCAATTGAATAGTACTGTTTGGCCAGCTCTCCTTGATAGAACTCCACACCGTGTTATCGTCGGCCTGGAACTGGGCATAAAATTCACGGGTGCCTTCATAGGTAGACTGCACATACACCTCCCTATACCGTTCCCGGCTGTTCTTGAACACTGGGGATGGGACCGGCTCATACTCCTTGACGGCGCCCGAGGAATGGAGCTTGAAGCGGTTGCGCAGCACATTCACTCCCCAAGGCAGCTCGTTGCCCTCGATACCTTCCTGGTGCGCATCAATAAAAGGCACCTCTGCCCCGCTAACCCTATCGACAAGTTTCAAGGTCGACAGCTCGACGTCACTCAAGGGAATGTCGACGCTATGCCCGTCAACGTCGACCGATTTGGTGTCGATTGTGATCCGCAGCGGAATCTGCTGCATGCCGTTGGTGTAGCACTGGTTCCCATCCAGGGCTTCGATTGCGAACCCCTCCAACTCTTTCCATCGCGGCGCATCTTGTTGACGCTCGATCAACTGCACGATGGCATAACCCCAAGAGTCATCGCTGGTTTCACCGAGTACGACACTCACTGGTGTCTCGCTCCGGGAAGGCGGCGTGAACACCCCGCTCTGCGAAATACGGCCTTCGCCATAGACCTCCCAACTCGCCTTATTCGGGTCATCCAGGTTTGCCACGTTGAATTGGATCGTGCTCGATGCAGTGACGGTGGGCACGTGATACGGCAGGATCCTGAGATTTTGCGGCGCCACGATAATGATCACCGCCGCCCGCGTAGACTCACCCGTGACCCGGTCTGTCACTTCGATGGTCTGAATCCGTACGGGTTGACCTGTCTGGTGCAGAGGGCTGAAAACTGCATTATGACTATCAATGACCGTCAACTCGCCCTGCGGATCGCCTACCAGCTTCCAGTCCAGTGGGTTGTCTCCCAGGCTCGAAGCCTTCAGATTGACAGGTGCCATCCCGACGCCCCAGGTGCAAATACGCGGAGCGACCGCAAGGCTTTGGTAGTACTCCACCACCCGCGCGGAGTAGCTTTGCTCGCCTTGGCCGTCGGCGTAATGGGCGGTCACCACTGATACTTGCTGGTTGCGCCCCATCAATGCCGGGGCCAGAGGCCTATAGGTACCGTTTGCCGCCATGAAGCCGACCGACAGCGGGCTATCAAGGCTGCTGACACTCCAACGGGTCGGCGCTGGAGCACCACCCGTACCGCTGACGACCTTGAATCGGGTCTCCTGGCCGCCTTTCAGCGCGACCCCCCCTGGCTCCACGATCTTTGCGTCTGACGTCAGCGAAATATTGCCGAACTCCACCAAATCATGCGGTGTATAGCGATCCTCGCTCTCAGGAAAGGTATACCCCCCCAGAAACAACAGGTGTTTGAGCACATTCAGTTCATCCGCATCGGCAAACGGGATGAGCCGCTTCTCCACCACCACGCTTGCCGAGTACCTGGCCTGTCCATTCTCCAGATCATTGGGGATCAAGTATGGAAATGAGAGATCGTTGACGGGCAGCGTCCCTTCCTCAGGGTTGGAGGTCAGTTGTATGAAAACCACCAGAGCGCCTTGACCGTAGTTCGCTGACTGAATATCCACACCGCCGGGGGCGGCTTGTGTGCGTAGCTGGAATGAACGGGGTGCCAGTGGGCTGTAATCGTTGTAATCGACCATCCCCAGCACGAAGACCTTGCGATAGGCTGGATGCCCCTCCAAATAGCGCTTGATTTCATCGCCGATGCGACGCTGGGAATACTCACTGGAGCCCAGGTCACAAGAAATGTCACGGCCCGTGGACACGTCGAGCGAGACCCTGCCTCGTTCGTCCACCGCACCCTGCACCACCGCCAGGTCGACCGTCATTCGAACCTGATACCCCATGTCTTCCCGGATATTGAAACTCTCCCGCACCAAGGGGGGGCGTGCCGGCACATGGCTGGTTGAGGTATAACCACCACTGACAATGTTCATCGTCAGGGTCACCTGGGAGTCCCCCAGCGAAGCGGACTCGAACGACAAGCGAGGCTCACCCAGAATCATCTGATCCAGCTGGATTTCCTCGAGTTCATTCGCATCGGTAAAAAAGCTGCGGTTGAAAGGCACCAAAAAACTCAAATCGTTAAAGTTGGCCAGGTACTGCTTTTGCAATATCTGGTTGATCCGCGCGCGGTCGAAGGCCACGATCGCCCCCCAGCCCTGGGTAATGTTGCCCTGCTTGAGTCTCTCCAATAGTTCGGCTTTGGAATGACCGGCCATTGTTGAATGTGCAGAATTATTCAAAGGCATGGCGCTGTCTCCTCGCCGCTCAGCAGGCGTGTGAATTCCTGTACGTCCACGATGGGGTTGGGCACGATCAGAAAACCATACTTCCACGTATCGTCGTCCGGTCTTTCGGCCATCAGCACAGCGAACCTGTCGGTTGGAGCGTCCGGCAGTACATAAAGGCCTTCCTCCGAAACCATGCCGTCACCGTATAACTTCGTGAAAATGGTTTCATTGAGCGGGACCTCCTTCTCCTCCCCGCGCTTGTCCAGAAAGCACAACCTCACCGACAGTGAACGGTTATCGGCGTTGGCCGTAGTTCTGAGGAAGTAGGTGGATGTCTGATGAACCACGACCGCGATCGACTTTTGTACCAGACCGCCAGATAGGCGGGACACCGCGATCTCTTCGAGCGTAATCGGTGTATCGGCAGTACCATCAAAAAGAGGTGGTATGAAGCGTTTTTGATTCTCGATCCCTGGCGTCGGTTCATGTTCATCTCTGAGCTGCGCGGTCGACCCGGCAGCCAGCTCCCACTTAAGCGTTGCCTTATCCAGAACGGCAGCGGACATTTTGTGGCCCGATACTTGATCCCCCACAGATCTTGCGGTTACCACAAAAACCAGCGGATCGATGCCAATGTCTCGTTTGACAATACTCACCAACGCCGTGCTGCTGTTGCCGTTGCCCGCAACAGCCTTCACCAGCACGCGCTTCTGGTAACCCGTAATGTTGGCATCGCTTGGTGCGACGTAACGTCCACTGGCTTTATCAATAGTTCCAGGGTTGCCCGTCTCGCCCGGCAAATTCGCTACACTCCAGACCAACCCGGTAGCTGAGGGCTGGGTGCCAAACGGAATGACGCCATCCGGCCCAATGGACGGTTCGATCGGGTCAATGACGAAATGGGTCAGACTCGGTGCAAGCTTACCCACCAGCGCCAGATCACCGGTAAAGTGTCCGGACGTCGGCACAACCGCGTTCTGCGTACGGAATAACAGACCATTGAGCCGGAAGGCATTGATCTGTGGAACCGTAGTGGTGAAGAGGTCGAAGCAAGCCTGCAGCTGTGCCGTGAGTAACGACTCGATACGCTCGATAATCGGCCCAATGTGCGGCTCGACCGGTCCCTTGCCGATAAAGTCGTCGGGGGACACTTTGCCTATTTTCAGATTGTCCGAAGCCGGCACCGGCGCCAGCGACAATTCGCCGTCTGCCGCCGTGGTGAACTTGAAGCTTTGCTGCCAACGCCATTTCACCGTCACCGAACCATTGACCGCCTGGTTACCATTGGGCTCTACAGTGAGTCGCGTCGCCTGTTTTCCTTCCCAGCGTAACGACAGTATGTCCTGCTTTATTTCCGCCTTGAACTCGCAGTCGTTTCCAGTGAACGGCAAGTTGAACCCCGACGGCAAATCCAAACGACTGATATTGGGTACGTCGGTTTGAGAGGGCACGACGGTCGTGTAGGCACCTCCCTCTGGCGTCAATGACTTGATATGTTCCCCATCCAGACCTTCTGCAGTCACCCCGACCGGCCCTTGATTAACAAGGTGAAACCCTTGGGCGACAATTTTCTCGAGCAGGAAATGGTTGCCCAACAGGATCGTCGCCGACAACGGATCATTGGCACTGCCCTGTGGGATCAAATAATGCATCCCGGGATCCGAAGCTGGAATAGTACCGTCTTCCCCTCCCTTCATCGTCACGAACAACAGCACCTCGCCTTCCCCGAAATTGGGCGCCGCAAGGTCGTTCCCGCCCGGCGCCGGATGGGTTCGGATGTAAAACTTATCGGGTTGCAGCAGCTCGCTCGGATCACTCGCCAGGGTGTTCAATTCAAAAACTTTCTTTTCGTCGGGCCACGCATCGAATAGCTTCTGAAACTTTTCACCCGCAATCAGATCCTCCTCCATACTGTCGCCGACAGTCACATACAACCTTGTCCCTTTTGAAAGGTCCAGCGTCACGCGGCCGACGGTATTCACCGTGCCTGGCTTATCTCGCAACTGAATATTCATGCGCAACAAAGGACCATTCACAGCATCCGCCAATCGCACCCGTGAAACCCACCTGATCCTTTCACCCACGCTCTTATTCACGGAAAGTTGTACCCCTCCCACAATATGCATTGTAAGGGTTGCTTCAGAGGCGGATATGGACGATGTTTCGAACGACAGTCGCGGCGCATCGAGAATATAGTCATAAATATATTCCCAGTTGGTGCCTGCGCCGAACTCTGTATCAAAAGTAATACGCTCAAAATAAAACTCGCTGCTAAACCGCTGGATATACTCTTGTATCAACAGCATATTTGTCTTGTTTTGATCATAGGCCAGAATGGCATCCCACCCAAAGGTTCGGGGCTTCTCTTCCAGCCAGGTAATGAATTGCGCTAACGTTTCTTGTGCCATGATTGTCGCCTCGAAAATTAATGAACCAATAGACCCAGCCGACACACGGTCCGGTTGCGCCTTTTTACATCAACAAACTTTCCCCTCACGCGATCAACTGAAGACCGTCCAGCGCAGGAAAACTGACAAATGACTCGCCCCCATCAAAGCTGACCGTTGCGGTCAGATTGAAGTTGGAATTCAACTTCAACTGACGCAAGAAGTTCTTCGACAACTTTTGCTGGGCGATTCCGTTTAGGGCTTCTTGGGCAGTGACAGGTCTTCTATCACGCACTAGAACGAAGATCGGCCTGCTTGAACTGTCGAGACCACTGACGCGAATCGTCAGCAACAACCCCGACGCAATAAATGGCCATTTATCAAGCTTAAGGTCCGCCCCCGTTTCAGGCACATCTGCCAATGAAAGTCTATTGCCCTTCAACTGGTTGCATTGAACGGTTGGATAGCTGCTTTGCGACAAAGGTAAAATCCGCAGCTGTAAGGACTCCGAATCCATATGTACACCACCGGAAGGTGTAAACCGGTAGAACACCGCAAAGCGCTTGGCTTCACCGCTTTCGCTCGCTTCCATATTCGCGGCAATAGCGCTGCTCGGCACCTGGAAGCGGCGAGGGTTCGCGGCATCGTATGGGCGGGTAGCAATATGCCGACCACCCTCTGGATGCCCCTCCCAACGCACCTCCACCCGATCACCCGCGCCAATCACAAGCGACGACGGAAGGGTGACGAATGCACCGTTTGGCGTCGTGAGCGTGGCGGCTAAATAGGCTTTGTTGTCACCAGACATCCCCTCGGAGGTTGCGCCCTCGACCGACGGCGCTTTCAGGTCCAGTGGTTCACGCACCTTCAGGCTCAGCACTTGCGAGCTCTGGGCCATCCCTTCCCGGGCATACTGGTAGAACACCCGGACGTCTTCCCCGATACTTTTTTGCAGCACCTCCGGAGGGAGCCAAAACAACAGGACGCCGCTCTCGATATTGGATTGATCGAGCAACAAGGCCTGAAAAACGCAGGTATCAAGGCCGGAGGTCAACCAATACAGTAATACGCAATCGCCGATACGGACGTCCTCATAAGGCGCCACTTGCAGCGTGATTCCGGCAGGGAATTGCACCGGATCAAGGGTGTCGCCCACCAGGTTTTCGATATGAATGAGCGGTTGCAGCGGCGTGGCTGGCGCAACGATTCGCAACTTCTGCACCGAGGAAGACCCACTGATTGTGAGGTCGGCATACTTCACGGTGTAGCTGAGCAGCGCATGACCGCGTTCGATAAAATCAAACTGGCTACGGGGAATATCAACGATCAGCGGTCGTCCAATATCGTTTTTGCCCAAGGTTTTCGTAGCTTCCCAATCATCATCGTGATCGCCCCCTTCCTCGTACCCTTCAAACTTGAACGTGACCTTGTCGCCCTCGCGCATCGCCTGATACGGTGCAATCAACGCCGTCACTGTCGGCCCGAGCGTGAGCGGATCCAGGTGCAGATCATGGGACTCCTCGATCTGCACGACCGGTAACGCCGCTTTTGCGTCTGGGCGCCGGCCGACATAGAGAAAACGCCTGGAGGACTCAGGCCCCTCGTTGTCCGGATCGCCCTGTGGCCAGACACGGTATGAGTAAAAAGCAACACCCTGATCCACAGCCACCAACAGTGCATTGGGAATATCCACCGGCATGCCGGTTTCTTCGGTGTATCCGCCGTCCTCCGTGACATCGATCCGCGAGTCGGCCATGTCATGGACATCCCCCCCTGCGCTACAGCCGCGCCAGTTTGGATAGATCGCATCACCAAGGGCAATTCCGACATATTTGATAAAAGTTTCCAGGTTGCCGCTGCCCAACGCCTCCAGGTCCACCGTATTGCCGTTCACCAGACCGGGAATATCTGGCGCGGGCCAATCTGTATCCAGCACGGCGAAAACTTGCTTATCCAAGGGTTTCATTTTTATCAACTCCGTTAAACCATGGGTGTTTTTTACCCCTTACTCGAAGTACTGCCTACTAGCAGAACTGATAGGTTCTGGGCGGCGCCGATGGGACATATACAGCCCTTGAACCTCACTTTTAAAGCATGGGGCCTATATATCCCCTGGCACTTGTGGCGTGTACTTCTATACGCTGAGGACTAGCCCTCGTGTATAACAAGCGCGACGACACCTCCTGCGCACAGCGGGTCGAATAATCAAAAAGATGAGAGACGGGCTTCAGAAATTAATCAGGAGCCCGGCATCGGATATCAGGCGGCAAATTTTAATATAGAATTATTTATCTTCATCGTTTTGCAGTCGTATTGGATCCTGCACATTCACGATCGGTAACGGCACAATCAGATAGGCAAACTTCCACTCTTCATCATCCTCCCTCTCAGCCATCAAGACCGCAAATCTCGAGGCTGGATTGGCGGGGGGGTCATAACGACCGTCATGCGAAAACGAACCCTCGCCATACAGTTTTGTGAATTTGGTTTGATGGAGCGGGACCTGAACTTCGTTACCTTCCTTGTTCAAGTATAAAAACTTCAACAGCAACGACTGGGTGACTGTTTCTGTTCTGAAAAAATAGTTGGAGGATTGGTGTACCACGACCGCGATCGACTTTTGTACCCGACCGCCGGATACGCGGGACACCTCAATTTCTTCGAGCGTAATGGGGACATCGCCCTGGAAAAGAGGTGGTATGAAGCGTTTTTGATTGTTGATCCCCGGCGTCGGTTCAAGTTCATCTCTGAGCTCTGCGGTCGATCCCGCCTTCAGACTCCAGCGCAGCGGTACCCCGTCGAGGGCCGCGGCAGACATTGGGTGGCCTGCCGCACCCTCTCCTTCATCTCTTGCGGTCACCACGAAAACCAGCGGATCGATGCCAATGTCTCGCTGGACAATACTCACCAACGCCGTGCTGCTGTTGCCGTTTTCCGCCACAGCCTTCACCAGCACGCGCTTCTGGTAACCCGTCATGTTGGCGACAACCGGCGCAACGTAATATCCATCGTTATCGACAGTGCCAGGGTCTCCGGTCTCGTCTGGCAAGTTCGCTACACTCCAGACCAACTCGGGAGCGGGAGGTTGGGTCTGGAACTGAATCGTTCCTTGGGACCCTATGACCGGCTCGATCGGGTCAATCACGAAATGGCTCAGGCTCGGTGCAAGCTTGCCCAGCAGCGCCAGATCACCGGTAAAGTATCCGGACGTCGGCACAACCGCGTTCTGCGTACGGAATAACAGACCATTGAGCCGGAAGGCATTGATCTGCGGAACGGTCGTGGTGAAGAGCTCGAAAGCACTCTGCAGCTGCGCCGTGAGTAACGACTCGACGCGCGCTATGATCGGCCCAAGGTGTGGCTCGACCGGCCCCTTGCCGATAAAGTCGCCGGGTGACACTTTGCATAGTTTCAGATTTTCCGGCGTCGGCGTCAGCGATAACTCGCCGTCCGCCGCCGTGGTGAACTTGAAGTCTTGCTGCCAGCGCCATTTCACTGTCACCGAACCATTGACCGCCTGACTACCATTGGGCACGACAGTGAGTCGCGTCGCCTGTTTCCCTTCCCAGTGTAACGACAGTATGTCCTTGTTTATTTTCGCGCTGAACTCGCAGTTTTCTCCAGTGAACGGCAAGTTGAACCCGGACGGCAACTCCAAACGATTGATACCGGGTACGCCGGTTTGAGGAGCCACGACCGCCGTGTAGGTACCTCCATTTGGCGTCAATGACTTGATATGCTCCCCTTCCAGACCTTCTGCAGTCACCCCGACCGGCCCTTGATTAATAAGGTGAAACCCTTCGGCGACGATTTTTCCGAGCAAGAAATGGTTGCCCAACAGGATCGTCGCCGACAGAGAGTCATCGGCACTCCCCTGCGGGATCAAATAGTGCATCCCGGCATCCGACGCTGGAAGCGTGCCGTCAACCCCTTGCTTCATTGTCACAAACAACAGCACCTCGCCTTCCCCGAAATTGGACGCCGCGAAGTCGTTCCCGCCCGGCGCCGCATGGGTTCGGATATAAAACCTGTCGGGCTGGAGCCGCTCGCTCGGATCGCGCGCCAGGGTGTTCAATTCAAATACTTTCTTTTCGTCGGGCCACGCATCGAATAGCTTCTGAAACTTTTCACCCGCGATCAGATCCTCATGCATGCTGTCGCCGACAGTCACATACAATCTTGCCCCTTGTGAAAGGTCCAGCGTCACGCGGCCGACTTCATCCATTGAACCTGCCGACTTCCCCAGCTGAATGCCCATGCGCAACAAAGGACCATTCAGCGCATCCGCCAAGCGCACCCGCGATACGGTTTTGACTCGTTCTCCCGCATCCTGCCTGATGGTGAGCTGCGTCCCCCCGACAACTCTCATGGTCAGGGTCGCTTCGGATTCCGATATGGACGCCGTTTCGAACGACAACCGTGGCGCATCGAGAACATAGTCATATAAATACTCCCAATGACTCGATGAATATTCAACAAGAAACTCGAGTGGCTCGAAATACTGACCATTGTCAAATCGCTGAAAATACTCCTGCAACAACAGTACATTGGTTTTATGTTGATCGTACGCCAGAATGGCATCCCACCCCATGGTCTGGGGCTTCTGTTGCAGCCATACAATGAATGCGCCTACTGATTCTCTCGACATAATGGGCTCTTGCTGAATGCTGAATTCACACCGAAATGGCCATAACCATAAACCCGGTTAGTTGTCATGACACTGTTAAACCGTGAGCTATATAACCGCCCTTCCACAGCGATGACTACTATCAGAACTACTAGGTTGTGATCGTCAAACAGGCGACTATGCTGTATGGCTTTTCCTTTTCACCGGCACCGGACCTAGCAGTTCTGCTAGGTAGGCAACATGAGCATTTATGTTTACCTTCCTCTCGAACCTGTTCGCTTCACAGCGATGCTCACCTGAGGAGACCATCATGAATCATTTATCAATACGCACACTATCGACACTTAACAACTGCCAGCTTTCAACCGTGGTACTTGCCATGGCCCTGTTGTTCAGCGGCAGTCATGCGATCGGTGCAGAAACTAAAGCAGCCACCACTGTAAAACCAGACGCCAGTTGGTCAAAATCAAAAAAAGAAAGCAAGACATTTACTTACCCTGATGATAATGAATCCGAAGGCCCTATCAATTGCGACGCCAACAAAGTCATGGTTGGGCGTGAACACGACGGTGATGAACAAGACCCCACCCGACATAAGTGTGCCAGCCTCGATCAGCATGGACCGTTAACTGTCAATACAAGTGGAACACACGAAAAGCGATATGCTCACGAACACGAAAAGTATGAATTTCAGTGCATTGGAAACGGAGTCATGACCGGCCGTGGCCACTGGGACGATGAACGCGGTCCGACGTGGTATTACTGCGGAACAGTCAAGGATGCCTGGGGCGACGACATGCAAGTGGGTAACCGCGTATGGTCAGCTGAGTTTACTGAAACGGACAGTTCATATACTTGCCCTTCGGGCATGGTGATGACTGGCCGAGGCCACTGGGGCGATGAACATCAAAAAGGAATGACTAAATACCAGTGCGCAACGCTCTATTGAACCTGCGACCCCCTACCTGACATTGGACATATAAAAATGATCGGCACTCCACTTTCCGTTTACGGTTTCGCCATTCTGTTTGGTTTGACGCTTCCCGGTGTAGCGATGGCCTCTACATCGCCGCCTGCCAATAGCGCCCAGATAATTCTTCGCGATAAAGATAATGCCACCTGCTCGTTGGACGTCCCTGCCGAAGGCAGCGGTTTAACATACCAGCACGAACTAAAGTCGCTAGGTTCAAAATGCCCTGAAACATTCAGAACACGTTCCATTGAGTTCGTCCAGCTCCCATCCGCAATGAAAATTTTTATCAGCGATGATTATTGGTGCAGCGACAGCACTGCTTCACCAACTGCCCTGATCCAACGCAATGAAGAAGATGAACCGGACCTGGACACCCGTAACTTCTGGCTCAAGCTGAAAACCACCAAAAAATCAACGACAGTCGGCGGAAACGGATCAAACGCAGGCATCGAAATCACTTATTTACTGACGTACAACAAAAACACCATCATCGGCCCCGGCCTTATGCTGGAAGACAAGTACGAAAAAACGGGTGCTGAGGTTCGCGACAAACTGTCCTGCATCAAACTGGTGGCCTCGGCTGCCGTTAATACGCCCGCCTTGCCGCCCATAGCGACTGACATCAATCGATCGTGGTCCGACTACCAGAAAGAACACGAATCCAATTTCAGTTGCGCGGGAAACACCATCATGACCGGACGCCAACACCACGGTGACGAGGAAGGTAAAACCCGACACGAATGCGCCACGGCCAATCAGTCCGGTGCGGTCGTAACCGTAAAAGACAAGGTGTGGTCCGAGCCTTTGAGTGAATCCGGCCGAATAGACAAAGATATTTGGGAAGGAAAGTATTACGTCTGCCCCGCCAATACGATCATGACCGGCCGCGAACACAAGGAAGACGAGAATGGTGATACCAAATACGAGTGCGCAACGGCAACCAGTGCCGGCAGAGACCTGACCGTCACGCCCCACGACTGGAGCAGCAAGGTGGAAGAAACCGACTCCCAGTTCAATTGCCCGGCTAACCAGTTTCTCATCGGCAGGTGGCACGAAGGAGACGAAAAAGACGGTCAAACCCGCTATCGCTGCGCCACGCTGCAGTGATGATTCGCCGGCCTGCTGCCCTGCACAACTCCCTTTCTGATTCAACCGAGGTAAACCACCATGACAGTTTCTGCTGTGGCGCAC
>NZ_JBVASJ010000069.1:0-11895 GCF_057813935.1 Pseudomonas sp. F220
GACTCAGTTCAATTTGTTCGTCTTCACTGAGCACGATGTCCTGAGAGTTCATGTGATCACTCCAAGTACTGACTGACCACAGAAGCATAGCTCAGGCTAGAAACTTATTTAAGAGACAGGACACTAGGGATTTTATCGCTAATTCAAACATCACTATCCTTCGCTGATAATGTTAATGGAAAAAATCTCTATTTACAGCGATGCACCATGTGCCACGGAATAGATCTCAAAGCAACAGGACCATTGGCTAATAAAAGCAATCCTCCTACACCTGACCTAACAACATCCGCTTTCAAAAAACGATTAAATGATTATCCGGGCGTGATTGTATCATCGATAATACTTCGTCCAAATGGAGACTTAATTCCAAAAACTTTGCGAGAGAATGGTGTAAAGCTATCACCGTACTCATGGAGGATTGAAGATCTGCGCGATTTGAATCAATACATGGGTGGTGTGATTTCAAAAAATCGATGATTTTTGAGATGAGAGGTAGGCACAGAAATCTAAAAGCCATTTCAGGTTTGAGGGCTTGTGGGGCAATGCCGGTGAGCCAATCGACCTCTCGCGGGCAAATCGCTAATGAACAATCTCGGAATACAAGCTCGGGCGGCTCTTCGCATCCAGCAGCAGTCGGCTGCGGTCGTGACAGGCAAATAACGGCCATAAGGAGACACTCACTACGCACGGCTCCGGCATTCGTACCGCTGCCTGCCACACCGACCTATAGTGCAACCAAAGCAGCAGTTTATTCGTTCACTCAAAGTCTTCGAGTTCAGCTGGAAGCGTCGTCAGTCGAGGTTGTCGAGCTCGCACCGCCGGGTGTGCGCACCACTTTGCTGGGGCAGGAAAACGACCGACATGCGATGCCCCTGGAGTATTTTTTGGACGAAATTTTCCAACTCCTTGAGATCGCTCCCACTCCACGCGAACTCGTGGTCGAGCGCGCCAAGCCATTGAGGTTTGCGGAAGCCAGCGGTTCACATGATGAGGTACTGAAAATGCTTGCCGGTTACAAGCCACCGAAGGAATGAAGTTAATCGTGCAGGTATCGATTATGCCGGCAAGGTAGGCAGATTGCGTCTGCCTACCTACGGCGCAGTTTATTCCTATTACGCTACCAAGACTTGCCACCGCTCCCACGCTATCAGCGAGATGTTCGAGGCCAGCATCAGTGGCCAGTGCATTGCGTGGTCTGTCATTGGCGATAACAGATACGCGATAAGGAATATCAGCCCGGAGTGGTTTGGTGATCATCCCCATACGCTCGTAGGCTGTGCAGTGAATGGATCGATGATCGCCATTGAATCACGCCATTGCTATAGAACCGACGTTATTGAATGCTCCACCGCTGAGAGTAAAAACGTTCCGACTCTCCTATAAACGATAGGAGCGCGCAGTTCGCATGGTCACGATCGATTGCCACTCTCTCGATCGTCAAATGCTTCCCTTGCCGCATCGATATCGGCGATATGGCTACTGGCCCAGGTTCCCAATGCGATGACCGGCTCCTTGAGAGAGTGACCAAGCGACGTCAGTTCATATTCGACGTGCGGGGGCATGACCGCAATGACCGTCCGCTTGATCAGGCCATCCCGCTCCAAGCCTCGCAGGCAAAGCGTCAACATTCGTTGAGAAATACCATTGATGGTGCGCTTTATCTCTGTAAACCGGCGTGGCCCGCTTGCCAGCAACATAATGATGAGAATGCTCCACTTTTCCCCGACACGGACCAGTATCCGACTGATCTTCTGGCAGTCGGAGTTCTGCAGGTCATGCGGCGGTATGGTCACATTCATGATACCGAGTTCTCTTTTTGTGCCGTATTGTTCTCGGCAAAGTGGATGGTTACATTGCTAGCTCTGGTACACATTCTATACCAAGGACTTAGCAATGACACTCCTGCATATCGACTCCAGCATCCTGAACGAACAATCGACGAGCCGGCAGCTCACGGCGGCCATCGTCAAGCGGTTGGCCGAAGCCAACCCTAGCACGCAGGTCGTTCGCACCGACCTCGCCGCCGAGCCCATCGGGCATTTGTCTACGGCCGAATTCTTGGCTTTCCAAGGCATTGAACCTCAGGACGAAGCGGCCAAGCACCAAGTCGCCCGCAACGACAAGTTCCTGAGCGATTTCCTCGCCGCCGAGACCGTGGTCGTTGGCGCTCCCATGTACAACTTCTCGCTGCCGACCCAGCTCAAGGCTTGGCTTGATCGCATCGCGGTCGCAGGCAAAACCTTCCGATACACCGCTACGGGCGTGGAAGGGCTGGCCGCAGACAAACGCGTCATCGTTGCTTCCACGCGCGGCGGCCTGTACGGCGAAGGCGCGCCGGCCGCCTTCCTCGACCACCAGGAAACCTATCTGCGCGGAATCTTCGGCTTCTTTGGCATCACCGACGTAACCTTCGTTCGGGCCGAGGGCTTGGCAATGGGCGAGGACAGTCGCAAAGCTGCTGTCGAGGCTGCCGTGGCCCAAGCCGAACAGCTTGCAGTCTGACGCGCGATCTATTTAGGAAGGACAAGTCATGAACACAACATCTTCAACAGCGCCAGCCACATCAAGTCGGGCGTTCAAATTCACATCCTGGGGACTACGGATTCTTGCTGCCGCAGCGTTCCTCGCGGCCGGCAGTGTCAAGCTCGCTGGCGTGCCGATGATGGTCGAGATCTTCGAGCACATCGGCGTCGGCCAGTGGTTCCGCTTAGTTACCGGCCTGGTCGAAGTGGCGGGTGCCATTGCCATCCTGGTGCCTGCAACCGTCGCCTTTGGCGCTCTGCTGCTTGCCGCAACCATGTTCTTTGCCGTTCTGACTCACTTGTTCGTCATCGGCGGCAGCCCGGTTCCAGCGATCGTGCTGTTGCTCGTCACTGGGGCGATCGCTTGGCTGCATCGCGCCAACCTAGCCACGACGTTCGGCCGACTGAGCCGGACCTGACTCTCAGGAGAAGAAAACAATGAATGCCATTTTCAGTAAACCTGCGCACGCCTTGCGACGTATCACACATCGCACGCGAGGCCAGGGCCACGGCCCGATCACGCGGCTCATGAGTCCCTCCGACCTCGGCCAGATCGTGAAGCCCTTCGTCTTTCTTGACCTGTTCGAGGTAGACAAGCAAATGATGGCTAACGCGCCGCTGCATCCGCACTCCGGCATTGCCACCGTGACCGTGCCGGTTCAAGGCGGCTTCCACTATGAAGATCCGGCCAATGGTACCGCCGGCACGCTTAGCTACGGTGGCGTGGAATGGTCGCGCGCGGGCGGCGGTATGTGGCATGGAAAGGAGTTGTCGGCTGCGGACGTGCCACGTGTCCAGGGCTTCCAGCTTTGGGTGGCCTTGCCTGCTGACCTCGAAAACGGCGAAGCGGAAAGCCGTTACATCGAAGCCCAGGACATGCATCAGGCTGGGCCGGCGCACGTCATCATCGGCAACTACGAGAGCGTGCAAAGCCCAGTACCCGCGCCGGAAGGGATGAACTACCTGCTGGTGAAACTGCCGGCTGGCGAACGCTGGACCTATTTGCCACCGAAGGGCCATACGGTCGGTTGGCTGGCGCTTGCTCAAGGCAGGCTCGATGCCGATGCTGGTGCGGCCATCAGTGCGGGGGAAATGGTGGTCTTCGAGCCGGGTGAAACGCCCATCGCACTTGAGGCGTCCGGCAACGAGGACGCCGTATTCGTTCTTGGATCGGCCGTACCGCACCCATACCCATTGCACCTTGGCTATTATTCGGTGCATACCTCCGCCTTGGCGTTGGAAGCCGGTGAGCGCCGTATCGCCGAACTGGGCCGCAGGCTAAAGGAAGCCGGAGATCGGCGCACAGCGTCCGGAACAATTCCGGTGTTTCGATAATGCTTGGCCATCGTTGGCGATAACTGTGTGCGGGGCCGTCTCGGGTAGCTCGAACAAGGTTCGGCTAGGTCAATGACGGCCTTCTTCGATTTTCCTATTTTCCAACGATACGCTACCTCCGCGTACCGTCGCAGCGGTCAGTTGCTCCACTTGTTGTTTGATCACCGGTCACCACGGCACGAGGCTGATGCCCATACCGTCATCCAGCACCACGCCCACACAGGCCGGGGAATGGCAGACGCAAATGACCGTCCGCTATGGGTCCAGGCTGTGTGAAAACGTTTTAGTGCGAGTTTGGCAGTCAGAACCGCACCGAAAATCGCGTTCCTACGCAAATTCCAGGTCTGCTGACTAACCAAACGCTGGCAGATTTTCCGTAGCAACGCAGACTTCAAAGCGGTGCCTGCGTTTTCACACAGCCTGGGTCGTTCTCTGTCGGTCGTCACTGCGGCGCCTGTTGTTCAAGTCGAATGCAAACGGTTGGTCAGCACGGATGCAATTGGCTGGTCAGTGGCAATGCAAATGGGGGGCAAGTGGAATGCAATGTCCCACTCTCCAAAGAACCCTATTTTTCCGCATTACATCGGGACTTGCTCATGAAGGAGGGGCAGAGGGGTGTTAGATGATGCCTATAACTGCCGTAGTCGCATAATGGCGTCTGTGATGCCTAGAGCATTCGTGTCCAGCGTTTCCATGGCCGCAATTGCGTTAGCGGCGACACTCCCCACTCCATTTTCAGAGAGCCACTTGGTCACCTCTTCAATGGCCGCACATATGGCGTGCTGGTTGTGCAGGAGCAGTGTGAGAGCGTCCGCTGTGGCTATGTTGGCTTCAGAATTATTTGGTATAGGTATCGTCCTTGAGTAACTGGTGCGGGAAGACTAGCTGAACTCGCCGCTGGCTGGAGCCACTTCTCCAGATCCGTTGACCTCTGGATAATTGCACTGACTTGACCACCCATTTGCAATCGACCTAACCAGCCATTGCACCGGACTTGACCCTACCCCTTAGCAAACATGACCGGCAGTGAACGGCCAGAACCGGACATTGATACGGGCGGATACCCGCGACACCGCTTACGTTATCCGCTGAGTGGGCGATGCCCCCAAACTATTCGCAACGAGCCAGTGAAATAGGAGGGTTTCAGTCTTGCGCCTGCGGATACGAAAAAGCCCGCACAAGGCGGGCTTTGAAAATCAAGTAGGCGGCCGGCGCTGGTCTCCGGCTTACAAGGTTTATCAGGACTCTCACAGAACAGTTTTGTGCTCTTCTGCTTCACACGGCATAAGGGCTGGATCTCAGCGCGGAGATCTTTCTAACCGTGTACCCTTCGGAACGCGCCCCACGTTTCCTTGCTATCCTCTTGCGCATCAGTCTGCGTCTTCACCTACAACTTCAGAATAGCAAAAAGTTCGAAGCGCTGGCCGGGCTTTTTAGAACGATTTTGTTCAAGGGGAAGGGCGCCAGGATGGAAAAGTACTATCGCCAGCCTGACATTTCTGGTGCCGTTCGAGTGTGGTACCCATCATCATTGCGCAGCGCTTGATGGCAGGCCTGTCCAAGCCCCAATCAACGAGCGGAAAGTGTACGTTGCATTGACCGGTTGAAAGTACTGTCCCTATTTTCGTCCTGGAGCAAGCTCCAGGAGAAATAGCAGGTGGACGATCAGCAGGCCAGGCTGTGTCTTCTGTGGGCCAAACTCCAACGAGTCCCCTTCAATGGCGAACGTATAGAAACGCGTTCAGGCAATCACTGCATACCGAACATAGCCGTCCAGTAAATCCCCGCATCACTCTTCGGATCAACCGCATAGGCCGCACCCAGCTCGCGAAACTGTGGGTTCATCAGGTTGGCGCAGTGACCGGAGTTGGCTAGCCAGCCATCTACCACCTTGCGCACGGTGTCCTGCCCGGCGGCGATGTTCTCGCCTATCTCCCGGCCGATGTAGCCCGCCAGTTCAGCCCGATCACCTGGCGTGTGACCATCTCGGTCCCGGTGATCAAAGAAGTTGTTATTGGCCATGGCCCGGGTATGGGTCTGGGCCGCCGTCGCCAGCATTGCATTCCAAGCCAGCGGCGTCGTGGCGGCAAAGGATTGGGCGCCGCACTGGCGCGGCTGTGTGCGGGCGGTGTTGATCATTACGAGTAGCTTCTGTCCCTCTGCCTGCCAGTCGCCCAGGCGCCCAGCCAACAGCGGACGCGCCAGCACGATGCGCCACGCATTTCCCTCGTGGCTCACGCCGATATCGACGAATTGAGGGGCCAGCACGACCTGGCAGAAGCTCTCCTGTACCGCCTTCATGGCCGATTGCGCATCACGCGGCCCGGTCAAGCTGATCGCTTGCACGTTGACCATCGGATAAGCCGCACGCGCCAGCGCCTGCTGCAGGTCTGCGATACTGTTGGCGGACAGGACCAGACGCGGATCGGTCGCTAGTGGTGGCATCTCCTGAGACACTTGGCCCGCGCAGCGCTGCACCTGGCTGCGGTAGGCATTGATCGACTCGACCAGCTGCGTCTCCTCGGTCGCCACGGCAGTGGCGGCGAACACCAGTCCCAGCGACAACGCGGCAAAACGTATAACGGACGATATGACGCGCATGAAACTCTCCCTTGAACTTGACTGCGCCCATGATGCGCGATTTCGCCCCACCCAGCGCAATGCCTTTTAACGCCGAACCAGGCTTGCCGTCGCGCTGGGCATCATTCGCGTGAGCGAAGGCGATCTGGAGCGAAACAAGAATGACGAGGCATGTCGCATGTCCCCTTTGGCTGCCTATCCGAGATTAGTTGACCACTACAATGTAACCTCACCTGTTTTGCTCTATGAAAAAAATTTAACGTGGCCCCTCATCATGTCGAATAGAAATAGGTGAGGATCGATTTTTCATTTTTGGGTATGTCATAAAAGTGAACTGGGATGATCTGAAGGTTTTTATTTCCGTCGCGAAATCGAACAACGTTACCGAGTCGGGAAATTCACTGAAAGTCTCGGCATCGACTGTTTCGCGCAAAATCGCCGCGCTTGAGGACGCGCTAAGCACCGTGTTGTTCTTAAAGAAGACCAATGGCTATTTCCTGACCGAAGCCGGGAAGGCGCTTCTACCGCTGGCGCTGGAGACGGAGGAACGCTTCAAGCTCATCGAGCGACAGATGTCGCAGCCAAGCGATCGTATGGCGGGGCAAGTTCGCATTGATTGCCCAGAGCTTATGGGAACGCACCTGATCATTCCCGGACTTGCCGAATTCCGCGATCAGTACCCTGATATCAGCTTCGACTTCATCAATTCGGCGGTCTCCTCAAAGCTCACGCAAAGCCACAGCGACATCATTGTTCGGTTGCGTAGGCCAGACAACGGCAATTTCACGATGCGCCGGGTCGGGACGCTCATCCAGGCCCTTTTCTGTTCCGAAGGCTATGTCGCCGCCTATGGCATTCCAACCGAGCCGACCGAGTTGAAGCACCACCATCTGATCGGCTGGACAGAGGAGATGTCCTATATGCCGCTTGCCCAATGGTTGGGCGAAGTTAGCGGCGAACAGAAACTCTGGATGAGAGCTTCCAACCTCAATGCTCAGCTTAAGGCTGTGGAAGCAAACCTTGGCATCGCCGCTCTGCCTGCCTATGTTGGGCACCAGCTAGGGCTGCGCCAGGTGCTTCCCGATATGCCTTCACGTAGCTCCGATATATGGCTTCTGCGCAATCAGGCTACGCAGGGCCTTGGCCGCGTCGATCGGGTGGTGGATTACCTCACTGGCCTGTTCCACCGCAGAACTGCAGATATGCAGTAACGGCCCTACGCTCGGCGATCCTGGCAGCAGGATCAGTAAACCTGAGCTTCCCGGCCCTGCAAGATTCGATTGCAACGGTGATTTCCCCCGGTCCCGGGCCGCGCAGCTCGAGGACTTCCGGTTTGCCGGACGCGGCGGAGACGATTCCGTATATGCCGGTCATTGGAGCGCCCTACAGCGGTCCGGTACGCAAGAATATCCAGACCGCTACCGCAACAAGCATCAGCCCAAACAACGCGTTCTGGAAGATCAGTAGTTTGGGTCGTGCGCGGATCAGCGTTTGGACGGTCGATCCCATCGATACCCAGAGTACATGCGAGAAAAAATTGAGCGCAATCAGCGCTGCGCTAAGGATAAGAACGATGCCACTGCTTGTGTCACCGGCGGGCATAAAGGTGGAAAACATCACCAGTAGCATCACTATCCCCTGCACATTGCCAAGTTGCACGACGATGCCGTCACGGAACCGGAGATCCATTGCCTTGCCGCTGGGCGCTTTCACAGGGCGAAGCAGCAGTCGCAATCCCAACCACATAATGTAGAAGCTTCCAGCCACTTGCAGCACCCATACCAAGGCCGGATTGTTCATCAGCGTGTGATAAAGCCCCAACCCAACCAGCACCGCGAGCAAGAAGTAGGTGATATCGAGGCCTACGATGAACCGGACCGACCGTCTAACACCGCTCTGTGCGCCAGATGTCGCTACCATCAGGTTGCCTGGGCCTGCGCTCAGGGTCAGTGGAACCATAGTGGACAGCCAAAGCAGCCAGTTGATGTTGAATATCTCTTGCACGTTCTCTTCCTTTATCACAGCGTGGACTGCACTCGATCCAGTCTAATTTGCAGCCGTGGCTAAAGTTATCGCGAAGAGTGGAAAACGATTTTCCGGAATTGCCGGAAGCATGGCTTCGGCGCGACCTCCGTGCCGGCGTCAACTACTCGACCCGTGGAAGTATTCGCGAGTGAAAAACGACAAATAGCAGCTTGCCCAAGCAAGCATTTATCTCCAATGGTGAGCAGTCACCTGGCGACTTGTATTTCATACCAAATAAAAACGGGCTATAGAAAGCCTGCGGTGATGGTCGGCGTTTAATTCAATAAAGCATCTGGTCAAGTGGGTATGTGGGTATGGCGGTTAAACAAATATATGAATTAACGGCTGATGATCTTGCTTGTTTTGGTGCCGGGTTCTTTCCCATGGATGACCTGGTGGAAGATAGGTTGACTGTCCATCTTCTCCTGGAAGATAGCCCATACCCTGTATCAGTTCGAATAATGTGCGCAGCGTTGCTGCTGGATTGAGTCGGATCGACATCGCATGATTTTCCAGATCATCCCCGGCATGCACGCTATCTCGATTAATGGTAACTACCAACATGAGTGCTCCTCTTTAACGCTGTGCTGTCACTAGATCAACCAGCGTAGGGACATCAGCGGTTATCTGTGTACTGTCCGCGTCTGGTCGATAGTCACCAGTCATGAAAGGCAGCTATCGACCCAATATAGGTAGCCGTTGGCTAAGCTTCAGCCTCCGCTCCGCAGCCCGTCCCGAGTAGCTATAGGTGCGAATACCCAATATGCAACCGATGGTAATCCTACCGGTGCGCCAGGAATCGCTGGATAAGTTTGTGTATTTGTTGAATATTCCCCCACCCAGGCGCTATGGTCGGGCTCAACGACTCACGTCGATCATGGGTTGGCAATGCCGAGCTTCTGCTCCACTTTCAGGCACTGGCTTGCACTCAGCTTCTGAAACCGTGATCCCAAGCGACGATTAGTTCAGCGTGTTGTCAATTGTGGCGTTAGGAATACTCTTTATGGTGAGTTCCAGTTCACCCCGGTCGACGCAAGACTTCAGTCAAAACTTGCGCCTTCTCTGCGGATACTATAAGTCGGTGGCGAAGGTGTGCCGCTCCCTCGATATCAACCGCCAGCAGTTCAACAAATACTTGGGGGCGCAGGCGACTCCCTCATCCTTCACCCTGCGCAAGATCTGCGCTTTTTTCGGGGTGGATGAGGAGGAGATATTCTCCGAGCATGAGTCCTTTCGCGCTCTGCTCAACAGGCAGCGCACGGCGCGAGAGCCCGACAGTGCGGTGCCAGCCGATTTTTTCCCGAGCTCCGCACAGGCGTTGTCGAAGTACCAGGGTTACTACTTTGTCTATTTGATGTCGCCTTCCGCGCCGGGGGAGGTGATCAAGTCGATTACCCGCTTGACCCGCTCCGGCAACAAGATCCTGAGTAAAACCTACGAGCGGATGAGGTTGGGCGATGACCAGTTGAAGAGTTTCGGCATCAATAAATATCGGGGGTTCTGCTTTGCCTCATCGGATCTGATTTACATCGTTGAGCGCGAGTACCTCTCGTCCCGGGGCTATATCTGGTCGGCGCTTTACCCCTCCTACCGCAGTCGTTTCCGTTTTCTCAACGGCTTGGTGCTGGGCGTTTCGGGTGACAATTTCCGCCGTCCTTTTGGTGCCCAGATTGTGTTTGAGCACCTAGGCGAGTCGATCGACCTGCGTAACGCGCTCACCAGTTGCAGCTGTTTTCCGATTGATGCCCCTGAGATTCCCGACGAGGTGAGGGCGCGGCTGCTGGTGCGTCCATCAGAAGGTGAGTTCAACCTTGTCCCTCCGCTGTTCTAGTCTTTTTTAAAAGTAGACGCTAGGTGACGCTTCCGAGCGTCATGACGCGTTATTTGCTTAGTGCTCGCGAAATTGAGCTGGCTGTGCGGCAGATCAATAATGGCGCACACCGCTCAACAGTCAGTTTCGCTAACGGCCAATCACATTATTCATTCCAGTTGGATGAGTGCCTGTTTAAGCAAGTGATCCGCTGCGCCCACCATAAAAATAAGAGGAACACCGATGAACTTCAAAAGAACATTGATGGCAGGGTTGATGGCGCTGTCCGTTACTGCGCCGTTGACCAGTGGCTTGGTGTGTGCGGCAAACAATACCTTGGTTGTCGCTGATCGAGCCTCTTTCAAGGATTGGGACCCGGCCTCGGCTTTTTCGGAAGAAGTGCGGGTGCTGGGCAATATCTACGAGACGCTAGTGGTGTATAACGCGCCAGGCAGTGCTGAGGAGTTTTCCCCCGGGCTCGCCACGTCCTGGGACAGCAGCGACAACGGCAAGACCTGGACCTTTAAGCTGCGTCAGGGCGTTAAATTTCATGACGGTTCGGCCTTTAATGCCGTCGCGGTGAAAAAGTCCATTGATTACGTCAAGGGCTTGAAACAGGGCGCCGGGTATGTCTGGGCCGCGCTGGATTCTGTCGAGGCTCCCGCTGACGATACGGTGGTGCTCAAGTTCAAGAATCCCACTCCGGCCAATCTGATCGCTGCAGGTCAGTATGCCTCTTACATCATAGCCCCGGCGGCGGTGGAGAAAGGGCATGACTGGATGATGGCTCCCCACGCCATCGGTACCGGTCCCTACAAGCTCGGGCAGGTCGAGCAGGGTCAGCAAGTGGTCCTTGAGCGTTTCGATGACTACTGGGGCGGCTGGAAAGAAGGGCAGTTTGATCGGGTCATCGTCAAGGTGGTGTCCGAAGCCGCCACCCGTACGCAAATGATAAAAAATGGCGAGGCCGGCGTCGCCTGGGATATCCCGCTCGATCAGCTCAAGGTACTTGGGCAAGACCCCGCCATCAACGTGACCACCGCGCCTTCGTGGAAGAACTACCAGTTCCTGATCAATACTCAAAAGTACCCGACGGACAACCTGGCGTTCCGTCAAGCGCTGCAGTACCTCTGGGACTATGAAAGTGTCACCAAAGATGTTTTGCATGGCTACGGCAGTGTTCCGAAGGGGCCTTTACCTACCAGTATCTGGGGGTATGCCAGCGTGCCCATGGCCTCCTACGATCTGGACAAGGCCCGCCAATTGCTCGAAGCCTCTGGAGTTCCCAAGCAGGACTGGAAGGTCTCGATGCAATACATCAGTGGCAAGGCGGACTACGCCAACGCGGCCGAACTGTTCCAGGCGACGGCGTCTCAGGTTGGCGTTGAGGTGGAGTTGCGCCCCGGCGAGTGGGGTGTGATCTGGGATAAGGCGAAGAATCTGGAAACCGCCCCCAACCTGCAATCCATGGCCTGGTGGCCGACTTATGCGACCCCTAGGGAGACGCTGAACAATTAACCCGTTCGCACCGCCCCCATTGCCAAGCCGGTTTTTTTCAACCTGCCGGCCTTATTTTGCATTTCCAGGGCCGATTTTCGCCCTCATTTTGCTGATTTTCGGGTC
>NZ_JBVASJ010000070.1:0-11751 GCF_057813935.1 Pseudomonas sp. F220
TTCAGCAGTGATGGCGCCATCCGCGACATCTCTCGGATAATGGCTTGAGCAGCTGCATCGGCAGTCGGTGCGTCGAGTTTTGCCAAAATCACGTAACTGTCAGTACCGGTGCAAAACTGACCCACCGGGGGGTCAGTTTTCAACCGGTGTTGACACGTAACGGCTGGTGCGCTCAACCATCGTGGCGACAGCTGAGCGGTTATTAGCCCCGATGATCAGGTCGCTTTCCCAGTGCCCTGGAACAAGGCGATCGTCGACCTCCGGTGGACGCAGGTGAATGCTGAGTTCCGCAGGGTAGCGCTCTCGACGTGTGGCACTCTGGGTTCGCGGGCGGCGCTTGCCCTTACCTTGGCGCAAGTAGCTGATGAGCTGGCGCTTCAGCTCCCCTCGCGGATAGGCATAAATAGCCAGGTAGATGGTTTCGTGACTCACATGTCGCTCGGGGTGGTCGGGCCAGATACTGCGTAGTCTGCTGGCAATTTGCTGGGGTGACCAGCCAATGCGCAACATTTCCATGACCACTTGGAACAGCTCAGAGCCAGAGCACAAGCGAGACTGACGGCGCGGTTTGTGACGTAGCACTCGTGCCCTGCTTGCGGCGTGAGCCGAATCGTATTGCCCCAGTTGGCTGTGCCGCCTGATCTCACGACTGATGGTGCTGGGATGACGCCTGAGTAAAACCGCGATAGCTCGCAGAGTAAGTTGTTGAAGCTGCATCACCATGATGGCGACCCGCTCCTCAGTGCTGAGATGTGTGTACTTCGTTGGCATGGCAAGCCATGCAAGTCGAGATTCTTCAGGAAGCCGTGGAGATCGCGCGCTCGCGAAAATGGTGCCAATCGTGCGCCATGTCTGATTGGCATGGAAGCATGCGGTGGTTCACAGCACTGGGCGCGCGAGTTGGTGAGGCAAGGGCACCAAGTCAGGCTGATGCCGGCGCGCTTTGTCAAGGCGTTCAACATAGGTAACAAAAATGATGCGGCGGATGCGAGAGCAATTTGGCTCGCTGTACAGCAACCCTGTAAGGCTGTTGCGGTGAAGACGGAGGGTCAGCAGGCTGTGCTGGCCATGCACCGAATGCGTCAACAACTGGTGAAAGTCCGTACGATGCAGATCAACGCGTTGCGCGGCTTGTTGGCAGAATACGGTGAGGTAATGGGCGCGAGTCGCGCTGCGCTGGACAAGGGTATGCCCGGCGTGTTGGAGCGTCTCTCCGAGCGTCTGCCGGCGATGCTGATCGACACTCTGCGAGAACTGTGGAATGCGCTTTCGAGGCCGGACGAGCAGATCGCGACAATTGAGCGACGCCTGAAAGCTTGGATGAAACAAGACAAAGCGTGCGCGGCCATTGCTGAGATACCTGGAATCGGATTGCTCACGGCCACTGCAGCAGTGGCAACGATGGGAGATGTGAAGGTGTACAGGTCTGGGCGGGAATTCGCCGCATATATCGGATTGGTACCAAAGCAGTCGGGATCAGGCGGCAAAGTCCATTTGCTGGGTATCAGCAAGCGAGGCGACACGTATCTCCGCACATTGCTGATTCACGGGGCACGCAGCGTGCTAGCAAATGCGAAGGATCCCGGTTCATGGGTTGAGCAGATCAGAAAGCGTCGACCGCCAAATGTGGTGATCGTCGCGCTGGCCAATAAGATGGCACGAACAATTTGGGCAGTTCTGGCACACGAGAGGCCGTACGAGAAAGCCTACGTTAGCGAAAAACCGGCTTGACCGGCTACGTGGCTTAGAATATCAGCGTTTTCAGAGGGTGAATCGTCGAAAGGTTGCGCAGGCGTTTGCGTGTGATGTCATGCCCCAGTTGAGTCTCGCAACCAATCTGACTCAGCAGTTTGGAAGTAATGGCTGGTCGGATACTGCCGGCATGCTTGGTTTTAAATACGCTTTTTAAAGGGGCTTCGGCACGCATGCGCTGACCGGACAATCCCTGCTGGTGAGTCAGGGATGGTGCATGGAATAAATATTCTGCTGAAAAGCCGTTTGCCGAATAAAACACCAGTATTATGCGCCGGCGACCTGGTTTTGGGTTTTAGTCCGGCAGGCTCCTTCGCTCACAAACATCCGTTTGCGTACAGTGCTCTGTATGACGTCTCTCTCAGGGTGATTTCAAAGTGCCTGCATGTTCGGTTGTCTGGCTGTGAGATATATGGACTAAGTATGTGAGACGTGACGAGGGGTTTTGTTTGCGTAGATCAAGGATCATGCCGTCCTTAATTAAACTGTAGCTATGATCTGTAGTGGTCTATAGCTGCCTGCGTGAAGTGTCTGAATTGCTGGTTCATTAAGTATTCCGCTCTGCATTTGCGCCGTTCTTGGGCGGGGGTAGTTGTGTGGAATATTAACTGTCGGCTCAAGTGAGCGGGCGGCTGAGGAGTATTATGTAATGAGTTTTTCTCGCCTGTTTTTTTCTGCTGTACTACTTATAGGTGGTGCCGGGCTGACAACAGCTTCCTCAGCTGCCGGTATTTCTCTGGGGGGGACCCGTCTGATTTTTGATGGGGCAAAAAACGCAGCTTCTATATCCGTAAGCAACTCATCGTCAGAGGACGTCTGGCTGATGCGTTTCTGGGTGTCACCTTATGAAGAGCTGGCGGATAAAGATAAACAAAATTTGGCAGAAAAGAAACTATCAGCTCTGTTTATAGTAACTCCGCCACTTTATCGACTTGATCCGCAGGCTGCTGTGCAGTTGCGGGTCAACAAAGTGAGCGATTCTCTACCGTCTGACAAGGAATCTGTTTACTACCTTAACTCCTTGGCCATTCCACCGAAAAAAGGGGAGAAAGGCTATGAGAAGTCTGTGCAAAGCGGGCTTCAGTTTGCGGTTAATACTCGCATCAAGCTGATATACAGGCCTACGTCTTTAAGTGATCGTAGCGCTATTAAGTCACTGCCTGGAAAACTCACAGTCAGTGCTTCAGGCAAAGAGCTCTTGGTAAAAAATCCGACGCCATATTACATCACGCTGGTGCAGATATCTGTGGATGGAAAAGCCATTCAAACAGATAAAGATACGATGCTGTCGCCGTTCGGGACGCTGTCGTTGCCTTCGAACGTTGCTCATGGTCAGTTTAGCTATCAGACCGTTGATGATAATGGCGCAAGAACACCGGTCACTGAGAAAACGTTCTGACTGTCTTGTTTTTAGTGCTGATGTTTCTGGAAAAGAACATGAATGTAAGGCTGGAAGAGGTTGCGCGGAGATACCTTTGGATATCCTGCCACAAAATGGTATGAGTAAAGTATCACTGTGCGCGTTAGCCGTAACACTGGTGCTGATGGCGCGAAAGGGATGTGCCGGGCAGTCCCCTCCTGTCGTAAGTCAGGCTGACGATCAGACGATCACCTTCGATAATGATTTTTTGTCAATGCCAGATGGCAAGGCGTCTAGTCATGTTGATCTAAGTTACTTTGCTCATCGCGGTGGAATGATGCCAGGCGATTATCAGGTACAAGTGAAGGTGAATGGCCGGGTGGTTAATGATGGTCTTACGCTCTCCTTCCGTTCCTGGCCGGACAGCCCGGGAAAACTATATGCCTGCGTGAATGCGAACATGTTAAGTGAATGGGGGGTTCAGTCTTCCCGTCAGGATCCAGTCAGTATTAAACAAGGCACCGCAAATCAGAAGGCCGTAAGTGAAAAACAGGGTGCGCTCAATTCTGCAGAGTGTCCTGTGGGTGGGGTAATCGCTCTGGTTCCCTGGTCTTCTGAGCAGTTTGATTACAACAAAAGAATATTGGAGTTGACTGTCCCGCAAGCCTCACTTGCGCCGGCTTCGATGATGCGGACCTCACCATCACGTTGGGATGAGGGCATTCCTGCTCTGTTGCTGAACTACAACTATAACGGCAGCCAGCAGACAAATGAGGGGCAGCAAGCAGGGAGTGATTTTCTCAGCCTGAACGGGCAACTCAATGTGCTTGGGTGGCGTGTTCACAATGGTTCGTCTTGGCACAAATCAAAGAACGAGGACGGTCAGTGGAACAGTCAAGATCTATACGCCGAGCATGATTACGCCATGATGCGTGGCGGGCAACTGACAGTAGGGCAGGCAACATCAGATGGCAGTGTGGTGGACTCCATTCCCTTTGTTGGCATGAAAATGGAGTCCGACTCAGGGATGTTAAACCCAGAGTTTAATAGTTTTCGGCCAGCTATTACCGGTATTGCGAACTCACCAGCCACGGTGACAGTACGCCAGTACGGTAAGGTGATTTACCAGCAGAACGTTCCCCAGGGGCCCTTTTCTCTGGTTGATTTTAACCGAAGCGGCAATGGCGACGTTGAGGTAGAAGTCCGGGAGGCTGATGGCAGTACGCGACGCTTTAGCATGTCCTCCGTTGTGGCTCCTCAATTAATGAGTAAGGGAGCACTGGGATACAGTATGTCTGCGGGCACCTATCGAGATGGTGGAGGGTATTTATCTCCACAGTTTGTTCAGGGCAATGCGTCATATGGTGTTGGGGCAAGTGTTAGCCTGCTTGCAGGGACTGTACTGTCTGCTGATTACCAAACAGTGTCTGTAGGGGGCGGTTGGTACTCTGGAATGTTAGGTGCGTTTTCGTTGACTTCAGCAATGTCAGCGATGCGGACTTCACCATTGACAGGTAACGATGGCCGTCAGTCAGGTATGTCACATCAGTTCAGTTGGTCAAGGGATCTTGGGGGGGTAGCCATTGGTTTTTCCGCCACTCGGTATGCCTCGCGCAACTATCACACTTTCAGTGACGCGCAACAGATGACGCCAGGCCCGCTGACGGGCGGAACCAGCCAGCGGGCAAGTCATCAGATAAGCCTATCGCGTAGCCTGGGAGGGGCCGGTAGCCTGTCATTGGCCGGAAATCAAACAGAGTATTGGGGCGGCCAGTCAACGCAACGGGGATATACAGCAAACTACAACACCACTGTCCGGGATGTCGGTATCGGGGTGTCGCTCGGATATAACACTTATAGCGGTGGGCGTGGCCTGACGGATAACGGTGACGCAGGGCGTAATGATAAAAGCATCACCGTGAACGTTTCCATTCCGTTGGGGAGATGGTTGGGTGGTAGTAGCGTCTCTGGCAACTATACGTATTCCCGATATAACGGGAAAGCGAACCAGCAGGCAGGCGTGAGCGGTTCTACCCTGGACGACCGGCTGAATTATTCGGTGTCACAGGGCTGGAGTGATTCTCAAAGCAGGAACACTAGCCTGGGTTATAGCGGGCAATACGCTTCGTTTAATGGTGGCTATAACTCTTATGGCAATAATCACGGCTGGACATACGGGATGAGTGGTGCGGTATTGGTTCATCAGCACGGCGTCACATTAGCCAAGCAATTGTCGATGGACGGAGCCAACGCTTTGATTGAAATGCCAGGTATCAGCGGTGTCCGGGTCGGGACTGCGCAAACGGATTGGCGAGGGTATGCAGTAGTTTCCGGGCTGACACCTTATGACCTGAATAAGGTCAATGTGGATATGTCAAACCTTCCTGGAGATGTGGAGCTGGACCGCAGCAGCAAAAACGCGGTCCCCTCGCGCGGCGCCGTCGTCAGGGTGCGCTTCGCAGGCGCCCGGGGATACAGGCTTCTGTTTGAACTGAAGCGTGCCGGTGGTAGAAGCATTCCGTTTGGCGCCGTGGTGTCACTGAAAGCGAAAACACCTGAGGACACGCGACATACGGGCGTCGTCGGGGAAAACGGTCAGGTTTACATGTCCGGCCTGCCGGACAAAGGGAGCATCCAGGTTCAATGGTCTGACAATGATGACGGGAAATGCTCGGCGGATTACATTCTGCCACCGGGACAGAATATGCAGCGCTTGAGCCAGGTAACGGCAATGTGCAGTTGAGGGAAATGTCATGTTGAGAAGACTCCCCTGGATTACAAAAACTGGTGTTCCTGCTGGGTTGGCACTCGTTATTTGCGGCTGTCTGCTGGCTATGAAGCCGGCATTTGCCGTCACCGATACCCTGACTGCACAGAAGACCTCTCCGGTAGCCGTGATATTTGGCGTACGGGCGCTGGCACCACAAACACCGGTAAACAGTCAGGTGGCTTTCGTCTCGCAAGAGGTCAGCTTGCCGGAGGTGGCCTGCAGCGCCTGCGATACCGGGCACACCCGGTGGGAAAGTCGCTGGCTAACTTCCGGGATGACCAAGCTGGCGGATGAGTCTCGTCAGGAAGCGGGATGGTACGTGTTTGCCAGCGGCCTGCAGGGGATTGGCGTGAGCGTAAAAGTCGGTAACGGAAATACGGTGAAGCGGGAAACCAGCGGTGAGGGCGCGCGTCTTGCGACCTCTGGCAGCCTGAGTGTTGGGCTGGTTCGTCTGTCGCAGGATACCGGGGCGGGTCTGGCTGCGCTGCCACCCGCCCAGTTTAAGCGGGTGACGGCTTTTTACGATGGCTCGGGGCGAGAGCTGTACGTGCAGGAAGATACCATCCGGGTCACTGCGGACTTGACGGTACCGACCTGTACTAGCACAGCCAGTAGTCTGATGTTTCAGATGCCGGATATTTCACAGGTCTGGCTTAAGCGAAATGTAACTGTTGGGAGTTACACGGACACGCAGACGTCGTCGCCTCAGTTGGTTGTGGCCAATTGCTCCCAAAACACACAGAACATACGGGTGCGGTTTATTCCCTCCGGCAGTGTTTCGGACTCCTTACTGGGGCCGGATACCATTCTGGTCGGCCGTGATACGGTAACCGGGCAGGATACCGGCGTTGGCTACCTGATGAAGTATGACGCCCAAGGATTTGGTCAGCATTCAGAGGGTGTAGTGCACTGGAGCCGACAGTCACCATTGGTACTGACCAATCCACGTCCGGCGCCGAGTGGTGATGCGCTGACCCAGGGCATAACGGTGTCGCTTCAGGCGTATTACGCCCGGGCGAAAAATGGCAAGGATGTGACGGCGGGGCAGCTCGTGGCGAAAGGCATGTATCAGGTGTCTTATGATTGACTATCCACATTTGGCATTGGCGGCGCTCAGGGTTCAGGACGTAAAGAAAAGAGCCTTCCCAAGACTGGTGCTGTGCCTTGCGATGATTTTAGGGGGCAGGCCTATACCTCCGGTGATGGCGGAAACATTTTTACCGGAGCAAGGCATCACCATTAGTGGAAAGGTGACGGCACCCTCCTGCCAGGCGCACCTGAATAATGACACGCTGAATTTTATTATTGGCAAGCCTCAGGCCGTGACTGGCCAATCACGCAATAGCAACGATGGCAATAAACAAAGCCTTGTGTTGAGTTTAAGTGACTGCGACTTTAATGGTCTGGGGGTGAAATTTAATGCGCAGTCACAGGTTGGTCAACCGGAAAGAGGCGTATTAAGACGAACTTCGGATAATGCTATTAGCACTAATTATTATTATACGATTGGGCCGAATACGTCGCCACAGGAAGGAATGGAAGTATTGTCACTGGCGCAGGATTCACCGGTGATGGTCAACACAAGCGGGAGTGATAAATACTTTAGATTGAATAAGGAAGAATACTGGTTTGATAGGGATGCCACACTCAAAAATGGTGGGAGTCTGAACATACCGTTTAATGTATCAGTGCATCTTGCCGCAGGCCATGAAGGAGACAGTCCCGTCGAGGATTTACTTGATGCCAAATTTACACTCCAGCTGTCCTACCGTTAGTTAGGGGGGCAGGCATCTGGAATGAAATACCACGCCTTATCCTGATGTGTTGGGGCAGGGGCGCGTCACTCTGTTAACAATTTTTTAAGCAATACTTCGTCCGTGTGTTCGTACATGAATATCCGGGGGACAGAAAGCACGAACTTTCAACTTAAAGGAAAACCAATATGCCTGTTTTATCGAAGAAAACTCTATCGGCTCTCGCTCTGTCCGTTGCAGCGGGCATCGGGCTCACGGGGTACGCCGGCGTCGCGAACGCGGCAATCGAGGGCAACACATCCACTGATTTTACCGCAACCGTGCACATCATCTCGGATAACAAGTGCACACTCACCGTCACTCCACCCGATAGCACGTTGTTCGATGCGACGTGGACGCGCACATCCGCAGTGGCTCCTACGACCATCGCTCTCAACAGCCACGTCACGGATCCTATCAAAGTTGTAGCAGCTGGCGGCGCGGCCTGCTCCCTTAATACGATCAAGATTTCTGCGGGCATGCAGGGTATACCTAACCCTAGTGCCATTAATGGCACCGAGAGTCGCAGCCAGCTATACGTGTTTGGTAACAGCGGCGGCGCCTGGGCGATCCTCCCGTCGGTATCGCAGATCCAGCTTTACACCGATGACGCATTCACCACGGCGGGGACGGGGACGGTCACCGGCACCACCGCGTCCGGCCTGGTGAAAGTGCAAAGCGCTAATATCGTCAAAGCAGCTGGAACGTTAGGTACCGATACCTCAACGTTGAATTCGACAGGGTTGTACCTGGCGGATACTTATTTCTCAGGTAACTTCGAGGGGCTTGGGCTTACCGATAATGCCGGCAACGGCGGCAGCGTATCGTTCACCACCGACAAGGCGGCTGAAAACTACAAGTCGGCAAAAATCTTCATCGGCGGAGCGATCAGCTCTGATCCGCTCACCGCTGTAATCGGCGAAGTTGATAAGGACGCCGCGGCAAACGGTGACACGGCTACCATGCCCTTTATGGTAACGATCAGCGAAGGGTAACAGGCTGTTGTGTGCCCGGCAGCGTAGGGCATCACAACACTCTATGAACCTCTATGGAGCAGCGAGCTCAGGTTTGAATTTATGAAAACTAATATGACTTTTTTATCGAAAAGAACTCTCTCGGTTCTCGCACTGTCCGTTGCAGCGGGTATCGGGTTTACGGGATATGCCAGCGTCGCGAGCGCGGCGGTCGAGGGCAACACGGACACTGATTTTACCGCACGCCTGCACGTTGTCTCGGACAATACGTGCACGCTTACTGTCACTCCCCCGGCTAGCACGCGGTTCGATTTTACGTGGACATATCCGGGAGCAAAACCTGCTACCGGGGTCTTAACTTACAACAGCGGCCAAGACAACGGCCCGATACAGGTTGTGGCCGCTGGCGGCCCGACCTGTTCTCTCAACGGCATCAAGATTTCTGGGAGTATGAGCGGCGCGCCTAGCTCTGGTTACACTGATGGCGTTTATCACGCCCAGCAGTATCCGTTCGGTAGCAGCGGCGGCGCTTGGGGTATCCTCCCGATGGTCTCCCGGATCCAGCTTTACACCGATGAGTCATTCACACAGGCGGCGACGGGGGTGGTCAAATACATCTTCCCGGACGGTAAACAGTACTCGCAAACTACCTCCCGCGCCGGCATAGGTGGTAAGTCGTGCTCGAGTGCCTGTAAGGGCAGCGGCATTGGTGGCTCGGGAACCTGGCTATCGGACTTGTATATGTATGGCGTCCTTCTCACTCAAGCCGGTACTAATGACTCCATTTCTATCATTACGGACAATTTGGATGAAACGTACAAATCGGCGAATCTCTTCATCGGCGGGGCCATCGGTAGCGCCCCAATCAACGATGCAACCGGGCAGATCGACGTACTCGCCGCACAAGACGGTGACGCGGCTATGATGCCTTTTACGGTAACGATTACCGAGGGTTAGCGGATGTTGTGATGCCCTGCGGCAGCAGGGCATCACAACCACCTCAAGCGCTTGGGGATTCGGTCACCAGCTGCAGATCAGGTTACCCAAGGTTACCTCATACATTTCGCACGGTGTGGCAAACCTATGACTTGCGCCAGAGCAGAACCTCGTTTTATTAAGGGCCTCCCGTGCAATTACCAGTCGAATAGCTGACAAGCGTTTGCCGTACTGGCTGCCACCAAGGTTGCAGGGCTGATGTGCATGAGTCCTGCCAGTGCCTCGCAGATGGCCGGCAAGTGTTCGGGGCTGTTGCGCTGGCGGGTAAATACGGCGGGGCAATGTCTGGGGGTACCAGCACCACCGATTCCAACGACAACGCCGCGATGACCTTGTGGATAGCGCCTAAGGTCAGGTGGCAGCTATGCCGCCCAGGACCAATTTCCGACAGCGCAAATAACGTCACCAGCTGTGCCGTGTTCTTGGCATAGGTATCTACACAACTCCCGATTTTGATCTATAAAAGGTCTGCATGGACTTCAAATGACTGGGCTAGATGCCCGACTAATCAAACGATACAACGAGTTAGTCATGGGACACAGTAATGGACTACCGAGCTTGGCCGCCGGCATGAAGGGGCGTTGCCGCGAGGGCGGCCTCAGGTTCCAAGTGCAACAGTCAGTTAATGGTATCGAGCTTGTTGCTCGCTGATAGCTGAAGGTAATCAACCAGTACTTCGACCGGAAATTTCCAACCCAGCGTCTGGCGTGGCCGAGTGTTCAGTAAGTCGGCAATTTCGTCCAGCCGTTCCTGGGTGACCAGCGAGAGATCAGTGCCTTTGGGCAAATACTGGCGCAGCAAGCCATTGGTGTTTTCATTACTGCCGCGTTGCCATGGGCTGTGCGGATCTGCAAAGTAAATCTTCATGCCGGTGTGGGCCGTGATTTCGGCGTGACGGGCCATTTCACTGCCTTGGTCATGCGTCATGGTTTTCAGCAGTGATGGCGCCATCCGCGACATCTCTCGGATAATGGCTTGAGCAGCTGCATCGGCAGTCGGTGCGTCGAGTTTTGCCAAAATCACGTAACTGTCAGTACCGGTGCAAAACTGACCCACCGACGTAGCACTCGTGCCCTGCTTGCGGCGTGAGCCGAATCGTATCGCCCCAGTTGGCTGTGCCGCCTGATCTCACGACTGATGGTGCTGGGATGACGCCTGAGTAAAACCGCGATAGCTCGCAGAGTAAGTTGTTGAAGCTGCATCACCATGATGGCGACCCGCTCCTCAGTGCTGAGATGTGTGTACTTCGTTGGCATGGCAACACCTTACATCAGGTGTTGCACTTGGTCCTTGAGACCGCCAACGTTATCGATATTCGAAGCCGCGTTGCAGCGCTGGCTGGATTGTAAAAACGGATTCAAGCAGGCCAGCGAAACACCGGAGCAGAAAAGCAAAATTGCTCACAAGGAAATGTGGCTGCCCCGCACGAGATATCAACGTGCTCAAGAATGATCAACGTTGTAGATATAACGAACTGGTAGAAAAGGCCGGGGATATGGATTTCAAAGTGAAAATGCAGGGGGAACGTTTTTTCTCTGATGGTGGCGTGTCAGAGGTCACGAAGCACATTTAGATCGGCGACGGATTCGCTCAATTATGTGCTGAGGTTATTCGAGATGTTTCACGCCCAGTCGAAGCTGTGCGACCAGATTTTACAACCTCGTTCGTTTGGAAACGCACTACCGGAAAGGCTCGGCGTTGGTTTACCCGTTCGCTGGAGGAAAAGTTCAGCACTACTTGGATCGGCTGGCTGCTACCTATTGGGTGCTATCGGAAGAGAGCAGACGGAGATTGAATAACTCCATCTACTGCTGCCTGATCAAGATCGCAATGCTACCTATCAAGTGCCATAAGATGGTTTTTCGGCTGACTGTCCGGCCGGTTATCGGCCTTCACTTGCCGGCTGAACTGCCATGGCTTTCCTAGGCGATGAGTGAGCAAGTGCACGGTCAGAAGATAGTAATAACGTGTCGATTCAGCGTATCCGATCCATAAAGCACACCTACCGGTAGATGCGCCTTGTGTTTACCGTGGCATCTCTGGCGAGCAGTTCCATGGCAGTAGTGCTTCGTAGTCGGCCACCGACTGCGCATGCGGCAATCGCTC
>NZ_JBVASJ010000071.1:0-10285 GCF_057813935.1 Pseudomonas sp. F220
TAGAGGTAGACTTTTTCCACTTTTGCATCGGGTCGCATCATGAGGTGCTGGCTCCTGAAAGAGTTCGGGAGCACAGCATTGAGGATCAACTGGCGGCTTTGAAGGTGTAGGTGATGGATCGCTTACAAAGAAGCGAGTGCCTAGCAGCAGGCGGTGTTCGCCACAGGAAAACCCCAAGAGTAGGCTTTCGACTGTTGCAACGGGGAGCAGGCTTGGCGCCAGGCGAGTTGGATGGTCTTTATTAAAATAACGTCAGATTTTGCCGGGGTCGCATAACCGAGTCGAAATGGACCACGTGTGACTTGAACTTGCTCATATCACAAAGATAATAAAGCCCATCGGTCTCGAATATACAAATGCCCCCGACACTGAAGCAGATCCTCCCGGATACCTCGAGCGGTGACTCCCTCGACACATCGATCAAGGCAGAGAACGGTATCCGCTCAGGCTTGTAATAGGTAGTCAGATCCACCGTAAGACCGGCCCGATCGCCCAGGACAGCAGACTCGGAAATCAGGTTCAAGACTCTTTCAAAACTCGGCTCAGGATCGTATGCAACGCCATACCTGACGAGTGACCTCACCTTAAGAGCGACCGAAACCTGTTCCACAATCGAGGCGCTCGAGGACACAAAAGCCTCCAGCTCCCTGGCCGAAGCGGCGTCGGCGCAGTTGAAGACTTCTCGAGCGTATATCGCGCCCTGATCCAACCATCGATCATTAAGCCGTCCCGAATTAGAGATACCGACCTTGATCAAATCAGGCCCAAAGGACGCCAGGTACACGGAATGCGGCGATGCATTGTAATGCCGCTGTTGCTGCGAAATTTGTGCAGCAGGGACATTGTAAAAAAACGGGCTGTATCCGGTCTTTTTTACGCAGGCCTCACAGGAATTGCCATTGGCAGTCAACTGGCTCGATGTAGGGCATGGATGCGGCGTAAAGCTAGAAAGATCATACCAACCGCTGCAGAACCTTGCACTCATCCGGCGCAAAGTGATGGGGCAGTTCAGTAATGCCACCGTACGCCTGCCGTGGGTGCCAACGTTGTCCAAGATGAACTGCCCACCTTCGGTGGTATAACTCAACCCAGAAAAAATATATCTCATAGAAGCTGGCTTACCGCTTTATTAAATAATTCACTCACCGCAGAAATCTGCGACTCTGTTAATTCTGGCAAGCACGGAATCGACGTAATGTTATACGCCATGAACTCTGCATTTTTGCAGAGTCGAAAATAAGGGCTCAGCAGCGGGTACCGATAGCTTGGTTTAATATTATATTTGATCGCATTGCTGGGCACGCCACGCTCATGGCAATAACTAATCAAGCTGGCCGCGCACGCTCTTTCAGCCTGGATAAAAAAGCCCAGATTGTAAAAATTCGGATGCGAAGTGGCCTCAAACTCTATCGGCGCGACGATGGCCGGGAGCGACAGTTGAGCAAGCAACGCGCTTGCAACTGTTTTGCGAGCGGCTATCTGACTCTCAAGCCGCGTCAATCTGTCCTGCCCAAGCAAGGCCTGTGGCGCTCCCAGCTTGAAATTGAAGCCCATCACGTCGCCCCGACAGTAGCCAAGATGACTATAGGTTTTCATCCCTTCATACAGCTCAGCGCTGTTTGTTAACACAAATCCGCCCTCCCCTGTGGAGAGCAATTTATTATCGTGGGTACTGAAACAGCCGATGCTCCCTACCGTTCCAGAAAACTTGCCCAACTCAATGGAACCGTGTGCGTGCGCAGAATCCTCAATCAACGGTATTGCATTATCAGCCAATACATCGATCAATTCACGCGTTAAGACTGGGTATCCCCACAGCGCTACAGCCAGTAAAGCCTTTGGCTTGAGCTCGATTGCTTTCTTTAGATCCTCTGTGTCGAACCTGAAGCTACCCACCTCAACATCAACAAACAAAGGCTCCGCCCCCAGTTGCAAAATGGGGAGAAGTGAAGGGATAGGGGCCAATGCGCTGACGACGACCTTATCGCCCCTTTGTACGCCACAAGCGTAAAGCGCCAAAAGAATCGCGGCAGACCCTGATGCGACGGGCAGTGCATACTCGGTACCAAACCAAACCTTCAGTTTTTCTTCATAGCTTGAAACTGACGGAGAAGTCCCTGATAGCCGCTTGTCGTGAAAAGTACATTCTAAAGTGGATAAATAACTGGCCGACGCCTCATCAAAAAATTTTTCAGGCAATTGCTCTACCAATGTCAGGTCGCTCATAGATTATCGTCCGATTAAATATCTCTAAAAAATGCCTATGATGATGATTTTTCTGCCGCCGGTATTGCAAATTATCCTTGCTCAGCAAGTGATTGATATCTGAAACTTCTACGCCATGGTTAAGCTTTTCAAAAATACTCGACGAGGGTTTGTCAGTCACTATGTGCAAGCAGGAAAACGGCACCGGCGTGGAGACTGTCCTGTTAACCAATGCGATGCTTGCGGCGATAAACGAAATCTCATTATCGATCGTTTCTGCGCCATTGACATTGAAGTAATTTAATAAAAAATTTGTTTCCTCGACCAGTGTTGGCAATGAAACATGTACCGTTTGGGCCACTCCCATTTCCGAGAGTACGGTCTCATCAAAAAAGGCCGGGGGCGCCTGAACATGAGTAACCTTATTAGCTTCCCACAGAAGAAACTTACACGGCGAAACCATATCGAACAGATCAAGCTTTTGTGAGATCGCGCCCAACTTGGCGATGTAAACAATACCCTTGGTAGAGCCAAGCTCTGCGCATACCTTTGCCACATTCCCGGCGGCGCTCCCCCAGAACGAATGCTTGATCGCTATGATCCTGATTCTGAAAATGGCACCAGGAAGGGCGAGATCGATCACGCTGAACGATGTTGAATCATGCAAGTTTTCGACAAACAACCCATCACTTATGACTTGAGCAAATGCTTTGTCACCTTCACCAATGACATAAACATCATCTGGTCCTTTGGTGTGCTCAAGATAAGCAGTCAGCCCTAATCGATCCGAGTAATGTTCTGCAATTTCAGGATAATAAAAAGCCTTCATTGCCTCAGCTGCATGGGCAGCTTTAGTATAGCTGGCTGAACGTTGCCCTCTCGGGCACAAAAAAAGCACTGCGCTTTGAACGATTGAAGCATATTGGAGAAGGTATTCTTTAGTGGGGGAAACACTAATAGTCAGTAGCGTTTCTCCTTCCTCGTTTTCTACCAACAGCCAAGAAGGTCGCTTATTATTAGCTATTTTTTTGTAGCTGAATGGCATGGACTGAAGTACATTGAGCACTTTCAGCTTTCTGACAACAAGAAAATTTTCAAGATCTTCAAAGAAAAAAGAATGGCATTCGATTCGAAAATCATTGCACACGGCAATCGACAGTAACGCAAACTGTTCGCTGGTTATTTTCGACCGAATGTATCTTAAAAAATTTCGACTTCCCATGGAGTGGTCAGCCGGGAAGACAGGGTTGATGCTTATTTGCCTGGGATTGAGAAACACGAGCAAATCCTTTTTCATTCCATGAAAAACTGCGCATCAGTCCTTTAGTGGCACATCCATGTGCCCTATTCAGTCCGTTATTGACGTGCTACTTAGGCTTTTGCAGCTACGCCACCGCCACCACCACCACCGCTAGCGGTGAACGTGGTCTTAGCACTTACAGCACTTTGCTCTTGCGTGTTCAGAACGCGGATACTAGTCATAAAAAATCCTTCTTAGATTTGTAGATCCGAAGTGCGGTATTGCTCTTCGCAGGACAAAACTAGCAGCGAATTAATTCGTGTCAACATTTTCTTTTCAAAAAAATTTTTCTTTCGGACACTAACGTCCTCTCTATCTACGTCACACCCGCCGCTCCCCCAATATATACGGGCTAAGTGTGATCCATGACCCACTAGTCAGCTGTCAATCCGCCTTGGTGATTTAAACACCGTCAGTCGAAACAGCAGCAACCGCCCCTAAAGACCCCTAAAGGCTATTCGTGCTCAACTAATTTTACCTGCCTCGATATATGGCCTCTTGCCATCACCTTTCGATATCACAGGCAATCTTATTTTTCGAGTTTTTTCGACACTATTCAAAAATTCAAAACCTTCCTACCAGAGTTGACAGCTTTTGTTCGGCGTGTGTACTCTAAAAAAGTAAGTTTGCTTGAAACGGAAATCAGCACGGAACAAGGATGCTCCAGATGCCCCAGAGAATTTGCGTACACGCAATCCCGCTGTCAGCGGCTAATGAATTACAACGCCTACCTTTCGTAAATCACTCCTCTTCAACTGTTGCGCACACTGAACCACGGCCAGTGCTAACCCGTACGTCTCTGCAGTGTTAAAGCTGGCGGCCTGAATCATCATTCCTGTGAGAGACTTATCGATGAACCACGTCCACATACAAGATACCAAAGTGCTATCTTCTGCCGATATATCCGCACTTAAAGCGTTCTTGGATAAAAACTACCTCAACAATCAAAAACCTCTATTTACTTTTTTGTCAGGCTCAATCGCGGAAGGTCTATCAACACCTAAATCCGATTACGACATTTATGCTGTTTACGATGAATGCGAAGAAGCTGAAATCCTACTGACCGATTTTGAACGCCCGATTGAAGTCACCTCCATAAAGCTATCAAAGCTGGTCGGTATATTTGAATTTGTTCACGCCGGTAAGGATTTGGCGAACATTTCGCCCTATGAGCTGTTGCTGTGTCATCGCGTACATTCAGGTATCGGCTTGACCGGTCAGGCAGCCTTCCAGACACTAAAAAACCTTCTGGATGCGCAAACGTTCGCGGAGCGACTGTCCGAGCTGTGTTTCCTGTATGCGGAGCGCTCGCTAAAGGTCTGTGCCGGGAACCTCCTGGTTAATGATCATGCTTCAGCTCTGCTCAACGCTCACCATGCCGTCAGGCAAACATTCAACCGCTTACTGGCAGTCTTCGGTGCGACCTCGCTGCTGGAAAAGTGGCAACTGGCTTACGCCGAAAAGTATTTGGGACTGCAGCACCCAGCCTATAAAGAATTTATCCAGCTGATGTCAGTGGTGCCCTATGAAAATGAGATCACAGGCAATATCTATATAGAGCGGGCATTCCGCTTTCAGCAAGTAGTGGGCGATTACGTTCGATTCGAGGCCGATGAGTTGGGCGATTTTGACTGGAATGCCAGGTTCCTGCACAAGTCGAATGACACTGGCAATATGATATTGCGCAAGTCTGCGTTAAGTCGCGTTATTGAGATGCAGGGCAAATTCTACATGGTGGTTTCCTCTACGCCTTTACTTGAGCTACCTGCGACGGCCGCCAATCTGTGGGCACTGATTGACAATACGTCATCTATCACCACGCTACAAAAAAAGGCTGAAGACATATTGAAATTAACTCCCCAGACCTTCTCCGAATACCTCAAAGCTTTCAGCTCAGTCGATGTGCTGGCTGTTGATAAATTCAATTTCGAACACTATAAGGTCTGACCATGACTGATAAGCAGTTTTTTGTTGCGTTTGAGGGCCTGGATGGTGCGGGCAAGTCGACTTTGTTTGAGGCGCTTGGTCCCTTGTTAAAAAATCGAATCAAGAACAAGCTCGTCCTTGTCGATAAAAAATACCCGCCTGCGTTTTCTTCCTACACCGACAATCATATCGCTACTATCCGCAGCATCCTTTGGGAGTACCCCAAGGGTGCGCCGATGGACGAGCTTGGCGATATGCACTGGCTGTATTTGCTGGCAGCCTGGTTTCATGTCATAGACAACACACAAATCAAGCCCGCTCTGGTTGAGGGCCACAGTGTCATAATGGAAAGCTGGTGCTATAAGTACTTGGTGCGCTATCGATTAAAGGCCGGCTATATGTATGAAGCCATGCTGACCGCCTTCTACAGCCTCACACGCCCCAGCCCGGTTATATATATAGATGTAGACCCTAAAATTGCCGCAGAGAGAAAGACCTCCTACGGCTTTTCCGAGAGCGGAGGAATGGATGGCTTGAAAGGCTCAAGCAAAAGCGACTTCATTGCCTATCAAAATACACTCAGAGAGATTTATCTGGATCTCGCCGCGCAAAACGGTTGGATGATAATCAAAGCAGACCATAAACCCATTGATTTCATAGCGCATGAGGTCATGGAGTCTTTATCAGACTTTGGGATATAACATCCATGCATACCCATGTATCCAACTATCTAAAGTTTTATATATCTAATATTTTAAAATTTTCCGCCAACCGTTTTTTTCCGTACCTGGGCATTTCGCTCGTAGGCATTCTGGTTGCCAATAAAAACTTCGAAGAATTTTCTTTTTTCAGCTACATCTCTTCAGCTTTTATATTCCCCGCGACCATAGCCACCTTTACTTTTTACGCAATCGGAAATTTAACCCCCTCGCCGAAAGACACTAAAAACAAGGACATCTTTAATTCCATCTTTTTTTTGGCGTTGGTTTTCGCCAGTTTGGTAGCGTCGGCCTGCAGTGTTATTCTGCTCTTCTCTTCCAACGAAATTTCCGCCTACCCTTCTGATTACAAGGCTAAAGAGCTGGCTGTCTGGTACATTACCTATATTTTCATCTACGTCCTTACCAGTTTTTTCAACTGTTATTACGAAGCTTGGATCAAAGATCGCAGCAGTAATATCGGAAGAATGATCGGGTTTGTACCACTCATCACCCTTGCCATTATCGGATTTTTCATACATAACCCATTAAACTACTCTTACGCCGTGGTTGTACTAATGACCGCCTGTGGTTTCTTTGAATTAATCTACTACCTCTACATCAGCAGAAAAAATCGATTGTTCTCCTTACACGTCAATCTCGACACGATGCGCACGCTCATTGCAATAGGGGCCCCCCAAGGCTTGGGCTTGGCGCTACAACGGCTGGCATTTTTCATGGTAAATAAGCGATTATTGCTTATTGATAAAGATTTTGTTTCGGTGTTTTCTGTTGCTATCAGTATAGTTTCTCTACTGACCATTCCCGTTTCAGCATTTACGCAAATCCATAGTATCCATATCACTCGAAATAGAACTGAGCCTCTTCATGCATACCCTATTCTGTTGTTACTGGCCAGTGCGCTTCCCTCGGCAATACTCATTACATGCTTCGACAACCTGATTCTGCCCTTATACGGTTTGAGAGCGGACTTATTGGGCCAGGATCCATGGATCAGTTTGGGGATTTTGGCAATGTTGCTATCAACCGCCTCATTGATGTTGGTCACGGCTCACCTTAGAGCCTACGGACAGAGCGTCGCACCACAAATCATAATTAATCTGTCTGTCTATGGTGTCTATGTCTCGACCGTTTTCTCCGGCTTTCTGGATAACAGACCCTTGTCGTATTTACTTTTTACCTACGCGATCACGTTTTTGATTTGCCTCTTGCTGCTTACATCACGCGAGCGGCTCAACTTGCTGAAGTTTGGTGTTCCCAAAGGTGCCTTGCACGCGAATTAAGCGATTGATGGTGCATCGACATCTGTGCCGGTACAGGATGTCGCAGGCTCGGAGTGTCTCGCTTGGACTGGGCATCAGTACTCCAACGCGCTGACCTCCGCCATGAATGCGCTTAGAAAGTGATCAAGACGTTGATGTCTTTTGGCCGCCATGCGCTCACCTTCATTTGTTCTAAACCCGGAGGCCAGTTTGAGCAGCTTGGTTTGGAAGTGTTCGATAGCGAACTGCTTGTCTTGGTATTCCCTGCCGGATGCCGTTGGGTTGGTCACATCATATAAAGCCGCCCCCATGCGGCCCGCTGTATAGAAACACCTGGCGATCCCCACCATGCCAATTGCATCAAGCCTGTCACTGTCCTGGAGTATTTTGGCTTCGAGTGTGAGCGGTTCCAACCCTGCGGAAAAGCTGTGGCTTTCTATCGCGTGCGCCACTGCCATGACCTTCGACTCTGACCATCCCAAGCCGGATAAAATAGTCGACGCTTTTTCCGATGAGAGTGTTGAAGCCTTCGCTCGCAGTGACGAGTTTTTCTCGACAGCAACGCAGTCATGCAGGATGGTCGCCGCCAAAAGAATCTCGAGATCCCCTCCTTCCACGGCCTGAATAACGCTGGCGTTAACCCAAACACGATGGATATGCGAAAGATCGTGCGAGCCATCTCCACTGTCCTCAGGAAGATGCGTCAGCAGATCGGTGGCCAGGCTTTGATACGGAAAAAACAGGTTATCAGTCATTTTTTTCTCTCGGCGAGTGGGGTGAGAACGTAAGGCTGTTGGCGCTGATTGCCCCTCCACCCTACCGATTGAAAATTGACCCAGGACGGATTGCTGATTTTTGCCCCAGCAATTGTGGATAAGCTTAGCAGCAGTGTACCGGTTGAAGACGCATCAAGCCCCACCGCATGGATGCATGCAGCAGGGCGCTTATGGTGGATCAAAACGGCTCATCGTCCTCGATATCATCTCCGTTCTTACGCTTTCGTTCCCGTGACTTGATCTTTGTCCGGGCGGCCAAAGTGCTGTGCTGAAGGCGGTAGGACTCATTGTCCGTTTCCACGATATGGCAGTGGTGTGTCAGCCGATCCAGCAACGCAGTAGTCATCTTGGCGTCGCCAAACACGCTCGACCACTCCGAAAAACTGAGATTGGTGGTGATGACCATGCTGGTGTGTTCGTACAGTTTGGACAGCAGGTGGAATAACAGGGCGCCGCCGCTTTGGCTAAAGGGCAAATACCCCAGCTCATCAAGTATCACCAGGTCTGTTCGAAGCAGTCCCTGGACAATTCGCCCTGCCTTGCCATCGTACTTTTCACGCTCCAGCAGATTCACCAGATCCACCGTGGAAAAGAAGCGCACGCGTTTGTTGTGGGTCGTGATTCCGGATACAGCCAAGGGGGTGTTCTCATTCAGGCCAGCCATATGACAGCAGACACAAGAGACAGCATCGACTGGTAGTTCCTGGCCTGTCGCTCGTGCCGTGTCGCTATCCGGCGGCACTGTTTCAGCTTCTGGAAAAAGCGCTCCACCAAGTTGCGGGCCTTGTAGAGGTGTCAATCAAGGCTGCGAGGGCTCATGCGGTTCTTTCTCGAAGGGATGATAGCCTCAGCGCCACGACGCTGGATGACTTCAACAAAAGCGTCTGAGTCATAACCCTTGTCTGCCAAGGCGAACCCCCCAATCAACCCTTCAGCTTGGCCGTATTCCGAGGCTTGTCCAGACGTTAACAGCAAGCGTACCGGATTTCCAAAGGCATCGACCGCCGCATGAATCTTAGTGCTCAGCCCCCCTCGGGACTTGCCCATGGCATCGGCGTCCTGACCTGTTTTTTTTGCCGCGCCGTGCTTATGAACCCGCACGATGCTGCCATCCACCATCAAGTGCTCCAGGTCAGCGTCAGCAGCGAGTGCTTCCATCATATGCACCCAAACGTCTGTGCGGGACCAGCGACTGTAGCGCACACAGACTCTATGCCAATGACCGTAGATTTGAGGAGGATCACGCCACGGCGAGCCCGTACGAGCAATCCAGAGCACCGCTTCGACAAACTGACGGTTATCGCGTGCCGTGACGCCTCGATCATCGGCCTTGCCCGGTAACAGATTTTTAATCCGCTCCCATTAATCATCATGAAGAAGCCTATGGCGGCTCATCCGCTGCTCCAAAACGACTCAGGTTACGGGTTTCATCTGTTCGATTCAAATGAGAACTCCCCCTAGTCGCGGCCTATTTATTACTTCCTCGCGATATCTATGTGGAGTGCGCCGCTTCGCCGAACAGGCGGGCTCAAGGCACATCCTGGCAGATACCAGCAACCTGACACAGTGGTGCCAAGAATCGGCGCAAGAAATGATTATGGCCCTTAATCGTGCTCTCGCCGCTCAAGAGCTTTTACACATGCTGCAAGGAATCCAAACTCGAGGCGTAGATCCTCGTCTGGTTGTTGGCGACCGGCGTTATCCCAGCTTTTTTGTCGTATTGCGTGAATCGCGAACGTCCGCTCTACTCGCGCACATACCCAGTGTCCGGATCTCCGGAGACATTCAAATGGGGCAGGTCATGCCGGTTTTTAATCAGGGCGCTGAAGTGGCTGAGTACAGAGAAACGGTGTTCCGAGCAACGCGGACAGAACAACGCGGCGAAGTGCAGTATTGGGGGGCAACGAACGCTTTTTTCAGCTTGGAACGGCAGACCAGTAGGGTTCGACCATTGGGACTAAGTGGATACGTCGTATCCGATCCATAAAGCACACCTACCGGTAGATGCGCCTTGTGTTTACCGTGGCATCTCTGGCGAGCAGTTCCATGGCAGTAGTGCTTCGTAGTCGGCCACCGACTGCGCATGCGGCAATCGCT
>NZ_JBVASJ010000072.1:0-9663 GCF_057813935.1 Pseudomonas sp. F220
ATGCTCAGCCAAGCCTATACGTCTGGAATGCAAAAGGTGAAGACATCTTGCGCAAGATCCAGCGTGCGCGAGAGGCGATGGCATCACAGTCCAAAGAGAACGTTTTTTCTGAGACAGCACACTAGCTTCGAATCAAGGCTACCTACAAATTGTCAGAGCTGGAACTGATCTGCACCTGTGACTGCCGCAACATTTCACTGGAGAAGAAACCAGCAAGCGTCTGGAAGCCGTACTGATATAGATCCGGGTGATCAAACACACTCCTCCACTCCACATCCAAGTGCCATATGTGTAGCTTCGTAGCGTGCCTCAGCGGCTAATACAAGCCACCCGAGGAAGCTCAAAAAAAATCTCAAAACCTGGTGACGTGCAGTTCAACTACCGAAAGCGCTGATAGTATGCCGAGAACCTGCCTCAGGAGTGATAGATACCATCACACACTCTTGTCGTCAGAGACCTCGCGACAGGTTCTTTTCAACATCAAGATTTCTATTGGTCAAATTTTTATCAGTCCCCAATGCAAGATAATTACGTACGGTTGAGAATGCCACATCAGACATTTCGTTCCAGACTCCGGACGTTGTCGCTCCCACATAAGGTGTGCAGATAAATTTATCATCGGGCAATTCCATAAGCTTGGCCGGCATATTTATAACCCTACCCTCTTTAATCACTGGGCTGCGGTCCCAGTTCTTGTCGTCAAACGCAGCACCCGCCAAATCCCCGTTCAGCAAAGCTTCATAAAGTGCCTCACCATCCACCAGAGCGGCTTCGGAGGTGTTTATCAAGACGGCTCCAGGCTTCATGCTCGAGATTTCTTTCTTACCGAGAAGACCACAGGTCGCCTTGTCATAAGGGCAGGCCATAATAACAACGTCACTTACCTCAAGCAGGCTTTCCAAGCTCAACATAGTGGCATTAGTTAACTCCTCAATACCCGTTTTCCTGGAGCGTGCTGTATAAACAATATTGCACTTCATTGAGGAGTACAGCAGTTCTGCTATCTTTGACCCTACTCTTCCCATACCGATAATACCGACCACCGAGTCTTTGAGCAGCGGTGTATCCATTTCGTGGACTCGTCCGGCCTTCTGCTCATTATGAAAATATATTATTTTTCTTCTCAAGGCGATAATCAGCCCAAGCAAAAATTCGCCCATGGCATCGTACATGACTTTCAAGTCAGGGGTGCTTGCGACGGCGATACCAAGTCTGTCAGCAACGTCTATATCCACGAAGTGTTCCGCACAGGTCGCCATACAAGCGATCAATCTTAACTTACTCGCCTGCCTCAAAATCTCTTCAGTTAGCACCTCTTCGCCTGCAAGAATGTAGACACCGGCATCTTTAATCAACGATATTATTTGTGATTCGGTGGGTCTAGGTTCTGAAATAAGCTGCACATCATAAAAATCATGACTGAAGCTGGATGTATATTTTTCATCCAGCCTGGCAGCACCGGAAATGATAATTTTTGTTTTTTTCAAGGGCTCACCCATAACAACCACCTATAAACAATCACCACATTAATCCAGCTCAAGCGCATAAAGATGCGCACCAAACACCAACAAATCACTCACAATGAAAATATTTACTTTAACCCACCCCCCTTCAGCAAATTAATTATTGCGCACTGAACGTCAATGCAAAAAATATTATCGCAAAACACGATTTACAAAAAGCGCATACCTATTTCAACATTTATCAAAGTGCTCAATTGAACGTTTAAAAACGCTTTAAAAAACACTTTAAAAAACAGGAGCATAAAAAGGCCATATAAGTAAGCACTGCCAAGAACTTACTCACAGCCAGGCCATCGCTTTTTAAAGTCCGCACGGAAAAGGCATCAACTATCAGTGGCCACTTCAGACTTCACTTAAAGCATTGCCTCATCCTCCTATGCTGTCAAAACGGTTATAGAGAACATAAACAACTTTGACAACACAAACGAACATGACCGTTACCACAGAAAAATACACTGAGACGAACGGAGTTATTCCATTGTAAAGCGCGTCCAAGGCAGCAGAAGCGAATACAACCATTGGCAAGGCCACTACAAAAAAATACAACAATGCATTTGAATAAAACGTAGCAGGAAGCAGTGCAAATGTGAAAACAGATGAATGAATATAATCGACAGGTAAATTGCGCTGGGTAATGAAAGAGAATGAATTCAGCGCCAAAAGAAAAGTAATACTGGAAACCACTCCCACCACCATTACAAACAAATAAAGCCCAGTATTAAATGCACTAACTAAAAACGGATAAAAATCAATCTTATTCGACAGAATACAAATTAAAAGCAACAGCAGCGCTGTTAAAACATAATAGACCTCACACCACCGCAACAGCATTAACACCAGCAAATTAATAGGACGCACCAGCAGAGTGTCAATTCGTCCTCGCGTTAGTTGCCAAAAAAAACCAGTGATCGCAGATTTAAAAAAATTTACAAGCAAGCTTCCCAATGCGTACGACATAAAAAAGATCAGCAGCCAGTTGGAGTTTTCTTTCTCGGAGGGAACAAGGGAACTTATAATGTCAAAAAATATGAACTGAAGGCTATAAAGCGTGACAAGTGCCAATATTCCGCCCAGCATATTTGCTTTATATCTCAGCTCTTCTTTTGCTGCGTTTTTAATCAGATTGAGTATATGCATTTAACCTCCCGATCCCGAGTACCTGTTGCTGGCGAATTTAAATGTAACTTTACAAGCCAATAGCATGATTGAAAACCAAAAAACATAAAGACATAAAAGTTCCAAGCCCAACTCACTGCTCGGGCGTAACAGGAACTCTGCCGGACCACTGATTATCAAGCGAAAGGGATTATATTGCATAAAAGGTTGGAGGTAGGCTGGCCAATAAGCGATGGGTAACAACGTGCCCCCCACTACGCTCGCCAGGACAATTTGAAAGTTGATGGTCATGTCAGGGCGGGTCAACCAAAATGTAGACAGCGACATCAAAAAACCCAGTAAAAAGCAAAAAAACAAATTAATCAGACTCAACAGAATGAATCCCGCAGGGCCGGACCACCCTGCACCTGAAAACATCACAAAAATAGCGATAATCAAAATGGGAATGTAATAAAGAATAGTCTCACCGAAAAAGAGAAACAGGTTGTATTTAAAATAACTAATTGGCTTTATAAAAATACCTTCTAGCTGCCCTTCATGCACATGACCGGAAACCCTGACAATCAAATCGTAGGAGTTGTTTAGTCTATTGAGCGCCAACACAGCAATATAATAAAGATACGTCTCTTCTAGAGTGTATTCCGGCAGCGAGTCGGCGCTCGCCCCCTCATAGACAAAACTCCAAATTGCAAATTGTATGAAGAAAGGCACACCGGTAGCGATTACAAGGTCCGTAATCAACATGGATCTGTCTCTATATGCCGAGAGCAGGCCCGTTTTAAAAAGTTCAAAATAAGCTGCAATATTCACGGATCACTCACTCATCAGCCCACGTTTTGAAAAGGTTCACTACATTACTTTCAAAATCCAACGCTGAAACTTCAAGATCGTAAACACCCTCTTGAAACATATCGAAGACAGCGCCTAAAGAAGCCTTGGGAATCATGTAGGTCGTTTGACTTAAGCCGTCATTAAGTACGCTTATGTTTTGTAGCTTTTGGATGGCGCCCTTGAATTTTAAAAGACCGACCTCACTCTGAGTAACATCTTGGGTACTGACGGTTAACTTTATATTGGCTTTAAAGTTTGTGCTTAACTCACTCATCGAACCATTGAAACGTATGTTCCCTCTGTCGATAATAATGGCATCGTCACAGCAGGACTCTATGTCTCCTAAGTCATGACTCGTAAGAAATACGGAAAGATTGTCTTTCTTTCTTTTATAATTCAGATACTTTCGTATCTCGTGCTTTGATGTAACATCAAGGCCGACAGTGGGCTCATCTAAAAAAATCAGCCTTGGGGAATGTAGAAGATTTAACGTAAGCTCGCACTTTACGCGCTCACCTAGACTAAGATTACGGACCGGCTTATGAAGGACTTTTCCGAGATTCAACGCATCAATTAGTTCTGTCAGCCGTAAACGATAGTCATCATCCTTAACGTTATAAATTTTTCGATAAGTATCGAAACTCGTTTTGACCGGCAGATCCCACCACAGTGATGTCTTATGCCCGAACACCACACCTATTTGGCTGAGAAACTCTTTTTCCCGGCGGCCTGGATCGTAGCCCAAGACCTTCACTGAGCCAGAAGAGGCTCTTTGTATTCCACACAAAATTTTTATCAAGCTAGATTTACCGGCTCCATTGGGCCCAATAAATCCGACCGCAGCGCCTTCTTGAACCGTAAAATCTATTGAATTCAGTGCCTGGAAAGTTTCATACTCTGGATTTATTAAATTCTTGCACCACGTCAGAACGCCATCTGTTTCTTTGGCCAAACGATAACTTTTATTGACTGACGTTACGTTAATCAAACTATCCATAGGGGACCTATAGTTTCAACTTTGGTGTACGCGAAAGGAATCAACCGTGTGACGGGATGCATCCAACCACCTTAAATACTCATATGGACAGGTCCGTTGTGGCGTTTTATGTCGCATATTTTGTATACATCAATGGTTGGCCCTGGACATTTTATTTTGCTAAAGGGCAACATCTTTAAATACTCCGTTTGCAATCTGATAAAAGCGAGTTCCGATATTTTCGACGAACCTGATATCGTGAGAAATAATTATCGCTGCCGGATTGAGTCGCTGTATTTCGCTTTCAAGCATTTCTTGGGAGCTTATATCCAAATGATTGGTCGGTTCATCTAAAATCAAAAAATTTGGATTGGTTAAGCGCAGAGTCAATATGACAAGACGTGCACGCTCGCCGTAGCTAAGCTGCGCAATTCTCTTTTGAGACTCTGAATAAGAAAAGCCTGAGGAGGCAAGCCTATTAATAGCTGTCTGCTGATCGAGCTCAAAGTTACTTGTAACAAACTCTAAAATTTTAGCCTCTAGAGGCAATGAAGAAAACTCTTGATCAAGAACACCAACTTTAACAGATGGGTTAAGTTTGATACTGGCATCAGCCCCGGAAAGTATCGTCTTGAGCAAAGTGCTTTTACCGCACCCATTGGGCCCAGAAATGACCAGTCGATCCCCTCGATTAACAGTTAAGGAGTTGACAGAAAATAACAAATCACCCGCTACCGAATATAATTTCAAATCATCTATTTGCATAAGCTTTTTAGCGTTAAACTCTTCAACCGCCAAGGTAATTTCTTTTTTACATGGCGTGTTATTTACTGGAACGGCAGTCTCCAGACTCTTAATCCGCCTTTCCAATTGTTTGGCCTTTTGCAAAGCCCTGTCGCTGTAATTATTCACCCCCAACTGACGTTGGAATTGTGCGCTTTTCTTCAATCTGTGAATCTCGTTTATTGCTTCAATTCGGAAGCTTGCAGCGGCTCGTTCTTGTTCTCGAAGTAATTGTCGAGCCTGCGTAAATGAGACATCAAAATGAGAAATGCATCTGCCGTGAAGGAGCAAAGTGCTTTTTGTTACTGAGTCTAAAAAATCCCGATTGTGACTGATCACCGCAAATGTAGATATGACATGACCATCTCTCAGTAGACGAGTAAGGTTTACGATGTGGGCTTGGTCCAAATGGTTCGTGGGCTCGTCAAGTAACAATAAATCTGGCTCTAGAAGAACCGCCCTGGCAATCATCAGCACTTTTTTCCAGCCGCCACTCAACTGACCTACAAGCAGAAGTCGAAAAGCTTTCGGGAAATTGAAAAGCTCAAATGTATACTCCGCTTTCCATTTATCAGTAATAGGGTCAGATAAGCAACCCTCCAAAATTTCAAAGGCGGTTGATTGATTCCATCGATCGGGAAAACCTTGCTCTACATATTGGCAACGCAGACCTCTCGCGTGGGTAATGTTGCCCTCGTGTTCATCTAACTGTTTTGCAATACATCGTAATAATGAGCTCTTCCCCGATCCGTTATCACCGACAATACCTATTCTGTCACCACTATTGATGGATAAGCTAACGTTCGAAAAAAGCGATACGTCATCAAAAGCCAAAGATAAATTTTCTAGTTTGACCAGTGACATGACTAATTTATTTCCCACTCTCGCACTATGCTTTTACGCTTATATGACTTTGTTTCGGGCAGCGCTTCAACTTCCTGATGTAAAAGCGTAATGGAGTAACCGAACAGGCTAGAGAGCCTCTCTCTTAACCGGCGTAATGTCTCCTCCATGTCTTTATAGGGAGCACCAAGATATCGCGTGACCAACTCTATTGTTTCCGCGCTTTTCTGCGTCAAACGGAAACTAGTTAGTGTTTGGTCACCGTCAAGTAGTATGTCATCTATCGCGCCAAGAATAGACGCACTTGGCACAAGTCTATGCTCGCGCGTGCGAAAAGCATCATCTTGTCTACCGTTAACTTCATCTATTAATGTGAAGGCGCTGCCGCATTTACAATTTATATGAGGCGCCGTTTTTTTGGCGATATCTCCATGATCGAGTCTAATCATCGGCATCAGTCCATTTTTGAGATCCGTACAGATGACGGAGCCAAAACCCTGGGCGTCCATATTTACAATCTCGACATACGCACTGTCTTCGGTGACATGGTATTGACCATATGTACACTGTGTTGCAATGAGCCCTATTTCCTCGGAACTATATTCGTCGAATACAGGGATACCCAAAGCGCTCGAATAATACGACCGTTCACGCCGCGTACTGGATTCAGAGTTAGTCAAAATAGCCTCAACCCCACTCTTTATTAATTCGTCCTTATGTTGAAGTATTAGAGGGAGATAACTTGGTAATATTACGAGCAGCCTAGGCCGCAGAAAAAGCAGGTGATCGCCCAAAGGGGTGTTGGGGAGTAAATCGGGTAATTGAAAGATTCTGTAGTTCCCATGAAGCGACGAAAACGCCAAAGGTGCGTGATGAAGCAAGTAAATCCAATCATTTTCTTGTAACGGCGTCTTCAAACAGGAACTATAAAAACGTAAGTATTGGCCATGGTCGATATTTATATAACTATCATCTCTGTAAACTGTAAACGGTCTTCCGCTTGAACCAGATGTCCGTGCGGTGTGAGCTTGCTCAAGGTACTCGGGAGCAGCCACTCTACTGCCTGCATCGACACAACCAAGAAGCTTCTTGTTTATAATGGGAAGCTGTTCGAAGTCGGAGAAGCTTGAGATACCTCCAACCTCATAACCTGCAGCCCCGTAAAGTTCTCGATAAAATGGAACATTTTTATATGCATTGTCGACCAGTTTTTTAATTGTTAACAATTGAAATTTCTGGATCTCCGCTTTTGATTTGCGTAAAAATTCATTCATCAACTCAGCATTTTTTGAGCAAAACTCCAAGGCCTCGGCTTGCATATTGTAATTATCACTTCGACGCCTATATGTCCGCTCTGCCAGTTTCCTGATCAACGCTATGTTGCCGTCTTCTTGTTGTGAATCGTAAAACTTTCCCGGAACTTCAAAAATATTCATTGAAAAGCCTGTCAGTATTTAGTTTACGATAGTCATTGACTGTTAAATCAAAGAAATGCCGAGCGAACTCATACGTTTCTAAATCTGCTTTTTTGGGGCATTCAAAAACTCCAACTTCCATCACTAGCTGTAACGTATGTAGCGCCTTTTATCTTTACGTTATTAACTACAGGTGAAGGCTTTTAAGAATTGATAACTCAAATTGTTTTATTTTTACCTCTGAACCAACTGATAAAAAATCAAATTTATTGGTGATGCACACATAAGTAAAGCCAAAAAAGCATAACGAATATTTCAGTAACATTCCGACACTTTAAAGCCCATTGCTTTTATTCAATTTTATATTTCATTTAATTACAGCATGCCAATTATCAACATTGGCCATCTGTAAAAACCAAAAAATCGAGGCAGGAATCTGAAAAATAGAAAGGAGACCTTTACAGCGACTACCACAACAACAAAACCCAGAGCCGCGATGTATTCGTAATTTTTTCTCTTAAAGTTAATTTTCCAGACTCGAGAAAAACTTACAAACACACCAAATTAAAACGGAAGTATTAGGCGTGTACAAAACCTCTTGAAATTCCCCATGTGCAACATCACCACTATAAATGACAGCCCCTGATGAAAAGCTTCACGAACTGCCCCTCACGCGAGCTCTCAGTGAGATCGCGAAAGAAGCGTCACCCGGCTCAAGCACAAACTGGAAGTCGGAGTAAATGCAGGTGGCAGTGCTTGTACCGTTCAAACCATGCCTTCACGTTCTGTGGTTTGTGGGAGAAGTCGTTACCGATGATCAAATACAGTTGAAGGTGCCTGGCTGATTCTCTGTTGGGCGTTGAATACATCGAGATCAATTAACGCTTGTTTTAAACGCGACATCGAAAACCCAAATTGCTCATCAGGTTTCATTAGAGCAATCCTGATCCGATTGTGCCCGGCAGTATGATGGCTATTCCAATAGAAATATCTGCCTGGTAAAACAGCCACATCATACGTGGCAAGATAATCAGTCAGTTCGAGGTCCGAAAGTTCCGTTCTCTCGATATTGAGCCACATCACGGTCATTGTAGCGTCTGGCGTCACGTCCTCAATAGTGACCAATGAATTTTTGAGTTCTGACCGTGCTATATCAATATTGTTATGGACAATTGAATGTATGTAAGAAAGCCCACCTTTTTTAAGAGTAGCATCAATAAATGCATTGATCACTCGCAATGAAAAGTTTGAGCAACACAGGTACAGCTCCTCATAAATGTTCCTGATGCCGGGCGCCAGATTTTCGCTGTATGAAAGTAAGCTCGCCTTGGTGTCCAACGTCGGCCATTGCTTACCCGTATCTTCCAAAATGATAAATGACAAGCCCTTATCAATGAGCAGTGCGTATTCGTCTATGTTGGTCTGATGGCAGAACCGGAAGGAGGTGTCGAGTATCAAGACCACATCGTGCCGATAGCACATGTCAATAATTTTCAACATCGTGCTAGCGTCAATAACAAGGCCAGTCGGATTATTGGGATTCACCAAGAACAACGCATCAAGCTGTTTATTCTGGACAAGATCTTCCAGTACCGCTGGATCGGTAAATACCGCCTCAGGAACGGCTTCGAGGGTTACTTCTCGGCGCCGCAACAGTTGAGCAAGGTTATCAAACGTCGGCTCGACGAGCCCGACCTTATAGTTCATCGACCGTGCCCAGGCTCCTACAATATCGATGCTATTGGACGCGGTGGGGCAAACTGAAAAATGCTTGTGCTTACGCAAACCATCCAGTTTGAAGTACTCCGCAAATTTATTTTTAAAAAGCTTCTCCATTTCAGGAATAGATGTTTTTACTGCGGAGTCCCACAAGTCAGGTAACGCGGACAATACAGAGCTGAAATGTGTCTTTGCCGAGATGTAACTATGACCATCTGCAAGATTGTATTGTGCCGACAAGCCAAAGACCTCAAGCTCGGTCAAATTATTATTCTTATAATCAGTTATAACTTTCATTTAATATTGCGACTCCACTTGATAGTTTGTCATTTAGGGAGACGCTGAACAATTAACCCGTTCGCACCGCCCCCATTGCCAAGCCGGTTTTTTTCAACCTGCCGGCCTTATTTTGCATTTCCAGGGCCGATTTTCGCCCTCATTTTGCTGATTTTCGGGT
>NZ_JBVASJ010000073.1:0-7943 GCF_057813935.1 Pseudomonas sp. F220
GGCAACGATAACGTGCGCAGTTCGTTGGGTGTTAAAGCCTTTATGAAAGGCTATACCGCACAAGGTGATGGCAAGCAGCAGTCGTTCAAGCCGTACGTAGAAACGAACTGGGTACATAATTCCGAAGACTACGGCGTGAGGATGGACGGTGTTGATGTCTCGCAGGAAGGTAGTCGCAACATCGCAGAGTTCAGAGTCGGTGTTGAAGGGCATGTCATGCCTCAGTTGAACGTCACCACCAGTCTGACTCAGCAGGTGGGGAGTAATGGCTGGTCGGACACTGCCGGCATGCTCGGTTTGAAATATTCCTTCTAAAGAGGCTCCGATCAACTTGCCGCCACCGTGCGGCAAGTTGAACGCTTCATTCTGCTTCAATTGGCCGCCGAGCCGGCTGACAGCGAGGACGCGTGGCATGTAATCCCCGCCAACTGGATGCTTGATCTTGCGTGGATCTGATCTGATCGCCCAGGGCTTCCACGTCTCTCCTGACTTCAATCTTTTGAACTGCCCGGTGCGGACCCCGCATGCCGGGTGGTGTGGCTGGGTATCTCCAGCTACTATCTGGCGCAGTGTTCTTTTACGTGGGCAAGAGCCGCGTGTGCTGCAGCTGTTTGCGGTGCTCAATGCGATACTCACGTTTTTGAGCATGTACTTTGGCCCAAACCCTTGGTATCTGGTACCGCTGATTCCGAATGCCTTCTTCAGTGCGTCAGAGGCACAGTTCAATGAATGCGTGACTTTGGACATGTTTATGGAAAACGCTTCGATTTCCTCGCTGTCGTTTGAGTGTGTGCAACCTGACGAGACAGGCAAGATCCGCCGTGTAGTGGTCGCTTCATCTCTTGGTAACGCTCTGGAGATATACGACTTTACGGTCTACAGTTTTTTCGCGGTTATTATTGGTCAGTTGTTTTTCCCGGCAGATTCATCTCTGGCATCGTTGATGATGTCGTTGCTGACCTTCGCCATGGGTTTTCTTATACGGCCGCTGGGCGCCGTGTTCATTGGCCGGTTCGCTGATCGTTATGGGCGCAAGCAGGCTTTGACCTTGAGCATCGCCTTGATGACAGCCGGCACGGGAATCATCGCCTTCACCCCGACTTATTCCAGTATCGGAAGCTTTGCCACGGCACTGCTGGTGCTTGGGCGGTTGCTCCAGGGGTTTTCGGCAGGCGGGGAGGTGGGCGCGGCTTCTGCTTTTTTAATGGAGTCTGGCCGCACCGACAATCGCTGCTTTATGGTCTGCTGGCAGGGGGCGAGCCAAGGGGCCGCCGCGCTGCTGGGGGCACTTTCCGGGCTGCTACTGACGACGATGTTGTCGGAGCAGGCGCTGTACAGCTGGGGCTGGCGGGTCCCGTTCATCTTGGGGTTGTTGATTGGCCCTGTGGGGTGGTACATCCGCAAATATTTGGCTGAAACCCACGAAAACCGCGACAGCCCTACGCTGTTTCGCGACTTTATGTGCCGTCATATTCGCACCTTGGGCCTGGGTATTTTGCTCATGGCGAGTTCGACGGTGAGCTTCTATATGGTGGTGTTCTATATGCCAACGTACCTGATCCGGACGTTGCATTACCCTAGCAGTCTGGCTTTTTCCTGGTGGCGTTTGCCTGCATATTGCTCGTTGTTGTCCCGCCTTTGGCTTCGCGGTTCGCTGACCGTATGCCACGGCGTAAACCGTTGTTGTATTGGTTGTTTGGTCGGCAGGTGGGGTTAACTTATCCTGCTTTTATGCTACTCAATCAGCAGAGTACGCTGCTCAGCCTAGCGGCAGTATCGATACTTATCTTGCCAATGGCTATCAGCGGCGGCGCTGGGCTGGCGCTGATGATGGAAGCCTTCTCACGTGATGAGCGAGTGACAGGCGTGTCGATCATCTACAGCTTTGGCGTGACACTGTTCGGCGGGTTTTCTCCGCTGCTGGTCACGTGGCTGATAGCAGTGACGGGCAGCCCACTGGTCCCCGCCTGGTACTTGTGCGCCGCTATCGTCTTGAGTGGTATAGCGTTGCGATTTTATCCCGAGCACCCGGGACGTCTTTGAATCAGTGCTGCCAACCGTTTGTTTATCAACGACTTGCATCGGTATTGATCCCGGCATGGGGTGCTGGGGGCGAGTGTTCGAATCACTCCGGCCCGACCATATTTTTTTAATGACTTAGCCAGGCCGAAAACGGTCTGGCTTTTTCATGTCTACGATTTAGGCATCTTGGTAGTTAAATGGTAGTGAATTGAGAATTGCTGGCGCTCGGTGTCGGTTTGCTGGGTTTGCGGTTTGCGGATAGCTGCCACTGCCGAAGGAAGCTGGTCGCTCCATCAGTTTAGGCTGCCCTGCTTGTGGTGTCAGTTACTGGCACTTGCTACGTGTGATGGGTGGAGGGTCTTTCTATTATGCCTTGCTCAGACCAAGTTTTAAGCGGTCGCCCCAAGGCCTGGGCTCACTTCAGGTCGTGCTATTTGATCGGCTCGTCAAGGCTGAGAGATGACTGTTTCGGCGGTATGACATTAAAACGTTCGATTTCGTTCGCTAGCATCAGATGTCGTGAGGGGGGGGCTATCGCGTCTCCTGAGTAGTTGGGCCGGTTCATGGCTGCTTAGTCTTCGCTGGGTTGGCTGTGGCTCAGTGCAATGATGTCGTTCATCGTCTTCACCTTCTTCAGGCGCTTTTCCACCTTTTGCCTGACCTTTTCCTGGTCGCCATTAAACGATGGTTGTTCGCTCTCCATGGCTAGCTCCCACATCACGAGACGCTCTGTGGTGCGCCCCAGATGCTTCATGGTTTGTTCAAGCTGAGCGTTGGCTGCCTCCAACGCGAGTTCTGCGCGCTTGCGTTCCAGCGCCAGGCCGGTCTTGAGGTTCTTCTCGCGCTCAGTATGTTTTCTGACGGCCCACTCAGCATCATCGATGAGCGTGGTGATGACTGCTGTCTCCGTGACCCTACGTGTCTCAACTGGCCGCAGTGATGAACCAGTTCAGTCCTGAGCCAAGCACTCAGTCATATGTGATCACCGATGACGTTGCGCTGGTCGTGGATGCAGCGCTCGCTCGATTGACCAAGCGCGAGCAGCAGATGGGGGATTTCGTCTGGTTTTACTTTGGCGCGAAGTGGCCAGCAAACCGTGTTGCGCGGGAGCATGGGATATCTGAGCGAAAGACGTGGGAATTGATTAAGGCGGGCGTGGCCTGGATCGACGGAGCGATTGATCGATCTACCGAAGCTGCGTAAAAAAGCTTTCCGTACAGATAAACACCTGTTTTCATGGCACGGTATTCAGCTGTTTCAGCGCGACACCACAGAGAAAGCCCGGCCATTGAGTCGGGCTTTTTTGTCGCCGGGTTAAAATACTCATGCGAGACTGGGAATAGCCCAGATCTCGAGATGAGGTTTCACCCGATGCAAAGAAATAAGTCGTTAGCAAAGTGTATTTTGGAGATTGTCGAGGACAGCACCCGCCTGAGTGGCATCAGCTACCCAGAGTTGCGCACTGCGTACGGCAAGCGGAATATCGTCTGGGACAATGGCGAGTCCTACCTGCTGGACCTTCTAATTGAAGGTGGATTTCTCAGTAAGGTCGAAGGGATTTCCTCAGTAGCTGATTACATCCAGCTGACGTGGACGGGTCATGATCTGCTCGACTCACTGAAGGAACAGCTTAAATAGTCTCAAGCCCAGCCCTCGCGCTGGTTTTTTTGTTCTCGGCCCACCCAGGCCCATAGCTCCGAGCTGGGAGTGCTGCTGGAGCCGAACCTATATCAAGGCTCGCCATGTTGGCGGGCCTTTTTCGATTCTGGAGCACAGCAATGCAAAGCCACGACTATGTGCCGCGCACTGAGCTGATTCTGGCTGGACAGTTTGACTCGGCCTGCAACTTTGTCGCGGCATACGTTGTTCATGAAGGCGAGTGGCTGCCGAAGGAAGAGCTAGAGTCCAAGCCTCGGCTGAACATCTACTACCCAATCGAAGCGCTGACTGCTCGCCGCGAAGGGATGTTGACGGTCCGCAATGCTGAGCAAGCCTGGCTGGATGTGACGATGCATGATCTTCGCGACATTCGCGGCAATAGCACGCCACTTGAAAAGCTTCTCTGGGAACTGGAATCTGCCGGGTTCAATATTGAGGGTGCTTGGTGGGAGCTGAGAACCTACCGTAACAAGCTGCGCGATTTTATGTCGTTTGCGACGGGTATGGGCCGGGTGGTCGAAGATCCTCAGCGATATGCTATCAACACAAACGGCGCCCGCTCTTGAGCAGCTAAATCAACACGCCCATCAATTTGAGGTTCGGGTTTCGGGAAGTCCTTTATCAACAGGATTTTTCGAATGTCCATATCTCCGCACGCTCAACGACCCAGTCGTGAGACGCCAGGGTCAAACATATGAGACGTGGCGTGAGGGAGAGGGGCGCACAGTTTCGCGATACTTGCTCAGTAGCTTTGACGTTACCTACTGAATGCAAGGAAATGAACCACATGCTCAAGAAAACTCTGGCTGTCATCTCGCTGGCGGCACTGGTTGCCGGCTGCCAATCGACAGGCGAGCAGTACCAGGCTGACGTGTTCGATGCTAGCCAGGTCAACACTAAACAGGCGGCCAAGACCGTCACCATCATTTCGGTGACACCGGCCAAGATCAAAGTCAGCAACGAATCTAACCGGAAGGCAGCGACTCTGGTCGGCGGCCTGATCGGCGCAGTAGGCGGTGGTGCACTGGGTGCGGGCCATAATCGTGATACGGCCTTGGTCGGCGGCGTAGCCGGTGGCGCTGCCGGTGCCTTGGCAGGCTCAATGGTCAACGACACTACACTGGTACCAGGTGTGCTGCTGGGCTATTCCGAAGCCGGCAAAATTTACACTTCGACCCAGGTCGGCAAGCCTTGCGAGTTCGCTCCAGGCCAGGTTTCCCTGATGGTGCAGATGCTCAACAACGAGACTCGCATCCAGCCAAACGCCACTTGCCCGCCACCTGTCAAAGCTTAGGAGGCTGGCATGAAAGGATTCAGTGTTGCATTGTTGTTGTCGCTGGTGACGACGCAGGCCTTCGCCCAGTCGCAATTCGACCAACTGCACCAGATTGAGGTCCAGCAACAGCAAGTCGACGCGGCCCGACAAGCTGACTATCAGCGTCAGGCAGCCGCCGCACAGGCGAAAGCCGCCGCAAGCGACGCGACCAACCGCCGCAACCGGTTGGTCGCGCAAAAGCATGCGGCCGAGCAGGCTGCAGCCGAACGCCAGGCCAAGGCTCAGGAAAACACTCGACTGCGTACCCGTGACGAAAAGGCCGAGGACGAAGACCGAGCGCTCGATATCGAAGAACGCAAGCTGCGTCTGCAGGCCCTCAAGGCCAAGACTGACCGTAGCAACGACTACATCGATGCTGAGCTGCACAATAGCGCCGCCAAGACCGACGTCATCCAGTCCAATGCCGATGCTGCGCGCAACGTGAGCTCAGGTGCCAAGGCTCTATTGGAGGACTCAGGCAAGGCCGAGGTCAATCGCTCGACCAAATGGTTTGGCAACAACTGATTGCTGCCGCGTTATCAATCGCTTGGCTGCGCTGGTACCCGGGGCGGGACAAACCCTACATCGAGGACATGGGCCGCTCGACACGCCGCATCCGCATGAGCGGCTTTTTGGTCACCGACAGCCAGGTGTACGGCGGTGGCAACGTCCTGGCGCAGCGTGATGCGCTGGTGGCGGCCGTTGAGGCGGCGGGGCCCGGGGCGTTAATGCACCCCACCCTGGGCGCGCTCCAGGTCAGTGTGCCCGTCGAGGGCCTGAGCGTGACCGAGCGCTGGGACATGGGGCGCTACTTTGAAATCAGTATCGTCTTCATCGAATCCGGTGATCGGGTTTTTCCCTCCATCACTACTTCGAGCGGCTCTCTGCTGGACAAGCTCGCCGCCGCCCTGGGTCTGTCATCGGCGCTGGACTTCATGCGCAAGGTCATCGGCGGTATCACCTCCGTGGTCAACGCGGTCGAGGGCGTGATCAAGTTCGGCAAGGCCGTGGTCGGGATGGTGGTGGGGGTGGTGGCGGATTTTCAGGTACTGGTGGGGCGTATCACCCACGACGTGCGCAGCATCACCAGCTTGGCCAGCCTGATGGCCGGTGACTTCGGGCGCTATGCCAACGGCAACGTCAGCAGTGCACTCACGGCCAGCAAAAAGACCCGGGACAGCAGCACCACCATGGCGGACTTGATCGCCCAAAACACGGCCAACCGCGCAACGGTCGATGGGGCCATGGACACCCTGACCACCGCAGCGGCGAACCTGGATGTCAGCAGTGGACAGGCATTCACCGATGCGGTGCAAGGTGTCATGGATGCGCTAGTGGCCGGCATTGCCGACCCAGGCAATGCTATTTCCTTGCTCGGGCCGCTGGCCAGCTACACGACGTCCACCTTTGGTGGCCCCGGCGCTATTGGTGCTGCCCGCGAGGTCGCTCAGGACGCCACCAGCGCGTTGTTGCGCCGTTCAGCCCTGGCTTCCATCGGCCAGGTGGTGGCGACGTATGTGCCGACTTCCTACGATGAGGCCATGACCACCATGGAGACGGTAACGGGGTTTATAGACGACGAGCTGCTGGTGGCCGGTGATGCCGGTGACGACGGCAGCTACAACGCGATGATCGCCCTGCGCCAAGCCGTCGTCAGCGCGCTCACCACAACGGGTGCGACCTTGCCAGCCCTGGAGACGTTTAGCTTTCGGGCACCGATGCCGGCGTTGGTCATGGCCAGCCGGCTGTACCAGGATGCGGGCCGCACGGATGAGCTGATCCAGCAGGCGGACCCTATTCACCCGGCGTTTATGCCGACGAATGTGAAAGTGCTGGCTCGATAATTAGGGCCGTTGAGGGCATTGCGGCGAGATAAATGGACTAATTATTTGGGATACGGCGGAGGGTGATTGATATCGAAATAGCATTCGATGTCGGTAAGCTACAAATCTATTTGCAATAGGCGTCGTAGTGAAGGTGCGCGTGGAAATAAGGTCATTTCCGGTGATATCGATATACATAGAGGGTGAATAATGGAATTTAAGAGCCATCTTGCCGACTACACAGAGCAGGAGTTCAGATCCCTGATTGACTCAATAGACGATGCCGGGACGGAGGAAGATCGTGGCGCGTTGGTGGAGCACTTCAATAAGGTCGTGCCGCACCCTGCGGGTAGCGACTTGCTCTTTTACCCAGAAGATGGGGCAGATGATTCGCCGAGCGGTGTAGTTCAGACAATCAAGGACTATTGCCTTTCTATGGGATTGCGGTGCTTCAAAGGCGCCTAAGGGGATCCCTCTGAGCTGCTTGGGGGCATTAGACGCTACGGGCTCGATAGCCAGGCGCTAAATCGTGTCGGTCCCAGCAGCCAAGCTATCTATCCGTCCAAAGAAAAACCCTAGTGCTCGTGAGAGCCCTGGGGTTTTTGGGTTTTAAGTCCGGCGAAACGAATCTTTTTGCAAGCATCCTCTGAGGTTATTCATGCAACCTGACGATCTAACCATCACGGCTGGCGGCTTTGACGTCACCGGCTGGACGGATATCCGCGTGACGCGGGGTATCGAGCGTTTGCCCAGCGATTTCAGCATTGGCATGACCGAGCTGTATGCCGGCGAGTTTGACCGATTGGTGCTGCCCCCTGGTGCTGCGTGCCAGGTGCGCCTCGGCCAGGACCCGGTGGTCACCGGCTATGTCGATCACTATGTCCCGAGCATCAGCGCGGGCAATCACTCGGTACACGTCAACGGGCGCTCCAAGTGCTCCGATCTGATCGACTGCGCGGCGGAATGGCCTGGCGGGCAACTGAGCAACCAAACCGTGCTAGTGTCCTGAGCGTGTAATTCGTTTATCTAAAAGCATATCGATATACTGACCAGACTTCGACCTCACTGAGCAGTAGTGCACATGGCCAAGCCCGCCGCCCCATTCGTTTTAACGCCATCTGACT
>NZ_JBVASJ010000074.1:0-7427 GCF_057813935.1 Pseudomonas sp. F220
GCCGGTGTATTCGAGTTCGGAGAAGGTCTTCTGCACGCGCGTAACGCTCACGGAGAGGGTGGTTGGTTGAAGGTACTCAGTGTGCCAAGGGTGGGGACGGTTGGCTATTTTTGCAGCGTCTCCTTAGATAAACGAATTACACGCTCAGGACACTAGCCCGGCTAAGGCGGCAATAGATGCGATGTATCGCGGCGAATGGCTTGAGCTATGGCGACTCAATGGGAATAATCGGGATGTTTACCTGGCCGTTGAGCAGCGCTCGTTCGTCGTGGCTAAACGACCAGGTTTCAGGAGTTGTGCGCGTTTTTTGGGACGACTTATTTCTGAGGTAAATGCAACTTCCGAACGTCCATCGACGGGCTCGCTGCTCGTTCCGATGAATAGCGCATCCAGCGCCACGCTATCGTCAAACCGATCAACACACCGAAACCATTCGCCAAGGCATCGTAAGGTGATGCCGTACGCAGTGGCATTAGTGCTTGTGCATATTCGATCAGGATCCCGGTCAGTAGACAACCCAAGGCGATCCAGTGCAGCTTCACCCGCAGGAAGGCCAGCCGGCAACTCAAGGACAACGCGAGAAAGCCAACCAAATGGTGCAGCTTGTCTTCCTGGGCAAAGGCTTCGGGAATCGGTTTCGCGCGCAACCCGGCTATCAGCAAGACCACACTGATGCCGATGAAAAACAGCACGCGTACCCAGAGGGGAAGTTGTGTGACACGCAGGAACCACGAACTCATTCGGTGATTTTCTCAAAGTTTTTATAGAACGCATCGCTGTTGCGGCCATCGGTCATGGTGTGCAGCGAATACTGGCGGTTAAGACGCGCGCCACCATCGCGGGTCAGCGGAGCCCAGACCAAATTGGCGCGACGCATCGTGGAAACGCTCATCAACTCGTCGAAAGGGACCGAGATATAGATACCTTTGTCGAAGCTGCCCTCGCCGAATTCTTCTGCCGAAGCCGTGGTGCGGGTGACCCAACCACCGAATTTCGCGCCGTTACTGAACTCATGCGACAGATCGATCGTGGTACCCCAATCGCGTGCCAGGTAACGCCCGACACTGACCGCCGCCTGCAAATCGAACGGCAGGTCTGCATAAGTGGTGATGTGACCGGTCACGGTCTTGTATCCGCGCAGGCCAAAGCCTTGGTCAAACTCACGCTGGCGTACATAGTTCAAATCAGCACCCACGGCCCAGCGCTCGCCCATGGGGCGGTACAGCAATTCTGCGCCGACCCCGGCGAACATTGACTCCAGATAGCCGGCATACACCATGCCATACAGGTCTTGATCCAGTTGCTTGGCATGGTTGAGCTGAAATGTCGGCATCGTTACATCAGAAGTCGTGATGTACTTGCGCAAATCGGACCGCACTCGGGGCAGGTTGCTCGGTGCGTCGTAATTGAACTTATCGAAGTTGTTCACGAGATTGGTGCTGACGACGCCGCTTGTCCAGGTGTTGCGGGTAAAGCGGTATTCGGCGTCCACATCGGCGCTCAGCTGGTACAGCATGCCGTCAGGACCACCGATGTTCTGCTTGTAACCCAAGCCAAAACCATAGGTAAACCGCTCTGGTGCCTGGGTGTACAGAGTGTTTTCAACGTGTGGGGTGGCCCGGTTTAATTCGGTGGTACGGTGCAGGTCTGTAAGGTCTTGTTGGTTGTTCACCACGGCCCGGAAGGTTTCGCGCGGCACACTGGTTTCTTCCACGGGCATGTCGTAACGCTTGTTCACCAGGGTGAACCAATCGATTTCGTCATTCGCGCTGTTGTCCAGAATCCGGCTGGCCCGGCCAACGCCTTTGGCTGAGTAGAAATAGCGCGACTGCTCGCCATACACCATCAGCTCGGAATCGCGCTGAGCAATGCGTTCGACTTTATAGCCCGCGTTGTTTTCCAGTCGTTTGGAAACCTCGGCCCAGTCGACCTGATTGAGCGGCGTAGTCGGCACGCGGGCCGGAAGCGCTTCGACAGCGGGGTCGTAACGCTTGACCGGCGCCTTGCGGCTGGCGAAATTGGTATGAACAGTGATGCCGAACAACGCGGTATTGCCGCGCTCCCAACCCGCGGTCAAATCGACAGAGTCACTCAGCTTGTAGACCGCCCCCAGGTTAATGGGCGAGTCCTGTTCCTGGTTATTTTTTTGCGGCTCGTGCTTGTAGTCGTTACCGTCGAACTCGAGTTTCAAGCTCAAGGGGGACCAGGGCGTCTGATAGGCCACACCGCCAAACAGCGCGGGCGAGCCTCGAAAATACGAGTTGGTATTGACGTCGCCCGCGGTCGTGCTGACCGGGCGTGTATCAAAGCGCTCACTGACGTGCCCCAACGGGTTATCGAAATCCCCCCGGTTACCGATGTAGCCCCAGGCAATACCCAGGCTGAAATCCAGATTGTAGTAACGCTTATTCGCCACAAAATATTCGCTGGAAAACAGGCCGGTGCCCCCAATATCGCGAAAGCCGAGCGCGACCTCGGGCAACCAATGGCTTTCTTGCCAGAGGCGGGCTTTGGCATCGACCGCCTTGTCTTTATAGTTCTGGTCGCCACTGAATGACTCGTACCCGTATTTACGGTTGCTGATGGCGGTATAACGGAACGTACCTTCCAGCCAATCAAGGGGCTGTAATGAAATGCTATAGCGAGAATAAGGGGTTGTGCGGTTGGCGTTTAAGCTGAATTCGCCGGCCGGCGCCATCCGGGCGGTAGGGGTTTGCAGCAAACCCACGCCACCGAAATCATTCTGGGTAAAACGCGGCTCGCCATGAGCCAAACTGCAGGGCAACAACACTACGGCGGCAAAACGTAACTTCAAGGGGCCACCTCGGGCAGCGGTTGGGTGGCGAGAAACTGGGCCAGCTGCTCGTTCAAATCGGGTGTGGGTAGATCGCGGTCATCGTTTCGCACGGGCATCAGAATCGTGCTGCCTGCGGCGGCAAGCACCCCATCTTCGCGGTTCCAGGCGGCGATTCCGACTCGCTTGACCTGGCCATCGGGCGTAATCAGCCACAGGTAATCGGCATCTGCGTCGGTCACCGGCAAACAGCTGTTGAGGTATTCATGGGCTGGCTGCAGGGCGTGATAAGGCAGCGTGCAGGGCTTTTCCACCGCGCCCAGTACAGTGACCGTAGTCGGGCGCAGGGGGTAAATCAGCTGGTCGCCGTCATTGAGCGGGTAATTGCGGGCGAACGCCACCTCCAGCGCCACGGGGTCGAGCACCGCGACTTTTCGGCCGGTGACGGGCAGTCGGCTGACCTCTTCAAACAGGCGCGCAGCCAGGGCCGCAAGGCTGCTGTTTTCTTCCAGCAAGGCGCCACGTTGCACCATTTTCAGATCGAACAGCACGCCGGCTTTAAGGCGGCTTTGCTGCTTCAACAGTGGCTGGTGCAGCCAGGCGGCGCCCAGCCAGTAACTTTCAGCGTTCGGCTGGGCCTGGCTGACGGCATCGAGCAAGCGTGAGCCCGGCACGAACGTGAAGGATCCGGCGTTTAGTACATCACCCGTCACCGTAACAGCGGCCTGAGTCATCGCAGAACTGGCCAGCAATAGGCAAGCCGACAGCATTTTCGAATACCTCACCGAGCCGTCTCCCGGTCAGGGCGCAATTGCACAATCTTCAAGAAAAGCTCCGGCGTGAGATGTTGTTCGCTCTGCAGGATCAAGCCATCGTCAGGGCTGACCCAAAAACGGTTAGTGGCCTGGAACCCCAGCTCGGGTATGTCGATGTGTTCGTCTATGCGCTGTAACGCATAGTCTTTGTCCAGGATGGTGACGGTTTCGATGGCCTGCCGACTGAAACGACTGTTGACGGCCAGTCCAACCCGCTGCCCCTGATAGAGATCTATCCAGCGGGTACTGGTGTAACCGTCGGGCAATCGCTGCATGCCAAGCTTGAACGGCGACTCACCGTCGAAGCGCGTGCCATCGAGATTGATACCCAGGCCGACGCTGCGCACGGCCAGACCGTTACGCATCAACAACACCTGCTTGCCGGAGGCGACCCAGAACTCCAGGTCACCCTGCTGGCGAAGCTTCGCCATTACACCTTCGCTAGCGTCTGTGGTGACCTTGATCTGTGCATAGGGCACGGCCTCCACTTGCGCCGCAGTCACTGCCAGCGGCTGGACGCCCAGTGCGGAGGCTTTAAATGTATCCAGAGACGCCTGCATCAACGGATTGCAGCCACACAGTAGTAAACCCACCGCCAGGCATGAGCTGTTACGCAAAGTTTTCAAAGCGGCTCAAACCTTATCGACTGCTGGCTTCACTGAGATTGTTTTGAGCCGCCGCTCCGGTACCCAGGATAGCGGCCGAGGGTACCAACTGGCTGATCAAGCGGTTCCAGCGGGTCACCCCTGCAGGGCCGACATAGACAATGTCCTGGGGTTGCAGATCGAAGCGGCTGGCGAGGGCAAAAGCGGTAGGCGATTCGGCGTCCAGCTGAAAGACTTTTGCCGGCTCGGTTTCAAGGTTCTCGGCACCCCGAATGACATAAAGGGCATTGCCGTTGGACGTGTTCTGGTTCAGTCCACCGACCGATCCGATCGCATCCGCCAGATTCATCCGATTGATTTTGAACGTGAGCGCCCGAGGCTGGTTGACCTCACCCATGACGTAGATCTTTTTCCGGTCGTTGTAGGGAAGGTACAACTGATCGCCGTCTTTCAAATAGACGTTATGCAACAGCGAGCCTTTGCTGTTCAGCGCGTCCAGGTCCAGCCGATATTCATGCCCGTCGCGATTCAGGGTCAGGCCAGCAAGGTCGGCATTCAATGGATCGACAGTGGCAGTACTGACGGCTTCGACGACACTGAGCGGCGACGTGGTAATGGGCTGTTGACCGGCTTTCAAGACGGCACCGGAAAGGATCACCTTTTGACTGGCGAAACGTAGAACGCTCAAGTCCACCTGAGGGCTGTCGATAAATTGTGTAAGGCGCTCGGCGATGAACGAGCGAAGCTCCTCGATGGTTTTACCTGCCGCATCAACATTGCCAACATAGGGGTAAAACATGGTGCCGTCCGGGCGTACCAGACGACCGTTGGCATCAATTTGCTGTTGTGGCCCCGATGGTGCAGTCAACTCTGGATGGTCCCACACGGTGATGTACAACACATCGTTGGCACCAATCCGATAAGCCCCCGGCTTGAACGCCAACAACTCGGCCGGCACCGAAGCTTGCACTGTTGTCGCCGCGTTCTGGGCAATCAGTTTGGGCGTTATCGGAATCAACTCGACCCGACTGCTTTCCGGTGAGCCATCACGGCCGATCTTACTGGTATCCAGGTGTTGACCGGGTGAGAACATACAGCCTTGCAGGGCAACGCCTGCAAGCACAGCGAGCGACAAACTACGAATCATGATTGAGGACACTTGTGGGGGGAACACATCAAAACTGAACCACCTGGATTGCTCCAGGTGGTGGAAGGCTATCGACCCTGCGGTGCGCTTAGCGTGTAGTGCCGGTAGTACCAGTGGTGCCAGTAGTGCCAGTAGTGCCGTTATTGTTGCTACTACCGCTATTGGATGACAGCGCTGCAGCCCCAGCGATAACAGCAGCGCCAATGCCGACGGCAGTCATTGTGGTTACGCCGCCCAAGACAGCGGTGGACGCGGTCAAAGAAGTGCTTGCTGCAGTCCCTGCCGGTGCGGCTGAGGCAGAAGATGCCGCCGCGGGAGGCTCAGCGGCCAAGGCAGAGGCACTTAAGGCAAGCATTAGCGCGGAAACAAATAATTTGGTCATGGGGAATTCCTTTGATAGATCGTCTGTATTGGCGGTAAAACTTGGGCGCGTAAGTGCAAGGTTACGAACTTCGAGCATTCGGTATGCTTGAAGCATCGTAATGGAGCCGGACGCTACGAGCGTGACACTTCAGTGATCTCTTTACCGGCATTCATCTTTGCAATATCACCTTTAGAATACCTGCGTAGGGTGTCTGAGGTTTCCGACCTTTTCTAACGCCCTCTATTTTCTAACATTCCCGCTGACCTGCTGTGGTTATTGGGGATGTAGTGCAGATCTCATGACTCGCCTGAGCTTTCACACTGGGTGAGATCAATAGAGTTATCGACCATAACCTTGCGGATTACTTGTCTGCCAGCGCCAGGTATCGGCCATAATTTCCGGCAAGCCACGCTTGGCCTTCCAGTCCAATTCATGGGCGGCTTTTGTCGGGTCGGCCCAGCACTTGGCAATATCCCCGGGGCGACGCTCAACTACTTGATAAGGCACTGCTCGGCCGCTGGCCTGCTCAAATGCCCGAATCATTTCCAGCACGCTGTAACCGGTACCGGTGCCCAGGTTCCAGATGTTCACCCCGGTTTTTTGGAGGACTGTCTGTAGCGCACTCAAATGCCCATCGGCCAGATCCTGCACGTGGATGTAGTCGCGCACCCCGGTACCATCCTGCGTCGGGTAATCAGCGCCGAACACCGACAGCTGCTGGAGCTTGCCAATGGCTACCTGGCTGACATAGGGCAGGAGATTATTGGGAAGGCCGTTGGGGTCTTCGCCAATTAATCCGCTTTGGTGTGCGCCCACTGGATTAAAGTATCGCAGCAGGGCAATGCTCCAGCGCGGGTCAGATTTCGCCAGGTCCTGTAACAGGTCCTCGACCATCAGCTTCGAGCGACCATAGGGATTGGTCGGCACGCCGATGGGGAAGTCCTCCCGGATCGGCATCTGCGTCGGTTCGCCATACACCGTGGCTGAAGAACTGAACACCAGATTGAAAACTCCGGCGTTGGCCATAGCCTGGCATAGGGTGATACTGCCCGTGACATTGTTCTGATAGTAGTCGAGCGGCTTTCGTACACTTTCCCCAACAGCTTTCAGCCCTGCGAAGTGCAATACCGCGCTAATCTGCTGCGAAGCGAACACCTCATCCAACAACTCACGGTCGCGAACATCCCCCTGAATAAACTCAGGTGTCTTGCCGCAAATACGCTCTACTCGACGAAGAGACTCCGCCGAGCTATTGCAGAGGTTATCCAGCACTATTACGTCGAAGCCCGCTTCGAGCAAAGCGAGAGTGGTGTGCGAGCCGATATAACCAGCACCGCCAGTTACGAGTATTTTAGGTTCGCTGGATGTATTGCTATTGCAGCTATTTAGTGTGGTCATAGTCGCCATTAGTTGCAGTTTCTCTATGGAGGAGAAGGGTTTTCTTGGTTATATATGTAAGGATTAAATTTAACGTTATGTCTGCCGAGCAGTTGCGCACTTGCCTAAAATTTAGGATTGTTGTGAGTATTTAAACTTAATAAGTGTTTAAGGTGCGGTGTATGAATTATTAGTAGGGGCGGTTGCAGGAGCTGAGTGCAACACGGCTATTGAATTGAAGCAGGAGCCTCATGTTGCAAGCCCATGAGCTGAGTGAATACCTCGATCGGACACAGCCAGTTAAATCGCTTGCGTGGTCGGATGT
>NZ_JBVASJ010000075.1:0-7021 GCF_057813935.1 Pseudomonas sp. F220
GTAGTCGCAACATCGCAGAGTTCAGAGTCGGTGTTGAAGGGCATGTCATGCCTCAGTTGAACGTCACCACCAGTCTGACTCAGCAGGTGGGGAGTAATGGCTGGTCGGACACTGCCGGCATGCTCGGCTTGAAGTACTCTTTCTAAAGAAGGCGTTACTTCAGTGCTTTCCGAATACAGTTTTCGGGTATTCATGTCTCTATTAGTTGTGGGCCTAGGTTAAGGCCCACGATGTAAAAATATGAGGGTATTATGCTATGATCGGCAAACCTATGCGGGACCCACGTAAAGCAGTCATCTCTGAACTTGAAAGGCAAAAAAAACAATTCCTTGCCGCTGGAAACTCTATTAAGGAAATCCCTGTTGGATATAGCGGCCTAGACTCGCGTAATACGACTAAATCCTTTATCGACACTAGTGCGCTACGTTTTAATTCACAGCAGAGGCTCCAGAAGGCTGGGCGCGCAAAACTCGCGCCATGCTTACGCAAGCATGCGGATGACGGAAAAACCATACAAGAAGCCTCTCAATGCATGAAGGTAGCAATCAAACGTGCTTATTTGATAGCTGCGGAAAATAATATTGTATTCGCTGATGAGTAAGCAGAGTGATTCTCTGCTACGCGGGCTGATGAAAAATACCACTCATATGATTGCGCTAGTTACGTTGTCCAGCTGCGGATAGTTCTGAAGCAATATGTAAAGTCATCACCAAGGATCTAGCTTGGCAAGGAAAATATTATGAACAGACCACGCCTTTCTTTTTTTCTAACCCTACTGCCAGCGATGCTGGCGACCTCTGTCAATGCCGGGAACTTGGCTGCACTTAAGTCCCCTCATCCGGGCGTACTATGTGACAGTTATTTATGTGCGAATGATGAAGGTGTTTCACGAGAACTCACTGAGAAGTATCTCGGTAAAAAAGTTGCAACCAGACTGTTTTTACAAGGCGATTTCAATTTGACCGAGTTCACTTTTACCAATGGCATTTTCTGCGACGTAAAAGAGCGATTGTGCCGTGTGGGTCGATATTATGGTCCGGGCGGTAAGCGCAGTGGGGCGGTGTCAAGGAAATATACTGAGCTGCTCTTCGAGCAATAGGTTTTTGGTAAAACTCTTCAACGGTTCAGCATATTGATCAGCTGCAATACCGTCCTTCAATTGCACGCTACATTGCATCATTTTGATGCGGGTATTACATTCATTCATCTTCGCGTTGTCCTGTGCTGTTTTAATGATTTTAGCAATTTCAAGTCCAGCATATGATATTCATCGGCGTCAGGTAGCCTGCAGGTGGGAGCAGAATGAAAGATCTACCGCGGTTATTCATCAGGCTACTGGCGGGGCTGGTTGCTGCTATCGCACTGCCTGTCCCTGTACAGGCCGCGCCTGAGGATAAGGGAGGCCTTTGTCAGACTCGTCAGTTGGAGGCTCATTTCGATGACCGGGATGGTCTGTTTGACGGCATGTCACAACGCGGCACTCTACTGATCCTTCGTAACAACGGGGTTCGCGCCTGTCAGCTTTACGCGCTGCCGGCGTTAGGTTTCGAAGGGGGTGATGGTCAGTCGTTGCTGGTTGAGCGCCGACTCCCGCGCGGGATGCACCCTGGGCCAGTATTACTACCGGTGGAGGTGGCCCCTGGGGCTGAGGTCGCCATGCTGTTGCACTGGGTGTCTGAGGATGTCTATCCGGGACACAACTGCTTGGCCCCAATGACCGCCGTACTTGAGTTGCCGGGGGAGGCGGTGCGCTTGCCATTTGGTCTCCAAATGTGCGCGCCTACAGGCTCCACCGAGTTTTTTGACCAGGCGCCGCTTGGGCGTGTAACGGATAGAGTCGAATAAGGGCCGGCAAGAAAAACTATTTGTTCAAAATTCTACAGGTTGCGGAGTATCGTTTTAATATGAATGCTGGCCGGAGCTGAACAGTTGTTGAAACTTATTTTTTACCAAGGAGGGAATCACCCATAAGGGTGTTTCCAATATGGTCTATCTGTCTTCTCGTGAAACTCTAGGCGTTGTGATATTCACTTGCGTTAGGGGTAAGTGATATTGTTAACGTCGTTATAATTGCGGCGGAGTAATATGTGGGAAAAGTCGAAGAAGGCGGTTTGTTGCAAAAGAGGCGAAATTAAATGAGTAAACCTTGTTCAGAATTATTTTGATTAGATATCCTGAGATTAAATAGAAACCGAAAACTGCAAAAAATCCTCAGTGTTGAAAAAATATCGACCATCTCGCTAAGATGGACAATAATAAATAGCGCCGCCAAACCAAATCTGAGTATCCCAAGAATTTTCACGTCCAATACATTTTTTCAATTGCGCAATTGTATCCACGCAAAGGCTTACCGATCAGCGTGACCTATGGTTAGAAAATTTTCTGCCTGACACACCGCCAGCCGCCATCGAGCGTTTTTTTCGTCTGGAGAAAACTAATGGCAAGGCGAAGGTGGTCGTGCGGCGTATCCGTCGATGGCCATGTTGCGGATTCATCTGATGTAGAACTGGTTTGGCTACAGCGATCCGGCGATGGACGAAGCACTTTACGAAACGACTATTTTGCGCCAGTTTTTCGGGCTGCATCTGGAACGGATCGCCGATGAAACTACCATTCGCAATTTCCGTCGTTTGCTTGAAAAACACGAGATGGCCGGTGGGATTTTGCAGGTCATCAACGGGTATCTGGGTGATCGCGGCTTGATGCTGTGCCAAGGTATCGTGGTCGATGCAACGATTATTCATGCCCTGAGCTCGACCAAGAACAAGGACGGTAAGCGCGACCCCGAAATGCACCAAACCAAGAAGGGGATTATGTATATTTCGGGATGAAAGCGCACATGGGTGTCGATGCCGAATCTGGCTTGGTGCATAAGCGCACTGGGTTCAGTCGGGCCTGAAGATTTGGAAGGAGAAGCGTTTATTTCGCTGTCGCAAAATGGCGGTTTGCGTAAGAGGATTGACCGGGCTTTTCCTGACGACAAGGCCTGGTCAGTGGCCGGTGTTCCCGGCAGCATCAGCGGTTCAGTCCTATTGACTGAACCGACGATACGTTCCACCGTTATTTGTAGAATAGTTGCATATCGTTGGTCATCTCTTTTATCGCTGCCTTGAAATCGTTGGCAGTAATCGGCTGGCTTGCATTTCTTATGTGCTCGCCCAGGAGCTTACGCACGACTTTGGCCATCGTTTGGCCATTTCTGGCGTCGATCAGTTCGCCTTCGACGTACAGTTCGGTGTTTTGGTCGCGGTGACCGGTGGCCGCCTCAGTCGCGCCAATCGCGGCGGCGACTGGAAGTACCTCGTACCATTTCATGCCCTCATTAGAGGCTGTGACTCCGGTAATCGCGGCGCGTAAGACAAGGGTCTGCGAAGTGGCGACGGTGGGTTGGAAGATCGGTACTACGCGGTACTTCTGGCTCAGAACGCTTTTGGCATTGTCGCTCATGTAGGTTTGCAACTGATCCAGTGTCTGACGGTTGACCCGCTCATTGGGCTGGGGGGCCGGGTACAGTTCCAGTTGCTTGAAGACTACGGTGGTGTAAGCGTTCGCGTTCCAGGACGGGGACACCCAACGCATGGCTTTCTCACCACTGGGGGTGGTGACTTCCTGCAGATTGTTGTAGTCGGGAAGAAACCCTGAGTACTGCTCCTTCTGAGTGATTTTTGAGGTGCAACCGCCGAGTAGCAGGCTGGCCAGCGCCACGCCGACAAAAAGTGTTCTGGTTAAACTCATATTTTTTACTCCATTGGTAAAGTCATTCTATTTAGTTGCGGAGCGTGAGACCCCTCCATTATGTGCAGGTCACGACTTGTTTAAAAGATTCACTGCATTCTTGGTTAGTGTAAAGCCTGTTTTTAAAGGGGGGCATGTATCGGAACGCCCCGATTGTAGAGGCATGCTGATCACGTTGCTGTTGCATGACGCGGGCTTTCGCGAGTTAGAGTCTTTTCACCTCTATATCTCTGACGTTTTACTAGCTGCTCCGCACTGTCGGTGATTCGATTGTGAGACGCCTGGAGCAAATATATGAGACTCGGTGGAGAGTGCGTGTGGTCGTTGTTTGTGATGATTGAAAGTGGCCATGCTTTTGGTTTGTGAGCTCTGCATGCGAGCTGTTAGATCAGTCCCATAGTTTTTCGATTGGTCCTGCCTTGTCGTGCTTCGAGTCCGTTTTATCAAGCTGGCGGTGGCGTTTGTATTGATCGCCAGTTCTGTTCTTTTTTGGATTTAACCCTATGAACTCTTCAAATAAATTTTTGCTTGGTGCGGGGCGTGTTAATAATGATTTCAAGCTGAAGTCACTGACTTTGCGCCTACCACGGATGTGGTTGCCGGCGCTAATGGTCGGCAGCGTTGTACTGCTCGGAAGTGGTTTTTTGATGCCGTCGATGGCGATGGCCGATGGAGGGAAAGGTGCGACAGCTCTCCCAAATGCCTCCCACGATGGTGGAATGGGTGGTGTAGATGGGCCAGACGATGAGGCGGTAGGGAAAGAATCCGTTAATTACCAAGGAGGGGTTGCGGGCGGCGGCGGCGGAGCGGTAAATACATCGACTGGGGCCGGCGCACATGGTGGTGCTGCAGGAGGGGCTACTCATGGCCGTCCAGGAGAAGTCGGTGCGGCAGGCAGGGTTGTTTCATCAAGCCAAACCATTAGCACTGCGATCATAGGCGGCGCTGGTGATGCAGGTCAGTCGGCAGACACAACAGTAGGCGCTGGCGGTGGCGGTGGCGGTGGTGTTGGCCTTACTGCAACAGCGGATGTCGATATTGCGGGCACGGGAAGCGTGATTGGAGGTCGCGGTGGCGTTGGCGGAGGTGGAGCTTCTGGCAATGCTGGAGGCGGCGGCGGCGGAAGTGGTGTTATTACGTCTGCCAGGATTACCGTCGCCAGCGGTGGTGTTATTCAAGGGGGGGCGGGCGGCGCTATAAGTGGCGATGGCGGCGGTGGTGGTGGTGGCATGGGGGTAATACTATTGCCGGGAGGCAATCTAATCAATAGTGGCGCGATTGTCGGAGGTAATGGGGGAACGCCAGGCGCGAAAACCTTCACTGGCGGCGGGGACGGTGGGGCGGGGGTACTTTTGACTGGCGGCGGACAGGTCGTGAACGCTGCTGGAGCTTCTATTACAGGGGGGAGTGGTGGGGGCACTATAGCTCACCCAACTCTTGGTGTTTTCGTTGGTCGCGGAGGGGTTGGCGTTAAAGGCGAAAATATCTCTCTTGTGAATGCTGGCAGTATTGTCGGCGGTGTGGCAGGCAGTAATCATACTGTCGATGGGTCGACTCAAGCCGCCGCGGTGCAATTCACCGGTGGCATAAACTCAATCGAGCTGCAGGCTGGATCGGTCATCAACGGCAATGTGCTTGCGTTCAGTGAGGCCGACACCTTTAAACTGGGCGGGGATGCCGACTCAGCTTTTGATGTGTCCAGCATTGGCAACACCGCGCAATATCGTGGGTTTGGCACCTTCGAGAAAACCGGCGACAGCACCTGGACGCTCACCGGCACGACCGGGGATGTCACCGCATGGACCTTGAGCAGCGGCACCTTGTCGGTTTCCGAGGACGCCAATCTTGGCGCCGTCGCAGGTGGATTGACGTTTGATGGTGGTACGCTCCAGGTGACAGGCACCCAGTACACGTCGAGTGCTCGTGCGATGACACTCGGCGAGCATGGCGGGGGCTTTGATATCGTCGATGCCAACAATGCATTCACGGTTTCTCAAGTGCTTTCCGGTCAGGGCGCGGTATGGAAACGCGGTGACGGCACGTTGATTCTGTCCGGCGACAACAGTTTTAGCGGTGGCTTGACGGTTGAGAAAGGCATGGTGAAGGCGACTACTGTGACTGCGTTTGGCTCAGGCGTGGTGAATATCGCTTCAGGCGCCAGCGCCGATATGGCCGATTTGGATATGACTATTGGCGGTCTGAAGGGTGCCGGCGCTATTACGATGGGACACGGTAATCTCACGTTGGATAGCGGTGTCGATAGCGCATTTGCCGGGGGGATCGACGGCACGGGTGGTTTAACCAAAACCGGTGCGGGCACCCAAACACTTTCAGGCATCAATAACTATACCGGTCTGACCAGCGTGGCTGGGGGCACACTCAGCCAAGGGGCGGCAGGCGCGTTCAATACCACATCGTCGGGCTACACGGTGGGTACCGACGGTACGCTTGATCTCGGCGGTTTCAGTGCAACAGTTGCTGCTCTTTCTAATAGCGGTAGCGTCACCTTCGGTGGTGCCGGCGGTACGGTACTTAATGTCAAGGGCAATTACGCAGGCAGCGGGGGATTACTGGTCTTCAATTCCGTGCTCGGTGATGACGCATCGAACACCGATAAGCTGGTGGTCAACGGCGATACCTCAGGCACCACTCGCGTGTCTGTGAATAATTTGGGTGGTTCGGGGGCCAGTACACTCAGTGGCATGGAGTTGATCAGCGTCGGCGGTAACTCGGCTGGTGAGTTCACACAACAGGGCCGTATCGCAGCGGGGGCTTACGATTACAGCCTTATGCGCGGTACGGGTGCGGACGCTAATAACTGGTACCTCAGTAGTAGTCTGACTCCTCCAGTCATCCCTCCTGTTGATCCCCCGGTTACGCCACCCGTTGACCCTAGCCCGGGTGTTCAAGTTCTGCGGCCAGAGGCGGGGGCTTATATCGGTAACCTCGCCGCGGCCAATAGCATGTTCACTACAAACCTTGACGATCGTCTTGGCGAGACGGAGTACACCGACGCGGTGACCGGCGAGCACAAGGTGACGAGTTTGTGGATGCGCACGGGTGGTGGTCACAATCGTTCCGAGGACTCCAGCGGACAACTGAAAATGAAAGCAAATCGCTACAGCGTGATGCTGGGCGGGGACCTGGCAGCCGGCAGCAGTAGCAACGGCAGCACTTGGCGTTTGGGTGGTCTGGCGGGCTATGGCAATGACCGCAACACGACCACTTCCGATATCACCGGGTATCGTGCAAAGGGCGAGGTAGACGGATACACCACGGGGCTTTA
>NZ_JBVASJ010000076.1:0-5622 GCF_057813935.1 Pseudomonas sp. F220
GTGCTACCGACCTCTTGGTTCCCAAGAGTTTGCTCGATGGCTTGTCTGCCGAGAGCAAAATCGCTATCCCGGCTACGAGTGAGCGCAAAGCCTGCAACTGGTACCGCCTTCAAGGGTTGCTCAATGAGGCAGATAATACGCTGCTCGACGGCTGGGTGCGCGAAGAAGTGGGCGTCACGCCTTGGGTCAGTCCCTGGTCATGGGAGGGCTACGGCGTGATTTTCAACTACGACACCCCACGGCAAGCGTTAGCTTCTTTTCTTCGCGCTGTTAAGCGCTTCAGTGACGAGCAACTCGAACGCCATGGTGCTTTGGCGGATGCATCGGACAAGGGGGCGATGAAGACTCGTCTGCACGACATCATCAAGCGTAACCATGTTGGAACCATAACCGCTGAAGAGCTGAAAGCCGCGATCAGCATTCCGGCCTACGCACAGTCGCTTTCGCAACTGATCATCTATTACGAAAGCGAGTGGCACCACACGTCGCAGAAGTGGGATGCGCTGGACGATGTACTGGGCCATAGCGGTTCGACCCCGCACCAGAACTGGGTGGCGGAGAAAGAGCGGATCAAGCAGATAAGTTGGTGGAATGAAGTGGCGGCGAAAGTTGGATTGCCGGTAGATGGGCAGGTGTATCACTTTCATCCGGTGGGGTTGGTGGGGGATTTCTCTGCCGTAAGTGACGACAATGATTTGAAATGGTTAAAAGTCCCGTTTGGGCAGCTAACGTTTGATGTCGAGGGTAATGATATTGAAGACCCCAATAGCTCTTTCCATCGATACTTTAGTCGGGTGGCTCACTGGCCGGGCGGCGTCTCTGGTGTAACAATTGGTCGTGGATACGATCTTGGGCAGAGACCAAATCCTGAAAGCGATCTCGCAGCAGTGGGTATCGCAGAGCCGTTACTCAGTTGGCTCATAGGCTCAAAGGGTTTAAGCGGCAGTGCTGCTAGGACTTATCTAAACAATGCGGCCCCCGAAATCAGGAAAACCGTTATAACAAGGAAGCAGCAGCACCAATTATTTGTGCCTGTTTATGAGTTTATGAAGGCGCGAGTTATTGAGATTTCTGAAAAAGACGACACCGTGAAGGCCTATGGCTCCCTGACCTGGGAGTCGATAGATCCAAAGATTCAAGATGTGGTTATTGACTTGATCTATCGCGGAGATTACATAACTAGTTCTAGAAGGTTGCTGCAGCACCACTTCGTCACAAACAATTACTCAGCGTTCAAGGCGGTAATAAATGATTCTGCGAATTGGACGAATGTTCCTGGTGACAGGTTTAATAGGCGCGCTAATTACTTGAGGTAGTAAAATGATTAAGATTTTATCAGCAATTGCTTTTGTTTCATTGTTTTTCGCGCCAGGCATGTTGTGGGCCGCTGATTATGAAAAGGCGTCAGAAATACAAACCGCTCGTCTAGGTGATGTGGTTGTTAGATATGTCAAAGTGTTTGAATCGCCTTGCCTAGATGTTCAAGTCCTAGATCCTAATAAACAGTGGGCATTGATTTCTGAAAGGAATTTTTGCAGCTACGGCTCGAAATCACTATTGAAGGACTTCAGCTATGCTGCTTTTGAGAAAGTCTCATTTGCCAGTGATGGCATTCACGTCAATTTGAGCCTTACTCCGTTAGCGCTAAGCGAGGATGAGGTTCATGCTTGTATTATTCCTGTTGCAGGATCGACAATAAAAGATCTCACATGCTCTAACTTGAAAGGCAAGTAGTTATACGCACAACGGCTTAGGCTCACTTGCGGTGGGTCTTCTTCGTTTATGTCTTCCCTCTCTTTAGGGGGCTTCCTCGGCGCCTTCCATCCACCAAGGCATAAGAAAATTGTACACCCGCCAACACACCGGAATTCGGGGTATATAGCGTCAGTTCCGAAGTTGATTTTTTCATCTGGCGACTGAGCTAGACCAAAACCTGCAAATCGCCGATTTATGAATATGCCTCAAGTACATGGAGGGGTCGAGCATCAGAATGAGAATTTCAATGTAGGTATCAAGATGCTTCGAGTTACTTTGTTTGTTTTGTTGTCGTTTGTGACGGAATTAAGTTTTGCTCAGCATGAAGAACAATATGTACAAGGGAGAATAGTTCAGGGGCCGTACAGAACGACAGTTGTTAATGGTGGTGAATTATCAATTTTAAATACAGCTGATGCAGAGTTTCCTCTGTCGCTGGTATCGGATGTGACGAAGGCTGACGGTGTTAAAAGTAGAGCGTTGGTGGATAAATATGACGTTGCAGGATCTAATCCGCGGGTGGAGTCGGTATTCTTTTATCCTGTCGCGAGCAAGAAAAATGTACTCGTATTAGTTTTATGGGCCCTATCGAGCAGGGGGGGTGGCACTTACGGGAACCTTTATCAGGTGTATGCCTACGAAAAAGGCGCAGGCGATAAATTAGTTGCTAATAAGCTAATTGCCTCTGATAGACGCTTGAGTGGCATTGATGGATATCAAGAAGGCGAAGAACAATCGTTTGCATATAAAAACGCTGTATCTATAAAGACGTATCTTAAAAAACATTACCCATAAATGCTTCGGTATCTATCATGTGTACTGATGTTTATAGCCAGCTTCGAAGTGAAACTTTTCCACTGCGCTATCCGCGAGCAAGTCAAAATCAGTCTCGGAGACACTCTTGACTTGCCGCGATTTCAAACGCAACCGAGCGGTCCCATCGCCCTCACTCACTACCGAGCTCAACCTCCGTCGCTGGTCAGCTCCTCAAGGGCTTCCGTGATCAACTCCTGCAATACGTCTTGCACCTCGGTCACCGTCTTGAGTCGGTGAATGCGAGGGGCCTGCTCGGCGGGGATGGCCAGCAAGCGCGTACGCACTTGTGAGTATTCTTTGCCGACTGCTGTGGCTACATCCGACACCAGCACAACCAGGCCGGATTTCTGGTCGTAGTCCAGTTGGTGGAGCAGGGCGAGGTAGTTTTCCTTCATGCGGCGGGCTTCATCCAGGGACATGGTGGCGCCTTTGGTGCCAAGAATTCGCGTTGCCGTTTGCTCCGGCGTTTCGTCGTCGGACGTGTTGGGTAACAACTTAGGTAACGAGTTACCCTTGTTACCCAATCCGTTACCCTGGCCGGTTTTTTTCGGATGGGTAACAGATTTTCGATAGCGCTCGACTTGAGCGTTTGACGCCTCCACATCAATCACACCTTTCGCTGAAACCAGCCAGCCACGTGCCTTCCAGAGTGTTACGGTTTTTCTTGAGACGCCGTGAAGCTTGGCAAAATCTGACTGATTCATTGGTTCACCTCTGTTACCTGTTACCCAAATTTCAAAATTTTTTAGCTGGCGAAACAGCGCGGTGCGCAATGCCCTCGATGTCAAAAGCTCTAGGAGGGACCCATGCATACCCCCCATCTGAAACCCCCTGTTTCATTGTTCGGCACCGACAGGGATGCGGAATTGAGCCCTCCAGTCATTGGTGCGACTCCATAGGTATGCAGTCATAGGTGGCGCGCAGATCAGCGCCAGCAGCACAGTGGCGGCCGGTGGGCGCGCAGCAGGAACGACACACCATAAGATGGCTGACGTATTGGTCACGGGCGTAGCGCCAGTCAGGCGTTGCGTTGGCGGCATTGGTGTAAGTGCTTGCCGGTAATTGAGCGGTGTGCTCGACACAACTGATCAGCGTCAGGCGCGGATGATCCGGGGAGCGATTCACCATGGTCGATTTGTCGGCGCCAGCAATGGTCGGCGGCATGTTGTCGAGCAGGCCGGAAAGGAGGCTCATAACGTCCCCCCGGCCCTGATTGCTCACATACACATGTTCCTGTGAATTCAAAAAACGTGGCAACAGTGGCAACGTTGGCAACACACCCGTAAACCGTGGCCTCCAGGTGTTTATTTTGTTGCCAATTTGTTGCCACTCGTTTTTTTGTGGCAACAGTGATAACCAAAAGCAATGGTCGATAATCTCTCTTATATTGAAACTTATGTGTGTGTTGCCACTTGTTGCCACTTTTTTTATAGGGTGGCAACGGCTGAGAGCCCTCCCCAGCAAGGCCGTTGCCACTGTTGCCACTGTTGCCACCGTTGCCACTGATTCTAGGTTCCTGTGAACTCGGGCAATTCGGGAAAGCGGTGTTTGGGTGCCGTTCATACGCCGCTACCTTCCATGTCCAGGGCTTCTGGATCGACGACATACAGGCGTGCTTGACCACCACCAGGAAGGCGGTAGTTTTTGGTGCCGCGCTTACGATCCGCGTCTCGCTTTGCCAGAACCCCTGCACCTTCAAGAGCCTTGATTACGCGGGACAGGCCATGACCATGAGCGGCCTCTACCAGCGCCGACTTATTGAACAGGTACAGTCGTTTGCCCATGGACAACTCCCAGTAGCCGGCCCGGTTGAACACCTTGGTATCGGGCGTCTGGTCGTTCACATCGGAGAAGCGGCTACTGCCGTGCTTGTCGATAAAGTCCATGATGCCGGACAGGATCTGGCGATCTTCGGCATTGCCACTGCCCACACGGCTCAGCCATTCGCTATACAGCAACTGGCAGTCAACAAGGGCGCTACCCGGCGCCCAAGGCAGTAGGTCATAGGCGATAGCCATTTCCCCCGCCAGCGCGATGACGGCGAAGCGATCCGCCACCCGTCCGGCTTGGGCGTTGTCCTCAATGAACTGGGCGCGGATACCGGCGAAGTCTTCCAGCAGTCCGGTGCGGTCATCGCTGGAGAGCAGCTTTTTCACGAATGCTGGCCCGATATGCCCGTGGTGAGCGCCGACAGCAACGGTCAGAAGGCGGTGGAAGTCCGCTCCCGCAAGGCCGTGCAATTCATCGAAGGCCCGGTGGGTACGAGTACCGGCGTTCACGTCGACCATGCGCAACTCAGCGCCAGCGTGGGCCGCATTGCCGCCGATGGCGGCGTGTTCGGATAGGGAGCGCTCGCCACTGGACAGGGTCAGCAGGCGCCAGCTCAGCTTGGCTCGCCCCTCGCGCTCACGGGTCATGGTGCCTTTTCCCTGGCCGTTCGCCAGTGAGTAGGCCATTTCCTGCACGCGCTTGGGGTCGGCGCGCTTGATCTCGTCCAGGGGCAGCAGGGTGTCATTGCGGCCCGAGGCCTCAATCTCCAAACCGCCCTTGGTCATGTCCCACGACGCAGCAAAGATGCTGGGATCGCCCCACACCGATGAGCCGATCAGCTGCGCCAGGGACTTGCCGGTAGAACTGTCGCCCACCAGGTGAACGCCACCGCCCAGCACGCCCACTAGACTCAGAAGCGGGCCGGCCAGGGCGCAGCCGACAGCCAAGGTCAGCACCGGGTTGCCTCCGCACTTGGCCGCAACCTCGGTTTTCCAATGTTCCAGGTCGCCGCGCAGGCTGAATAGGTTCTGCCCCTTGCCGCCGGCCTGATAGCGCACCTTGTCACTGCCAATGGTGCGGCCTGGCAGCACGAATGCCCCCGATTCATGCCAGCCCGGTCGGGAGGTGGTGGCGAACACTTCGGCGGGGCGCTGCTCTAGTGTCCTGTCTCTTAAATAAGTTTCTAGCCTGAGCTATGCTTCTGTGGTCAGTCAGTACTTGGAGTGATCACATGAACTCTCAGGACATCGTGCTCAGTGAAGACGAACAAATTGAACTGAG
>NZ_JBVASJ010000077.1:0-5453 GCF_057813935.1 Pseudomonas sp. F220
CCGGTGTATTCGAGTTCGGAGAAGGTCTTCTGCACGCGCGTAACGCTCACGGAGAGGGTGGTTGGTTGAAGGTACTCAGTGTGCCAAGGGTGGGGACGGTTGGCTATTTTTGCAGCGTCTCCCTAAGTATTTTTCCAGTGATATAAAGGCGGCGACTATCAACATGCAGGGCAGGCCAGACCATAATGGATCGTGCGAAACGTATGGCTTGGACCCAATGAGAAAGACCGCCAAAAGTGTGCCGGTCAATGCTGCGCTAAACGGGGTTTTACTTAAATATCCTCGGTCGTAAGCGATAGCTAATCCAACTCCCAAAAGGAATTCATATACAGCACCTCTACCATAAAACTCGAATGCGCCTCCCAGGTGAGGGACTGCAGACTGGAGCAAAACCACACCGCTAATTATGGATGGGACCAAAAACATTCTTGGTAGGAATAATGAAATAAAAAATATCAAGTAAAATGCCATTTCAAAATTAAGTGTCCTTCCAACGGTAAGAAGTGGGAGGAGGCCCATGCCAGAAGGGTTTTGTGTTGGAATGAATAGCATGCTTTTTATGGTGAGGAGTGTTTCATATTTTGCAAAAAACAAAACACTTGGAAAATAAATTATGACTACCGCAGATATGGCAGTGAATAGCCAGTAGGTTGGTGCAATTCTGGCAATTCTGGCAATTCTCTGAATCGCAAATTCGATAGGTGTTGGACTATTTTTTGTGGCGGATGTATAAATTACAAATCCGCTTATAATGAAAAATATATCAACACCAATAGCGCCGTAATGTGATAAAAATCTGCCGGCAGCATTATCTAGTGTGCTGTCTCTGAAATAAGTTTCTAGCCTGAGCTATGCTTCTGTGGTCAGTCAGTACCTGGAGTGATCACTTGAGTTCTCAGGACATCGTGCTCAGTGAAGACGAACACATTGAACTGAGTCGGCGCATAAGATCAGCCACGATCAGTCAGCGCGACGGTCGTCGGGCGCGGGTGATTTTGCTGGCGGCTCAAGGTTGTTCTCGTAACGAGATTGCCCAGTTGACCGGTCTCTCCGTTGTTTCAGTCACCCGCTGGTGCAAGCGTTTTCAAGAGCTGCGTCTACAAGGCCTGGTGGATCTGCCCGGGCGAGGTCGCAAGCCATCCTTGCCGGCCGAAGCGTTGAAACGAACCCTTGAGCAAGTCACTCAGCCGCGTATCGGTCAGCCTCGCTGGAGCTGTCGAAGCATGGCGCGAGTCGCCGGCATCTCACCGGCCAGCGTCCAGCGTATATGGGGCGCCAACGACATAAAACCGCACCTGACACGCATCTTCAAACTGTCCAACGATCCAAACTTCGAAGAGAAATTTTGGGACGTCATTGGGCTGTATCTGGATCCGCCGGATAAGGCTCTGGTGCTCTGTTGCGATGAAAAAAGCCAGGTTCAGGCCCTTGAGCGCACTCAGCCTGGACTGCCTTTGGGAATCGGGCATATCCGCACGCAATCGCACGATTATGTCCGCCATGGCACCGTCACTTTGTTCACTGCGCTGGATTATCTTCAGGGACGCTTGATCAGTTCCATCGAGCGCCAACACCGGCATCAGGAATGGCTGGAGTTTCTCAAAAAGATCAATCGCGAAACACCCAAGCCGCTCCAATTGCATCTGATCGTGGACAACTACGCCACGCACAAACACCCGAAAGTGAAGGCCTGACTTGAAAAGCACAAGCGCTTCCACATGCATTTCACCCCGACCTCGAGTTCGTGGATGAACATGGTTGAACGCTTCTTTCGCGATATCACGGTGTACCTGCGTGACGGCAGTTTCAGTTCGGTTCGCGAACTGGAAAGCTCGATCACCACGTTCCTGGCACTGCGAAATGCGCAGCCGACTCGCTACGACTGGAACGCCAAGGGGGAAGATATTTTGAACAAGATACCGCGAGCCCGTCAGGCAATGGCCTCACAGGCATGAGGAGCTTTATTTGTGAGACAGCACACTAGTGTACATCCTCAAGTTATTTGCGATGTACTGGGGGTATGCATTTTTTCCGAGAGGCATTGGCTAAGTGCACTGCGCTCAGTCGGACCTGACGACAAGATCTGGTCGGTGGCCGGTGTTCCCGGCAGCATCAGCGGTTCAGTCCTATTGACTGAACCGATGATGCGTTCTGCTGTTATTTGTAGAATAGTTGCATATCGTTGGTCATCTCTTTTATTGCTGCCTTGAAATCGTTGGCAGTAATCGGCTGGCTTGCATTTCTTATGTGCTCGCCCAGGAGCTTGCGCACGACTTTGGCCATCGTTTGGCCATTTCTGGCGTCGATCAGTTCGCCTTCGACGTACAGTTCGGTGTTTTGGTCGCGGTGACCGGTGGCCGCCTCAGTCGCGCCAATCGCGGCGGCGACTGGAAGTACCTCGTACCATTTCATGCCCTCATTAGAGGCTGTGACTCCGGTAATCGCGGCGCGTAAGACAAGGGTCTGCGAAGTGGCGACGGTGGGTTGGAAGATCGGTACTACGCGGTACTTCTGGCTCAGCACGCTCTTGGCATTGTCGCTCATGTAGGTTTGCAACTGATCCAGCGTCTGACGGTTGACCCGCTCATTGGGCTGGGGGGCCGGGTACAGTTCCAGTTGCTTGAAGACTACGGTGGTGTAAGCGTTCGCGTTCCAGGACGGGGACACCCAACGCATGGCTTTCTCACCACTGGGGGTGGTGACTTCCTGCAGGTTGTTGTAGTCAGGTAGAAACCCTGAGTACTGCTCCTTCTGAGTGATTTTTGAGGTGCAACCGCCAAGCAGCAGGCTGGCCAGCGCCACGCCGACAAAAAGTGTTCTGGTTAAACTCATCTTTTTTACTCCGTTGGTAAAGTCATTCTATTTAGTTGCGGAGCGTGAGGGGCACCCCATTATGTGCAGGTCACGACTTGCTTAAAAGTCTCACTGCATTCTTGGTTAGTGTAAAGCCTGTTTTTAAAGGGGGGCCATGTATCGGGACGCCCCGATTGTAGAGGCATGCTGATCACGTTGCTGTTGCATGACGCGGGCTTTCGCGAGTTAGAGCCTTTTCACCTCTATATCTCTGAGGTTTTACTAGCTGCTCCGCACTTTCGGTAATTCGATTGTGAGACGCCTGGAGCAAATATATGAGACTCGGTGGAGAGTGCGTGTGGTCTTTGTTTGTGATGATTGCTGATAGCTGTGGTTTTTTTGAACTCTGAATGCGTGTTTGTTCGATCAGTCTTATCGTTTTTCGATTGGGGCTACTTGTCGTGCTCTGAGTTCGGTTTATCAAACTGGCGGTGGCGGTTGTATTAATCGCCAGTTCTGTTTCCTGTTTTTTCTGGACTTAATCTCATGAACTCTTCAAATAAATTTTTGGTTGGTACAGGCCGTGTCGAGAATGATTTCAAGCTGAAATCACTGACTCTGCGCCTACCGAGAATGTGGTTGCCGGCGCTAATGGTCGGCAGCGTTGTACTGCTCGGAAGTGGTTTTTTGACGCCGTCGGTGGCGATGGCCGATGGCGGGAACGGTTTTGGAGCGTATCCAAATAGGGGTGGAATGGGTGGTGTAGATGGGACAGACGATGAGGCGGTAGGGAAAGAACCCGTTAATTACCAACAAGGGATTGCGGGCGGCGGCGGCGGTGCGGTAAACACATCGACTGGGGCCGGCGCGCATGGTGGCGCTGCAGGCGGGGCTACTCTTGGCCGTCCAGGAGAAACCGGTGCGGCAGGGAGAGTCGTTTCATCAAGCCAAACCGTTAGCACTGCGATCATCGGCGACGCTGGTGCTGCAGGTCAGTCGGCAGACGCAACAGTCAGCGCTGGCGGCGGCGGTGGCGGTGGTGTTGGCCTTGCTGCAACAGCGGATGTCGATATTGCGGGTACAGGAAGTGTGATCGGAGGTCGCGGTGGCGTTGGCGGAGGTGGAGCTTCTGGCAATGCTGGAGGCGGCGGCGGCGGAAGTGGTGTTATCACGTCTGCCAGGATTACCGTCGCCAGCGGTGGCGTTATTCGGGGGGGGGAGGGCGGGGTTATAACTGGCAGTGGCGGCGGCGGTGGCGGTGGCATGGGGGTAATACTGTTGTCGGGAGGCCATCTAATCAACGGTGGCACGATTGTCGGAGGTGATGGAGGAGGGAGAGTAGCGCTCCATACTGGTAGGGGGGGGGATGGTGGGGCGGGTGTGCTTTTGACTGCAGGCGGACAGGTCGTAAACGCTGCTGGGGCTTCTATTACAGGGGGAGCAGGGGGGCCTGCCGCTAATGATCAATCTGGTCGGGGAGGGGTTGGCGTTAAAGGCGAAAATGTCTCTCTTGTGAATGCTGGCAGCATCACCGGCGGCATGCCAGGAGGTGTGACTGTCGATGGGTCGACCCAAGCCGCAGCGGTATATTTTACCGGCGGTATAAACTCACTTGAACTGCAGGCTGGATCGGTCATCAGCGGCAACGTGCTTGCGTTCAGTGAGGCCGACACCTTTAAACTGGGCGGGGATGCCAACTCAGCTTTTGATGTGTCCAGCATTGGCGGCGCCGCGCAATATCGTGGGTTTGGCAAGTTCGAAAAGACTGGCGACAGCACCTGGACGCTCACCGGCACGACCGGGGATGTCACCGCATGGACCTTGAGTCACGGAACCTTGTCGGTTTCCGATGATGCCAATCTTGGCGCCGTCGCAGGTGGATTGACGTTTGATGGCGGTACGCTCCAGGTGACAGGCACCCAGTACACGTCTAGCGCTCGTGCGATGACACTCGGCGAGCATGGCGGGGGCTTTGATATCGTCGATGCAAACAATGCATTCACGGTTTCTCAAGTGCTTTCCGGTCAGGGCGCGGTATGGAAGCGTGGTGATGGCACGTTGATTTTGTCCGGCGACAACAGTTTCAGCGGTGGCTTGACGGTTGAGAAAGGCATGGTGAAGGCGACGACTGTGACTGCGTTTGGCTCAGGCGTGGTGAATGTCGCTGCCGACGCCAAGGCCGATATGTCTGATTTGGATATGACTATTGGCGGTCTGAAGGGTGCCGGCGCTATTGCGATGGGACACGGTAATCTCACGTTGGATAGCGGTGTCGATAGCACATTTGCTGGGGTGATCGACGGTACGGGTGGTTTAACCAAGACTGGCGCGGGCACCCAAACACTTTCAGGCATCAATACCTATACCGGACTGACTACCGTGGCTGGAGGGACGCTAAGCCAAGGGGCGGCGGGTGCGTTCAATACCACATCGTCGGGCTATACGGTGGGCACCGACGGTACACTTGATCTCGGCGGTTTCAGTACAACAGTTGCTGCTCTTTCTAATAGCGGTAGCGTCACCTTCGGTGGTACCGGCGGTACGGTACTTAATGTCAAGGGCAATTACGCAGGCAGCGGGGGATTACTGGTCTTCAATTCCGTGCTCGGTGATGACGCATCGAACACCGATAAGCTGGTGGTCAACGGCGATACCTCAGG
>NZ_JBVASJ010000078.1:0-5221 GCF_057813935.1 Pseudomonas sp. F220
CCGAAAATCAGCAAAATGAGGGCGAAAATCGGCCCTGGAAATGCAAAATAAGGCCGGCAGGTTGAAAAAAACCGGCTTGGCAATGGGGGCGGTGCGAACGGGTTAATTGTTCAGCGTCTCCTTAGGCCGAATGAGCGCACTTAATCGGCGAGGAGATTGGTCGTACTCAACGTACCTTTGTCATCCCACAATTACATTCTGCACGCTCATGGCATACAAAACATTTTCGCTGGATCCATTCCTCACGTTTATAACGACATGCCTGCTGACATGCCTCATATCTTGGATAACTTTCACCACAATAGAAAAACCAATATCAAGATTAGTGAAAAACACATCTCTATCTAGGTTAATCAACCTCCAAAAACACTATAAAAAAGCATAAGTAAACCTCAATCATGGCGCGAAAATATCGCGCCGCGCTTACTCAGGAATGCCTTGAGCGAACTTCAGCCATCTTTGATCATCTGAAAGTATCTCTCCCTGATTGGGCCAAACATCTGGATCTTGAGGCGAGCTGGGTATGAGAACCATCCCTCCCCCGGCGTCCTGCCGAACGAACACAATCCCTACTGACACGCCCCACCCTTCCCCGCCCATCACCCTTGATACGCCAAGACCAAACATATGAGACACCAGAAGGGTGTGCTTTCCAGCATTCGACCTATAGTGCCTGAAACAAGAGGATCCACACCATGGAAGACGAACTGGAACAGAGGGCTGCCGACTACCTCAGCAGCGTCCTGATGGAAGATCAGCTCCATGCAGAAGATACTTTGCGTAAATGGCTGCCTTGATACAACTACTATACTTACTAATGAACGGAGAAAGATGTTATGTCCATTAATCTTATTGGTACCTATGTAAGCGAAGACGGTCAGCACACGCTAGATATTACGGAATCTAAACCGTCAACTGGGAATTTTAGCGGAACCTTCACTACAACAAACACCCCAAAAGGAAAGATCAGCTATAATATTGACATTAACGAAGGTGGCCGTTGGTTATACACGACTGGTGAGAAAATTGCTGGTATAGGATTTATGGTACATGAACGACCTAAAGATGCGACCTTTGTACTTTTTGACTGCTGGGCAGGTTCTATCACGAACGTAGGGAAGTTACTAATGAGTGGCTCTCGCTCTTATGCAATGTCTAATGCCAGCTGTCAGATATTTTCTTTTGAAAACGTGCATTTTATTAAAAATCCAAAGCCCTGAACCCGGCTTCGCCGTACCGATGAAGGGCGGCGGCCGCGGAAACTGAGTGCAACACCCGACCTTTTAGGTACGGTGTTGCCCTATGTCCTATCACGAACTCAGCGTTGAACGCGCGCCATCATTCAAATCGGCCAGGCCCTTCTGAACAGGTGCCCTTATGTGCCCCTATCGGCTCCCCGCTTCATGCCTGACCTGGCCAGCGCGCCGGAATCCCCGAGCGCGCTGTACAGGCCACGCCACCCTGCTGAGCCGGTGGCCTATACCGCTCAGGCAACGGTGGAGTCATTGAAATCAACTTGGCGCGGCAGGCCAGTTAATGCTCACCGGAAATCCCGTCTGCTGCTCGATCCGATTCAGCGCCACCCGGTATTGCTGCCACAGCGTCAGGTTGGTCACGTCGCTATCGCTGGCATCCCCCAGGTCAACGGCATCCTGACGACTCGCCCATTTTGATGAGGGGCTTGGCGTCGTAGTTGCGGGCGATCACTCAGATCGTTGTTGCTCAGTGCCGTGAGATGCCAGGGCTAAATATATGAGACGTAGCGGGAGGCATAGAATCTATTAAGTGCGTACTCATGCCTCTCTGGTATGTCTTGATGCACAAGCATTTACCTTGCTTGAAGCCAGAAAGAAACCGTTTTGGTTTAGGCATGATCTGCCGGGCGAATTACAACCTACTAAGTTAGAGCACAAATATGAAAAATAATACTTTCGCAGAACATGATAATCCAAAAAATGTGCAGCTGTTCAGATTCATGTTGAAAGACGGCGCACGATACCTAACATGGCAAATCCCTGAGCATGACTTTCAAGAAGTAAAAAAATACAGCCTTCAATTAAGTAGCAATTCAAAAATAGCAGATGGCGATATAATAACAGTCTACCCTGAAGAGCTGGTAGCTTATGATCAATCAGTACCCGAATGGGTGTGTTATCGAACGCCAGCTATTTTCATAGGGAAATTCGTCTTTATAAAGGCTGAGTTTTCGGACGGTTATATTTGTGACTTTTGGTCGCCCGAGACTCCTCCCTTTGTTCCTGATCAGGATGGGCTTCCTGGACCTCTGAATAATACAAAGACCCCTCAATGGTTTTACTCATTGCCAGTTCCGCAGATGTCAGCACTACTAGCCAACTATGGTTATAGATCATGGTTAGATACAACGCCATTGCTGGACTCAAACCCATTTACAGGTTATCCATATGAAAACTATATCTGGAGGGAAGATGAATATTTGCTTTACCATGGAGACGAAATGGGGCGCTTGCCGGCCGAGATTTTCGAGAATGGGGTAACGGCTGCAGCTCCGGTATCGGGAGCAATGCAGGTAGCACATCATGATGGAGAGGAAGCAGGAATAAGTAGCTTTTCATATTCTTCTAAACTCTCAGCAGACTTTGCTTCAGGAGGCACCTCTAATTTATTGACTTACGTATACATTTCATCAGCTCCCGGCGGCGTTGAGTTTGGTTTGATGGGGGGAAACGAGCAAAGTTATGTCGAACAAGAGGTTGTATATCTCACGGGAGTCCGAAAAGAATATATTCTTGGAGCGATGACATTTACGGGATCAGAAATACAAGCTGTAAACTTTGATGTCAACCCCAACTTCCTTGACAATAGTGTAAAGCAACTCAGCAAAGACGACCTGTTGATTATGTTTGGTCTGCTTCCAGCTTTACCATACGCCCCAAAGACAGACAGTAAGACAATAAGTGTCACCGACTTGAAAACATCAAAAAAATACGAAGGCGGCAAGAGCTACATGATAATGGCGGGAGGTGCTTTGTCCAGCTTCAGCTTCAGATTAGAAGGTAATGATAGGCCAACTACCGCATGGTATATTAATGGACTTAGTAGGCCGGCGCTGCCAGACGGCTCGATTGTAGTAACCAGCTTAGACGTGATTGATAACGCAGTTATTGTGCAGCCCGCCCAAGGCAATGCCGATTAAATGAACTAAGCACTTTGCGCACCTCTCGATTGACGCTAAAATTCATTTACATTCTCTTCATGTCTGCTCATGGAGCGGATACAAAAACCCCCGAACGTTTGCAGCGTCGGGGGTTTTGCTTTTTTCGGGCACAAAAAAACCGCTCAATGGCGGCATCTGGTGGCGGAGTTCAAATCAACTTGGCAAAGCTGGCCAGTCAATAGTCACCAGGAACCCCGTCAACTGGTAGGTTCGATTGGGCACCACCCGAACCGTTTTTTATAAACATTGGTATGGGTACTTTTCCCCGACATCCTGCGAATGAACACACTCTCTACTGACACGCCCCACCCTTCCCCGCCCATCACCCTTGATACGCCAAGACCAAACATATGAGACACCGGAAGGGTGTGCTTTCCAGCATTCGACCTACAGTGTCTGAAAGCTCCACAACCAAAACAACGGGATGCACAGCATGGAAGACGAACTGGAACAGAGGGCTGCCGACTACCTCAGCAGCGTCCTGGGCTTTAATGGCGAGCGTATCGACCCGATGCTGGGTGGCTATCACCTGGGCAATGGTTATCGCCTGTACAAGCCGTCACTGCGGCGATGTTCCGAGGCAACAATTACTTTATTTTAACGCTGCGCTTCGTATGAGATGCCAGAGTTACACATAATTATCACAAAGGAGTCAGTTATGGGAAAACCATTCATATGGGACGCGTCAAGCGACCAAGTTTTCGATAGTTCTTATGATAACCAATCAGTGCTCTGCACTGACCCTGTATCGTTCTCGAAATATAACACGGCATTCACAGCAAGCACGCTCGGCCTCCCAATTACATTCGAACAGCAAACACTGACATATAACACTGTTAGATGGAATGGCGCTACGATATCGATAGTAGACGGCAGCGATGTTACTTTCGACTTTAAAAACAACGCAACTAAGTTCGATGCTGACGAGGCAACCGCACCCATTGCAGTATCCAGCGCCACATTAACAATAACCAATATTGAGATCATTGGATTGTTATGCGGGATTACTCTCACAAATAATGCAATGCTTAGTTTTATCGGTGTGGGCGGTGTTTTGATGAATGTCACAGGAACACCTGGATTGTCCATTACGGATTCGGAAGCAGTGCTTTTTCCTGATAAAGATTTTTTTATTAGCCAGATTTTTGCCGATAATGGCAAGTTTAAAATTAAGACTCAAGATGTTTCTGTTCGCTCGCTGACTCTTTTAAATGGCTCGATCGGCAATATTTTTTGTGATCACTTACACATGGACAGCGGAGACGGCACTAACTACGAACTAAGTGGAAATTCCGCAATAGGCATCGATGCTGATGTATTTGACATAAATGGCGTCAATATCACACTGTTGCAGAATTCGAGTTTAAGTATTAACGGTATCGACCAGGATGTTTTTTCACGAGAACCCGCTTTTACGTTTGACTTTAAAGGTCCTCCGGGCACCAATACCGCAACGCTCAGTTTAGGAAATGCCAATGCTTTCACGTACTATGGAATTCGTAACCTTGGATTTTTAACCATCAACGGAGAACCTGTTGATCCGAAGGTTTTTGATGACAAGTTTACAGTTAGCAACGATTATCCATTTTTGATAATTAAGAGAATAATTGATAAAACATAGAGCGGCGCGGAAGCTGAGTGCAACACCCGAATTTTTAGGTACGGTGTTGCCCTATGTCCTATCACAAACTCAGCGTTGAAGAGCGCGTCATCATTCAAATCGGCCATGCCCTTCTGATCAGGAGCAGTCATGCGCCCCTATCAGCTCCCCGCTTCATAGCGAACCTGTACAGCGCGCCACATGCCAAGGCGATTAGCAGCAGGACGCCAGCGGCCTGCGCGGTAATTCTTTGCATGACTGGCTCCGAATGACAGAAACAGAAACGCCGGCAACTGGGCCGTAACCGCTCCATGAAGCCCACATTCCAAGCCGATATTTGATGCCCGATGCTGAGCTCCCGAACTCTCTCAGGAGCCTGCCCCACATGATGCGTCCCGATGCAAAAGTCGAAAAGGTATACCTCT
>NZ_JBVASJ010000079.1:0-5220 GCF_057813935.1 Pseudomonas sp. F220
GACAGAATTTCGGCGTGTCCAGTGGAGACCACCACCTTCGGTTCCGGTAACCATTGCTGCGCACGATTACCGCTGACGTGCTGGGTGATCCAGTCGCGGGTGGTCTGGTCGGCGAAGGGGGTTCCGTCACTCCAGTTCAACAGCTCCAGGCCCGGCAAGCGCTCAAGGAACATGCCCAGGTCACGTTTGACGATGTCCGCCCAATCATTTTGTGGCGAGGCTTGTTTGCTCAGCGCCTGATACAGGTACCACTGCAAATCCAGCCAGAAATGGTTCACCGCCTCGGCGTACATCCTCTCGGCCAGATCCAGCAGTTCAGTCCAACTCTGTTGCAGGTACAAGCGTTGGAGTTGCGCCCGGTACTCGCCACGGGGCGATTCCAGGCGTGTATGGCCATTGGCGGCCAGAGGTGGTGCCTGATGCAAGGTGTCCCAGCGTAAGCTCTTCATCAATCGGTGGGCTGCCAGCCAGCCCTGGGGTTGCTCACGTAAATAACCCGCCAGTACCCGGCCGCTGTCCAGCAGATCCCGCCCAGACTTGATGACCATGGCGCTCGGCACCGCTGTTTGTGTATTTTGCGCATTCAACTCATGACTGGCGCTGTGCTGCGGCACCAGTGCATTGACCCCGCCAGACCGCGCCAACCGAGCGGACAACGCGCCATACAACGCCCCCAGGGCCGGACGCTGATCCTGCGGCCAGGCCTCAAGCCCTTGCTCTAGCCACGCCAGCGCCGCCACGGTTGCTTCGGCCTCGCTGCGCACCACCTCGGGGTACAGCGACAGGCTGTCCAACACCTTGCTGCTGGCCAGCCATTCCAGGGCCATCTTGCGGCTATTGGGCCGCGCCGGCAGCACCTGGGCGGCATAACGCTCCAGCAACGCGGCCAACAAGGTCAACCCGTCCGCCAGCCCGGCCTCACCGTCCTTGTGCAAGCGTGCCCACAGGTAATAGGTGCCCACCCGCAGGTCTTTGCAAGTGTGGGTGAGCAACTTTTCTGCCAGTTGAATCACGCGTTCGGTATCCGCCCCGGACAGCTTGTTGACCTCCTCGCGCATGCGCTGGAAGTCATCGTCATAACCCGGGTCTTCGCCGACGGGCGAGTCGTCGCTGACAGGTTGCAGCCACGGCAACCAGCGTTCAGCCTGGCTGCTGGCCAGAGCCACCGCGTCGCGTTCACCCAGGCACTGGGCAATCAAGCTCTGCAGGCTCATTCAGGGCTCCCGTTCTGCGCATCAGCCACTGAAGCAGTGCCCCCGTTGAGGAAAATCTGCTGCGGCAACGTGAAGTTGCGCAGCTTGAGCAAGGCCAGCGGCCCGGCGCCCAGTTCGGTGCGCAGGTACCAGGTCAGGTCCAGGCCATCGGGGGCCTTGATGTCCAGGCGATAGCGGCTGTCGCCATCGTCCAGGGCGGTAACTTTGGCTTTCTCCAGCAAGCGGATCAGGCCCCAGGTCCCCTGGTAGTCACCAAACAGACGCTCATCGGTGCGCACACTGGTCCAGCTCAGGCTGGCCCCCGGATGGTCACTGCGGCCCGGCCAACTGAAACGCTGCCAGAACTCTCGCTGGTTGAAGTACTGGTGTTCCTCACCATTGAGGGTGAAGGTGGTTTGCACCACATCACGCGCCGGTTTGCCCTGCAACTCGAAGCTCAGGCCCATGCCGCCGTCGGTGTAGATCACGTCGGCTAACTGACTGAGCTGGTTGATCGCAGCCAAAAACTGCGGATTGAAACGCAAGCCCTGGCTATGGTGCGGATCGGCCACCCAGCGGTTGCCTTCCTTGCGCAATACGCCGCTCAGTTGGCTCTGCAAAAACTGCTCGATGCGCCCCGAATCCGCGCGAATCATCTGCCCCAGCATGGGCAGCGAAGCGTCGCTGGCGGTGTCGACAAAGGGGTAACGCTCGGCAAACGCGCTCTGCCATTCACGCACGATCCCGCGCTGCCACTGGCTGTTGAGCCCCGCGGCCGAGGGTTGCAAGACCCGCTGCCAGGCTTGTTCCAGCGGTTGCACGAAGAGGGTTTGCCCGACCCCGCCCCACTCCGCCCCCAGGCTCGCGGCGATCAGGCTGCCATAGGACTGGGTGTCCGTCAGGTCCACGCTTTTGCCCTGGAACACCGTCTGCGCCAATGCTTCAGTCATTTCCTGCGGATCTGACGCGCTACTCACTTGCTGCAGTTTCAAACGCACCCGCGTCACTCGGGTCAGAAACGCTTGAAGGCTCAGGCTGTCGTTACCGCCCTTGCCCTCAGCGTCTTTGCCCAGCAAGGTCAATAACGGACCGAAGGTGGCGTCCAACGGGCTGCGCGGTTCTAGTGTTCGTGGGTCAATCACTGGCAGCTTGTCCTGGCCGATCAGCTTTTGGGCGGACTTCATCAGCGAGTCCGCCAAGGCCTGGTGACGAGCACCGGCCTGCCCCTGATAGGCCAGGGTGTTCATCAGCGCGATCAGCGGCGACTGGCGCACATCGCTCATCAGCGTCAACTGGTCGATCACCTCGCCCAGGCTCTCGGCCCGACGCCCGTGCAGGCTGTTGAGAAAGCCCAGCCAGGCGCTGGCGTAGTCCTGAAAGTAGCGCTCGGTGAGGTGCGCCTTGAGCACATCCGGGGTCAGCTCGTCGGCAATGTTGGCTTGATTGTCGCTGAGCACCCAGTCGATCTCCTCACGCCGCGCCTCGGCAATCTCGTCAATCGTCTGCCGCACCAGACCCTCCCAGGCCTGGCGGGTGAATACCCCTGGCACCTCAGCGGTGGTGGCGAACAGCGCCTTCGCCTCGGTATCGCCCACCATGTCTTGCAAGCTCAACGCCGGGTAGTGATTGGCGCTGGTGTCGAGGAGTTGCTGGTACAGACTGCCTTCGGCATTACGCTGCCCCAACTGACCGAGCAGCACCTGCCGGGTCTGGGCAACCAGCCTCGGGTCGGCCTCGATACGCCAGCCCGGATGCGCCGTCAGGTGTTCACCGTAGAACTGCCACAGGTTCGGCGCCAGGCCTTGCCAGAGCCCCGGCGACACACCGTCGCGCACCGGCTCGGCGTTGCCCAGGGCTTTGGCCAGAAAGGCGGCGTCGGCTTTTTGCGGCCGCGCCATCATCAGATAAGCCTTCAATTGTTCGTGGGCGCTCTGAGCCCGCTCGGCCCGTTGCGCACTGCCCGGTGGCAGGCTGATCAAGGCATTGAGCTGGCGCTGTAAATGGGCCGCCGCCGGGTCACGGATCAAGCGGTTGTTGGCCTCGACATAGCGCGGCCATAACGCATCGAGCAGGCCTTGATTCTGGTTCAAACCAAAACGCTGATACCAGGGCACGCCGTGTTCCGCGCGGTAATCCAGACGCGCAAGTTCGCGCACCAGATCATTGAGCGCGCGCAGTTGCGCATCGCCGCTGCCCGGTTGCTGCAACGTCGCCAACGCGGTATCTACCCGGGCGATCTGCGTGCGGTTACTGACAAACGCCAGCAACAGCCCCGCGCCCCACACCAGTGCCAGCCCCAACACCAGCGCATAACCGATGCGCGGAGCGCTCCAGCCCAATCGGCGCACTTTGGCGCTATCGGCAACCACGCCGCGCCACACAGCAGCCAAACCCTGTTGAGTGGCCTGCACCGGCAAGCTGAACCACACCCCCCGCAACGGCACGCCACGGGCAAACACGCCGGACAAAGGCGCCAGCGTCTGACGCCAACGAGCAATGCCACCGTCCTGCAAATCCCGGGACAGGCGCAGCAGGAAGTCATGACTCAACACATCGCTCATCTGCGCCAGGCCCTCGCGACGTAAAGGCAGCAGCAAACCACTCAGAGCGTTTTCCAATGCCGCCGCCGTGAAACGTGCAGGCAACAAGCAACCCACCGGACGGCTTTCACGTGAGTCCTGCGACCATTCACTGTCGCAGACCTGCCACAGGTACAACGGCAACTGCCAGCCCAAGCCACGGGCCAAATTTTGCAACTGGCTCACGCCCGCCCCTATCGCGGCGGCATCCGCAGCCTGGGGTGTATTCAGCGCCCAGACCACCCCGTCCAGCGCACGCCAGCGGCTCAGTCCAGCCCATTGCTCAGGGAATGACTGAGCCAGCGTCGACTGGGCACTGCCGCCCCATAGCAGGACGGTGCCTTGGCTTTCCCGCCAGAGTTTTTTGGACAACCCCGGAGCGATGGCCTCGATCTGGTCGGGTTCGCCGATGACCAACAGCAGACGGACTTTGCGGCGCCAGAAGACGGAGTGGTGGTTGCATAGGTGCGCTTTAATCGAATTGATCAAAGCAGCCTGAGCATCACGGGACTCAGGGTGGCTAGCTTGCGCAGACTGGGGTACATCATCCGCCTCCTGCCGACGGTAAGCCGAGCCTCCCAACCGATGCCCCAACAAATGGTAGCCACCGACACACATCACCAAAAGCAAGGTCGTAACGGCTATCAACCACAATCCTGTCGTTTGGTGGTCACTACCAGATCTAAATCCAAACAACTCTGGGTAACGCAAAATCAATACACCCAGAACCGTACCGATAAACAACAGCACGACGACCAGAACCGCCAACCACACAACACGTCGAAACTGCATTTGAAATTCCTACTTCGAGAGCGATGACACAGGCGTCAAGACCGTGCCCCAGAGCCCTGTATCAACACAGCCGCCCCCGCTAAAAATGAACTGCGGCCCAGCGCCGCATTGAATAGCCTGCGTTGCGGTGGCAATCGCCAGCCACGGTGCTGCTTTGCCCGGGTGTCCCAACGCACTATCCAAGTCATAAAACCCTTGGTTATGCTTCGACGGGATAGGCACTTCAGCCAAGACCGTGGTCAATGCAGCATCACGTTGCGCATCAACCCCCACTCGCCAAGTCTGCTCGATGGATTGCGCATCCAACGGCACCCAGTCCAAGGCTTGGTGGGCGACATAGAGCAAGGCATCGGTGGTCGGCTCGCGCTCCTGCTCCGGACGATGCAGGTAGGCCATTGGGGGCAAGACGGTTTGCGTCAGGCGGTTACCAAGCAGCAGTCCGACGGCCGCTTCAGCCGTCCCTTCAGGCTGCTGCGGCGCAAACTGTGACGACACTACCAACAGCATCGCCTGATCACGAATACGCCGGTCGAGCCACTGATCCAAAGCCACCAAACCGTTACCCTCGACAGGCACTGTCGACTGGCGGATGCCGGACTCGCGCCATACCTGTTGCCATACCCGCTGCAACACCTTCTCCGGCAAAGCACTATCAA
>NZ_JBVASJ010000080.1:1909-5201 GCF_057813935.1 Pseudomonas sp. F220
AGGCTAAGGTAAAATTTGTGAGTTAAATTGCGAATTTTCGGCGAATGTCGTCTTCACAGTATAACCAGATTGCTTGGGGTTATATGGTCAAGTGAAGAAGCGCATACGGTGGATGCCTTGGCAGTCAGAGGCGATGAAAGACGTGGTAGCCTGCGAAAAGCTTCGGGGAGTCGGCAAACAGACTGTGATCCGGAGATGTCTGAATGGGGGAACCCACCTAACATAAGTTAGGTATCTTACGCTGAATACATAGGCGTAAGAAGCGAACCAGGGGAACTGAAACATCTAAGTACCCTGAGGAAAAGAAATCAACCGAGATTCCCTTAGTAGTGGCGAGCGAACGGGGACTAGCCCTTAAGCTTCTTTGATTTTAGCGGAACGCTCTGGAAAGTGCGGCCATAGTGGGTGATAGCCCTGTACGCGAAAGGATCTTAGAAGTGAAATCGAGTAGGACGGGGCACGAGAAACCTTGTCTGAATATGGGGGGACCATCCTCCAAGGCTAAATACTACTGACTGACCGATAGTGAACTAGTACCGTGAGGGAAAGGCGAAAAGAACCCCGGAGAGGGGAGTGAAATAGATCCTGAAACCGTATGCGTACAAGCAGTGGGAGCCCACTTTGTTGGGTGACTGCGTACCTTTTGTATAATGGGTCAGCGACTTATTTTCAGTGGCGAGCTTAACCGAATAGGGGAGGCGTAGCGAAAGCGAGTCTTAATAGGGCGTCTAGTCGCTGGGAATAGACCCGAAACCGGGCGATCTATCCATGGGCAGGTTGAAGGTTGGGTAACACTAACTGGAGGACCGAACCGACTACCGTTGAAAAGTTAGCGGATGACCTGTGGATCGGAGTGAAAGGCTAATCAAGCTCGGAGATAGCTGGTTCTCCTCGAAAGCTATTTAGGTAGCGCCTCATGTATCACTGTAGGGGGTAGAGCACTGTTTCGGCTAGGGGATCATCCCGATTTACCAAACCGATGCAAACTCCGAATACCTACAAGTGCCGAGCATGGGAGACACACGGCGGGTGCTAACGTCCGTCGTGAAAAGGGAAACAACCCAGACCGTCAGCTAAGGTCCCAAAGTTATGGTTAAGTGGGAAACGATGTGGGAAGGCTTAGACAGCTAGGAGGTTGGCTTAGAAGCAGCCACCCTTTAAAGAAAGCGTAATAGCTCACTAGTCGAGTCGGCCTGCGCGGAAGATTTAACGGGGCTCAAACCATACACCGAAGCTACGGGTATCACTTAGGTGATGCGGTAGAGGAGCGTTCTGTAAGCCTGTGAAGGTGAGTTGAGAAGCTTGCTGGAGGTATCAGAAGTGCGAATGCTGACATGAGTAACGATAATGGGTGTGAAAAACACCCACGCCGAAAGACCAAGGTTTCCTGCGCAACGTTAATCGACGCAGGGTTAGTCGGTCCCTAAGGCGAGGCTGAAAAGCGTAGTCGATGGAAAACAGGTTAATATTCCTGTACTTCTGGTTATTGCGATGGAGGGACGGAGAAGGCTAGGCCAGCTTGGCGTTGGTTGTCCAAGTTTAAGGTGGTAGGCTGGACTCTTAGGTAAATCCGGGGGTCTAAGGCCGAGAGCTGATGACGAGTGTACTTAGGTACACGAAGTGGTTGATGCCATGCTTCCAAGAAAAGCTTCTAAGCTTCAGGTAACCAGGAACCGTACCCCAAACCGACACAGGTGGTTGGGTAGAGAATACCAAGGCGCTTGAGAGAACTCGGGTGAAGGAACTAGGCAAAATGGCACCGTAACTTCGGGAGAAGGTGCGCCGGTGAGGGTGAAGGACTTGCTCCGTAAGCTCATGCCGGTCGAAGATACCAGGCCGCTGCGACTGTTTATTAAAAACACAGCACTCTGCAAACACGAAAGTGGACGTATAGGGTGTGACGCCTGCCCGGTGCCGGAAGGTTAATTGATGGGGTTAGCTAACGCGAAGCTCTTGATCGAAGCCCCGGTAAACGGCGGCCGTAACTATAACGGTCCTAAGGTAGCGAAATTCCTTGTCGGGTAAGTTCCGACCTGCACGAATGGCGTAACGATGGCGGCGCTGTCTCCACCCGAGACTCAGTGAAATTGAAATCGCTGTGAAGATGCAGTGTATCCGCGGCTAGACGGAAAGACCCCGTGAACCTTTACTATAGCTTTGCACTGGACTTTGAATTTGCTTGTGTAGGATAGGTGGGAGGCTTTGAAGCGTGGACGCCAGTTCGCGTGGAGCCAACCTTGAAATACCACCCTGGCAACTTTGAGGTTCTAACTCAGGTCCGTTATCCGGATCGAGGACAGTGTATGGTGGGTAGTTTGACTGGGGCGGTCTCCTCCTAAAGAGTAACGGAGGAGTACGAAGGTGCGCTCAGACCGGTCGGAAATCGGTCGTAGAGTATAAAGGCAAAAGCGCGCTTGACTGCGAGACAGACACGTCGAGCAGGTACGAAAGTAGGTCTTAGTGATCCGGTGGTTCTGTATGGAAGGGCCATCGCTCAACGGATAAAAGGTACTCCGGGGATAACAGGCTGATACCGCCCAAGAGTTCATATCGACGGCGGTGTTTGGCACCTCGATGTCGGCTCATCACATCCTGGGGCTGAAGCCGGTCCCAAGGGTATGGCTGTTCGCCATTTAAAGTGGTACGCGAGCTGGGTTTAGAACGTCGTGAGACAGTTCGGTCCCTATCTGCCGTGGACGTTTGAGATTTGAGAGGGGCTGCTCCTAGTACGAGAGGACCGGAGTGGACGAACCTCTGGTGTTCCGGTTGTCACGCCAGTGGCATTGCCGGGTAGCTATGTTCGGAATAGATAACCGCTGAAAGCATCTAAGCGGGAAACTAGCCTCAAGATGAGATCTCACTGGGACCTTGAGTCCCCTGAAGGGCCGTCGAAGACTACGACGTTGATAGGTTGGGTGTGTAAGCGCTGTGAGGCGTTGAGCTAACCAATACTAATTGCCCGTGAGGCTTGACCATATAACACCCAAGCAATTTGTTGATCCGAGAGGACACCAGATTGCGGTGTGTGAAGACGAAGTAAACCGAAAGTTTGCGATTCACAATGCACCGAGCTATCACATACCCATTCGCTGGAGCGTTACGCAAGTAACGACCTGGCTCCCGAATTTCTTGACGACCATAGAGCATTGGAACCACCTGATCCCATCCCGAACTCAGCAGTGAAACGATGCATCGCCGATGGTAGTGTGGGGTTTCCCCATGTGAGAGTAGGTCATCGTCAAGATTAAATTCCGAAACCCCTATCTGCGTATGCAGGTAGGGGTTTTGTTTT
>NZ_JBVASJ010000081.1:0-4924 GCF_057813935.1 Pseudomonas sp. F220
ACCCGAAAATCAGCAAAATGAGGGCGAAAATCGGCCCTGGAAATGCAAAATAAGGCCGGCAGGTTGAAAAAAACCGGCTTGGCAATGGGGGCGGTGCGAACGGGTTAATTGTTCAGCGTCTCCTTAGTGGACTAGGGGAATGGATTAGGTGCGCGGGACGATGGGGGCTTCTCCGTTTGGGCTTTGATTCCGTTTGGCGGAAGGTTGGTCTGGGGTTGTCGAAGAAGCTGGCGCACCCGCTTGTTTATTCGCTTCATGCGGCGTTGCCGCCGATCACCGCACTACACGGGGTCGGCATTGGCCCAGTCATTACTGGGCACCGTAGTAAGCGAATACGACCAGGGCGATGGATATGCCGATAGTCCAGCGCAGCGCTGTTCGGCAGGCGTAGCGGGTGATCGCACGAACTGATGCGAAGAAGTCGGCATGCTCTTCGAGTAGCTGGGCGTAATGACAGGCGTTGTCGTGGCCAGTACGAGCCCCAGGAGAGAGGCGGGTGGATCGGTCGATCACATCAAAGGTATTTTTCCCTAAGGACACAACAGTAAAGCGCGAAGCTCGCACCGGTTCTTCACGACCGATCATCTTGTACATCTCCGAGGTGGACAGCGAAATACGACCGCGCAGGGCTTGAAGGACTGCTTGGCTTTGTTGGATAGTCTGGTTCATATCGACTCCTTGGTTGTGGTTGCGTTTATTCGCCAGGACCCTGACTTTCGGGTGTGGTGGTAGGCGTGGGGGAGGGTGCTGACGAATAAAGGCGAGGCATAAAAAAGCCCGAGGTTTCTACGGGCTTTCGTTGCGTCACATAGCCCTCCCTACGTCACGCTGGTAGACGCTTTGGCGTCTTGGTTGCGTTGTGATTACCGTATCCGAATACTCATATCTCCGCACGCTCAACGACCCAGTCGTGAGACGCCAGGGTCAAACATATGAGACGTGGTGTGAGGGGGAGGGGCGCACAGTTTCGCGATACTTGCTCAGTAGCTTTGACGTTACCTACTGAATGCAAGGAAATGAACCACATGCTCAAGAAAACTCTGGCTGTCATCTCGCTGGCGGCACTGGTTGCCGGCTGCCAATCGACAGGCGAGCAGTACCAGGCTGACGTGTTCGATGCTAGCCAGGTCAACACTAAACAGGCGGCCAAGACCGTCACCATCATTTCGGTGACACCGGCCAAGATCAAAGTCAGCAACGAATCTAACCGGAAGGCAGCGACTCTGGTCGGTGGCCTGATCGGCGCGGTCGGCGGCGGTGCGCTGGGTGCGGGCCATAACCGTGATACGGCCTTGGTCGGCGGCGTAGCCGGTGGCGCTGCCGGTGCCTTGGCAGGCTCAATGGTCAACGACACTACACTGGTACCAGGTGTGCTGCTGGGCTATTCCGAAGCCGGCAAAATTTACACTTCGACCCAGGTCGGCAAGCCTTGCGAGTTCGCTCCAGGCCAGGTTTCCCTGATGGTGCAGATGCTCAACAACGAGACTCGCATCCAGCCAAACGCCACTTGCCCGCCACCTGTCAAAGCTTAGGAGGCAGGCATGAAAGGATTCAGCATTGCATTGTTGTTGTCGCTGGTGACGACGCAGGCCTTCGCCCAGTCGCAATTCGACCAACTGCACCAGATTGAGGTCCAGCAACAGCAAGTCGACGCCGCCCGTCAAGCTGACTATCAGCGCCAGGTAGCCGCCGCACAGGCGAAAGCAACCGCAAGCGACGCGACCAACCGCCGCAACCGGTTGGTCGCGCAAAAGCATGCGGCCGAGCAGGCTGCAGCCGAACGCCAGGCCAAGGCTCAGGAAAACACTCGACTGCGTACCCGTGACGAAAAGGCCGAGGACGAAGACCGAGCGCTCGATATCGAAGAACGCAAGCTGCGTCTGCAGGCCCTCAAGGCCAAGACTGACCGTAGCAACGACTACATCGATGCTGAGCTGCACAATAGCGCCGCCAAGACCGACGTCATCCAGTCCAATGCCGATGCTGCGCGCAACGTGAGCTCAGGTGCCAAGGCTCTATTGGAGGACTCAGGCAAGGCCGAGGTCAATCGCTCGACCAAATGGTTTGGCAACAACTGATTGCTGCCGCGCTATCAATCGCTTGGCTGCGCTGGTTGTTATGCGTGGATGGCAGCAGCATGTACTCCCTGACGATGGTTTCGCTCAACAGTCCCGATCTTGATCTATAGGTTTCTCGTTACTTTGCGGTTTTCCGCGAGCAAAGCCCGATTCTGAATTGGGCTTTTTGCTTTCTACAGTTCATCGAGCCTCGGCATTTGCCGGGGCTTTTTATTTGTGCGCCAGGCATGGCGCGTTGCGCGCAAGCGCAACCAGCTTGGCTGTGGTGGCCTCGCTGGTGACTTGGAGGTGCAAGTCCTCTACACACCCGGCAAGGGGAAGTGTTAGCCAGAGGCAAGGGTGTCGCGGGTGACTGCGGATCTGAAGGAAGCCCGAGGCAAAATGCTGGCCTGACGAACAGGAAGCGGATCAGATGGCGCAGCGGGGTAAGAAGGCAAGTATCTTCAAAGCCCAATACTTGCGTGTGTCACGAACGCTGGCGTAAGCCAGCGATGCTGTATCGAAGATGGGAGTAGGCCTCCCGAAGTCCGCTTGCAGGAGCTGGCTTCAAACCGCCCGGTGCTGCTGCGTTCAAAAGGCGTGGTGGTGAGCGACCGTGGAAAAGGCGTCAATAAAGGCGTCAGGTACGTATTGAGCAGATGAGCGAAAGCAAACCGTCCGAAGACGCATCGTTAAGGGCTCAAGCGCTGTCAGAACCGAGGCTGGCAAGTAGCCTTGGGAGCAAGTCTGGAGGACACCTGCTTACCGTCCAGATGGCAGCCGGTGTATAGGCGGCATGAGCTCAATACAGGCTTTGATATGGAACGTGAGAACCTCGCCTTTGATGCCAAGGGAAATGACAAGCGGCTATCACCGCAAGAAAGAATACCGATGCAAAGGCCGAGGGGCGGAGCCATTCGTAGTAGTGATGAAGTTCTTGTAATGAGAATGGAGCGAAGGGATGGCGTTGCCCAGCTCGCTTATGTCGTCAACCGGCTTCGGCGGGGAAGAGCGGCATGAGCGCAGCAAAGTCGTACAGCATTTCCAAACTGATAGTTTGGGAGGCCTTCCAGCGAGTGAAAGCCAATCGAGGAGCCGCTGGGATAGATGAACAATCTATTGCCCAGTTCGAGCAGAAGCTGCAACGGAACCTGTACAAGGTTTGGAACCGCATGTCGTCGGGTTCCTATTTTCCGCCACCGGTTCGGCAGGTGGAAATTCCGAAGCAATCAGGAGGCAAACGCAAGCTGGGTATTCCGACAGTAGCCGATCGGGTGGGTGCGTCACAAACTTCGCTGTATCATCTGGCGCCAATGGAAGCAGCCCTCGACGAGGGCGCGCAACTTGATGCGTCTAGGGCTCAACGAAGCTCGTGCTTGTCACTCAGCATTCAACGGTCGAGGCCCTTGGTGGAATTCGGGAGCACCCCATATGAATCAGGCGCTGCCGAAGAAACTCTGGGATCGACTCGGGCTGGTCTCAATACTGGACACGATAACCCGGCTTAACCGCTTAACCTGAGCCGCCGTATACGGAACCGTACGTACGGTGGCGTGAGAGGACGGCGGATGTGAATCCGCCTCCTACTCGATTCTGGAGTTCCCAATGGCAGAACCAACGAGTGCTGCCTCTGGCGTCCTGCTCGGTAAGTACGGTGTGGTCATGGCTGCATTCCTCGGCTCGATCCTATCTCTTGGTTACCTGAAGGATCTGACCCGATGGCAGGCGACGACCGCAGTAGCCACGGGGTTCTTTTTCGCGGTCTACCTGACCCACCCGGTCACGATGTGGCTTGCTCCCAAGCTCGGCTTGCCGACTGACGATTACTTTTTGTGCGGCACATCCTTTGTGCTGGGCCTGACGGCGATGAACATCATTCCAGCAATCAAAGCGTTCATCGGCTCGATCCCAACGACGCGAGGCGCCTGACATGAACAGCTTGTTTTCATCTGTCCTGGCGGCTACGGACGCTTTTCTGTGCGTGCTTGTGGTTATCGCCGCGTACGACGTCCTGCGCCGGATTCGACCACTGGCCCAGCCTTTGTTGCGTGCTGCGCTCTACCTGGTAGCCATCGGTGCGTTCGGAGTATTTATCACAACGTTCGAGCATGCCTGGGTGAACCCGTTCAGTGTGATGTTGCACGCCGGGGTGGTGCTGTATGCCTGGGGCAAGCGTGGGGATGTCTTTAGGACTATGGAGTAACCGTTATGTCAGGGCCGTTTGATATTTCCATCCGCAGTAATCTGAAAGAGATCACCAGGTCGCTGTCGGCCTTGGCCAATAAGCAGATCGCGTTTGCCACTGCGCAGGCCCTGACTGAGTTGGCCAAAGAGGTCCAGGCTGACGAGATCGAGAACATTGCCACGACCCTCAAGAAGCCCAAACCGGTCTGTCGGCATGCAGGGCGCTCGCAAGGACACGCTCAGGGCAAGCGTGTTTGTGCGTCCTGTTTCGGCCAAGTACCTGGCTCCGTATGAGGATGGCGGCATTCACGTATTGCCCGGTGACAGTAAGCCGCGTCGGGTGCGCCAGTATCCAGCTCGGTCATTGAATTCGTGCGTTTATCTGTAAGCCCAGCTGCCCAGATATTCGTCGGGTGTTTGGCGTTTAAGCTTTGTCTTCGATTCGATTACCTGACGCTTTAGCATTTTTGTGGCGTGAGACACCAGGATCAAACATATGAGATCTGAGGAGGGGGGGAGGGTGGAGAAGATCTGTCAGATTGATTTTGCCTGCCATCAGTCTAGTGTCCTGAGCGTGTAATTCGTTTATCTAAAAGCATATCGATATACTGACCAGACTTCGACCTCACTGAGCAGTAGTGCACATGGCCAAGCCCGCCGCCCCATTCGTTTTAACGCCATCT
>NZ_JBVASJ010000082.1:0-4498 GCF_057813935.1 Pseudomonas sp. F220
CAATGCTCAGCCAAGCCTATACGTCTGGAATGCAAAAGGTGAAGACATCTTGCGCAAGATCCAGCGTGCGCGAGAGGCGATGGCATCACAGTCCAAAGAGAACGTTTTTTCTGAGGCAGCACACTAGATGGCGCCGGGCTCTATCTGCGAGTGAAGCCCACCGGCCAGAAATCTTGGGAGCTGCGCTACAAAAAAACCGATGGCAAATGGTCTTGGCTGGGCTTGGGAGGTTACGGCAAGGGTAGCCACCAGTTAACCGGCGAGCAGGCGCGCCAGAAGGCGGCAGAATTGCGCGACGGCACAGCTAAAGAAGGCAGCATGCTTGCCACCCAGCGAGCAAAAAAAGCCGCAGAGCTTGAAGCCGCCAATAATACGTTCGAACATCTGGCACGCGAGTGGTACGCCAACAAGCGCAAAAGCTGGAGTACCGGGACAGCGACCAGAGTTATAGGCGCACTGGAGCTTCACGTATTCCCGGTCTTCGGAAAGCGCCCCTATCAAGGCATTCTGCCGATGGAGTGGATGGAGTTCCTGCGCAGCATGGAACAGACCGGCATTATCGAACAGACCAGCCGAGTACGTGGCATATGCCGGGAGATTTACGACCTAGCCCGCGTCACCGGACGTGCCACCCACAACCCGCTTGAAGGGCTGCATAAGTTCCTGACGACCAAACCCGCCGAGAACTATGCCCATGTTCCAATCGACGAACTGCCACCCCTATTACGAGCCATCAGAGCGTACCCGAGCGCTGCCGACATTCGTATTGGCCTGCACTTACTGTCTATGCTCGCTTGCCGGCCGTCTGAGCTGCGAGAGGCCCGGTGGTCTGAGTTCGATCTAGGTACCGGTCTTTGGACGATTCCAGCCGAACGAATGAAGCGCCGTCGCGAGCATGTGTTTCCCCTGCCACGCCAAGCCGTTGAACTGTTGCATAATCTGCACAACCTCACAGGTTCCTACCTGCTGCTATTCCCTGGCCGTAGCGATACAACAAAGCCACGCTCCAACACCGTGTTCCTAATGGCCCTGCGCCGACTGGGCTATGAAGGTCGGCAGACCGGTCACGGATTCCGACATATCGCTAGCACGATCCTCAACGAACACGGCTTCGACGAAAACCACATTGAGGCCCAGCTTTCTCACGTCAAAGATGGGATTGCAGGGGTCTACAACAAAGCCCAGTACCTGGCCCAGCGTACGACCATGATGCAGTGGTATGCAGACCATCTCGACAAGCTAGCAGGTGGCAACGTCGTAGCACTTAAACGGGCCTGATGCCCTCAATCGAATCATGAGTTTCATGTCTATTTGGCAGTGCCGTCAGGCCAGCTCCGCCATAGGCATAGCCCTCCCGACTCCCAATCAATGCAGCAGGGACACATATGGCAATTAAGCCTCTGAAACTCAAACGCTACATATCAGAGGGCGAGGCGGCCCAACTGTTCTCATTACTGATCGGCGAACAGGTCAGCGATGGAGAGATGGCCGAGTATGCGCTATCAGGGGTAGTGCCTGCCTATATGCAGGCTATACGAAGTGCCCATGAAATTTACCCGGATCGCGGCTTTTGCTTAGTCGCCCAAGAAAAGTTCGATGACCACCTGTACGAACCGCATGCGAGTGACGCACATGGATGGCTTTCGGTTATTCCTTACCCGCTGCCAGAGGACGGCTGGGTCATTGATAGCCGTGGGCAAGAGTGGCGAGTGCTTACACTCAGGGACAATGGCGCTCTTGTATCAGTAAAAGCTGAAGACTATGTGCGGGTATACGTATCCAAAGAGGTTTTTCAGGTAGCACAGATTGTCAATGATTCATCTGCATGCCCCGAGTGGCCAGCGTTGACGCACTCATATGGGCAAGCGTTAGTCTACGGCGATGAGGCAAATGACCTGGCCCGCATTGACAGCCCATTTGAGGGCGATATTGATCTGATGGACATGGCTGAACGATGCGACCGCATGGAATTGCGCATACGAAAAGCAGAGCGTCGTATCGAATGGCCGCTGGTGGTCGCTGGACTTTGGGAGCTGTTGCGCGATGACTGGAAAAAGCAGGGCGCTGCCGCTGAGGAAATTGGTAAGCGTAAGTGGAAAGGAGCGCGCAAAGACGATGTAAATCATGCTCTGGGACAGGCAAAACAGGCTATGGAGGCGCTGAGCCAATAGTCCTGCTTGCAATGCAAACGAATATTTTGCATTGCTATGACAGGGGCGAGAAAGATGCATAACGTAGCTAGCCTCAACCGTATGGAGGCATATGAATGCATCTGAATCACCCTGCACCAAGCAAAGGCTTGATTCGACAGCCCGCGCTTTGCCAATGGCTAGACGTGACCCGCTCGGGCCTCGACAAGCTCAGGGCAAAAGACCCGACCTTTCCCGCCCCTATCAAGGACGGCGACTCCCGCCAGGCCGCTGTGTTCTACGTCGTAGCCGAGGTAGACGCCTGGCTACAAGCCAAGATCGCGAAGCGTGACAATGCCCAAGAAGATGGGGGTAAACAATGAGCTTTCCCAGCCCATGGCAAACCCTTTTCGAGGCGTTAAAAAGCAGTCCAACCGGCAACTTGATCGATCAAGAGGATAGCTTGGACCTCCTGATGTCCTTGGCCCACGACCACAGCGAGCGACTGTGCATGGGCATCACCGCCATCAGCGAACTACTAGACGGTGCCGTCAATACTGACCGGCTCGACGATGTTTTAGCCGGGCATATCTGCTGGATGCTCTCCCACATGGCGGGGCTTTCAGTCCAACTGGCAGCGGTAAGCCGTGACACTAACCGCAAGTTGGCCAGCATTACAGCGGCCAGAAAAGCCATTCCTCCCGTGACCTACTCGCACCCTTTAAGCCCGGACTAATCCCATGACGAACTTTCAACAGTGCCGCCAGGCGCTGACGGGATCGGCTTGCCAGAAAAAAGCCACAGTGCTGTCCTACGTCACTGCCGAGCGGCTCACCCCACCGAAGGGGCGAGCATGAAAAACGCGACGATCCGTTTCCGTGATGCGCTCCAGTCTGTCTATGGTCTGCTCGACTGGTTGCCCACCCCCGATGGTGCCATTCACCGCTTCCACGTTCCCGGCGACAAATCCGGCAGCCTCAACGGCTGGTACGTCCTGTATCTGGACGGAATTGCCTCGGGGGCGTTCGGCAGTTGGAAGTCTGGTGGCGCCAGCACCTGGAGCAGTCGTGAGCCTGCCGACCATCACGAAGCCGGCCAGGTGCGCCAACGCATCGAGCAGGCCCGTCAGCAACGCGAGGCCGAGCAGCGCCAACGCCAACAGAGCACGGCAATTATTGCTCGGCGCTGGTGGCGTGACGCACGACGCGCCAACCCTGACCACGCCTATTTGATCGCCAAGGGCGTTCGCTCCCACGGCCTGCGCCAGCGCAATGACGAATTGCTGGTGCCGCTGTATGCCGGTGGTGTGCTGGTCAACCTGCAACGGATAGCCCCGGACGGCAGCAAGCGTTTCTTGGCTGGTGGCCGGGTGAAGGGCTGCTATTCGCCCATGGGCCGCATCACGGCAGACAAACCGCTTTGCATTTGTGAAGGTTGGGCCACGGGTGCAACGCTCCTTCAGGAGGGCGGCTATACCGTCGCCTGTGCCATGAACGCCGGGAACCTCAAGCCGGTGGCGCTGGCACTTCGGGCTGAATATCTCACCGCCGCAATCATCATTGCGGGCGACGACGACAGACGCACCGAGGGCAATCCCGGACGCACGGCAGCCAATGCCGCCGCCATCGCAGTCGGTGGCCTGGTGACGTTCCCGGAGTGGCCTGTAGGTGCGCCGGACGCGCTCTCAGACTTTAACGACCTTTACCGCTGGGAAGCCGACCATGCCAGCCAGTAACGTCACGCGCCTGACGATTGATTTAGGCGGCACGGCTGGGGCGACTGACGGCACCGATGCGCCAACAACTACCGCAACTCATGCGGCAAAGGGCGCGGCCAAGTTTCTGACGTGCGCACACCCAACGATTGCGCCTGAGCGCCCGAGCTGGGGCGTGTATGAACACTGGGTAACGAACGAAAAAGGCCGCAAGTTGCGCCCCGGTGTGTACCGGCATGGCTTCAAGCGGGTGGCTGGCCAAGATGATGACGACGCCGAGAGCGATACCGGCGACCGCCCTATCACTGACGAATGGATCGCCACCCCCGTGACTGTAGCGGCCCGCACCACCAACAGTGACGACGGCAGCGAGGGGCGTTTCCTGCGCCTGGTCACTGAAAGCGGCATCAAGGAATGGATCATCCCCATGGAGGTGTTCGGCGGCAGTGGCGAGGATGCCCGGCGCCAACTGTTCGGCATGGGCGTGATTATCGCCCTCAAGAAGCGCGGACAATTTATGGAGTACCTGCTAGTGTGCTGTCTCAGAAAAAACGTTCTCTTTGGACTGTGATGCCATCGCCTCTCGCGCACGCTGGATCTTGCGCAAGATGTCTTCACCTTTTGCATTCCAGACGTATAGGCTTGGCTGAGCATT
>NZ_JBVASJ010000083.1:0-4111 GCF_057813935.1 Pseudomonas sp. F220
TCGAGCCACTGATCCAAAGCCACCAAACCGTTACCCTCGACAGGCACTGTCGACTGGCGGATGCCGGACTCGCGCCATACCTGTTGCCATACCCGCTGCAACACCTTCTCCGGCAAAGCACTATCAACCTCCAACAACAAGGCCAACGGCGTAGCGTCGGGTATCTGCGTCAAGGTTGGCGACAGATCGGCAAGCACTTGCGTCAATAACCGATGCAGCGCCACTTCAAGTTTTTCATCCGCATCGCCCGCTATACGGCTATGGCGCAAAGTTGCGCCCTTAAGCCGCGACGGTTGAGCCTTCAAAGCCCCAGTCCCGCTGAGCAATTCATCTAGGTGTGCCGTTGGCTGCTCCCCTAACTTTCGCAGAGAGGTGTACAGACTCACCGCCAATACTTGTTGAGAGCGTCGGCCGCGACGGATTTTCCGGGTCAAATCCTCTTCACGGGCCTTATCCCACCCATCGGCGACCTGCTGTTGACCGAAATACAGCAAAACACGCCCGAAACTCAGCAGCCCCCAACCCAAGAGCGGTACACCCAAGGCTAGCCCCCAAAAACTCACGGGGTGTTGGTGCAACGCTTGAGTGCCGAACAAAAACGTCCCACCCACACCCAGCAGCAAAAGCAGCAACGGTAATGCACCGAGCCAAAGCCAGCCCTTAGGCCGCGCAGGCCGTGGAGCCAAAGCAGGGACTTGATCCAATCTAATCGGCATGGCTAGCTCGCGCTCACTTGAGTCAGTGAGGAAATCAAGGTGCAGCCGCAAGCACAGTGATGCCCGTGAAACGCAACCGGAAGACCATTGTCGTGAAACGTCGGGTGCCCCTCGGCAATCACCGTTCGGCCATGACCTGGAATCGGGCAGCTCACCGGGTCACCCTGGCGAGCGGCACCAATGCCTTTGAAAATCATGACCGTGGAGCCTGTTAAAACGGTGCCACCGCTAGTGGTTTTGTCGCCAATACGAATGATGCCTTTCATGACTTATCTCTACTAAAATAACGGCCAATTTCCCTGCGCAGCGACACGTTCTGTTGACCACAACATATAAAAAGAGACATTCGCTACTTGGGTCCACAAGAATCAACATCTTCACACCGAATCCACTTTTCGATCACTGCTCCGTTTTTTTGTGTATAGCGGAATTTTACGAAGGAGTTATTTGTATTTGAGAGCACGGACACAACGTCACCCCGTATCAGATACGAAGCAGTTTTATCGGACAATAACGGTGATCGATACAGGTAAGCCTTTTCGGAAATCACCGACTTTACTTTCACATCGTTGGCTTTCGTTGCTGGAGAGGAACCTTCTTCGGCTGAACGAATGCTTGCTGTATTCATAACTGTTTTCAATTTTGCAACATTACTCGTATCGCCGTCACGTTCCAGCAACTGCAGCATGTCACTGTACGTCTTTCTATTGACATCGCGAGGAGGATCGCACGTCAGTAAATTATCGAATGTCGTACCTTCAGGAATATACGCAAGAACTCTAGGAGAAGAGATTTGAGTTAAGTCCTTCCTCCCAGACAAATAATCTTTATAAACTTTATCAACCATTGGCGAGTTTTTTAAAAAATCGTCCGTATCGGTCGTTATTGAACTGCGCCATTGACTCCGACCACCCCATTCTCCACCGCATTGCTCTCCAGCTGCAACACTAACCACACAACCATCAGACATTCGTACGAACGCACAAAGATATATACTCTCTGGCCCGCTCGTTCCTTCCCCTGACTCGGAAAATTGTACTACCGAGTATTTTTTATCAGGCGATAGATTGCTAGCGTTATAATTAAACGTCAGTCCAGTATCAAATACCCTCCGAACGCCTCCCGTATTTTTTTCGTAAACCAAGGTATTAAAGGCACCACCCACACCATCTGAATAGACGAGCGAACCTTGTTCACCTTGAATACTTTCCGCCAGCAATTGGGCAGAAACCAACAAAGTAAAAAAAAATAGAAACAACGACCTCATCACTATACCCCTATAATAATGCCTTGAGTTGGCTGTAGCGTTCACCCGCAGAGACCATGCAGCGAGATGGCCCATAAATCTCTATCAACTCTTCTTCATACTGCATGCGATTATGACCCCACTGTCGCGGATCGGCACTCAAGCCCGAATGGTGGCTGCGCAAAATATCGATTGAGCTTTTGAGACTACTTGACACGTTACCAGGAACGTTCACATCGTGATCAGACGAGTCTTCATCGAACCCTTGTCCGATGCATCGGCCAAGGAGCTATAGAACTTCACTAACGCGGTTGACGGCGCATATCTTAACGCCTGGGCTCAATACACTACGTGAGTTCCATGCACTAAAGCTCATTCCAACCCTCAAGATCCTTGCTCTTCAGCCATCCTTCAGTGGTAGTTTTCCCCGTAAACCTAAATTCAATCCAGTCTTCGCCATGCGAGGTATCAATCCCAAGGAGCATAACCTTATCCCCACGTATCAAATATTTTTTTGTTGGCTGTGCAACTTGGGGAGAGGAAAAAATCCAAGCTCGGGTAGGCACTACCTTAGCGGTCAATGGGACTCGCCTCTTAAAATCGACATTATCAGACACTAACAATCTAACAAACGAGCCATCAGCGTGGTATTCCTTCCTTTTTACTTCACCACACCCAACACAACTATCCGAAATCTCTATACTTGCCTTCCCATCCTTTACACTATAGACATCCTCTTTCCAAGTCGCACCATCCTTATAAGAGCTAACAATGTAACCCTGTCGCAATTTAAAATTACACAGCCCGCCACGATTAAAAAATAATTCACCCAAGGAGCGATCACTGTCATTGTAATGCAATACCCTCGAACAGGAATTCACCCCACCCCCATCCAAACTAAAGACAACTTCCCCCACCCCGTCGCCATTTAAGTCCTCAACATAGACATTATTGTAAGCCCCCTCAATTTCTCGCATAAAACCACTAGGCGGTGACAAATTATAGGTTTCCCCATTCTCGGAAACGGATAATACGAGAGGGAGACGACTTACTACCTTTAGCTCCGGCAGAGACTCTTCGCCATAAGTCACGGACAAAAAAATATAACAAAGCGACAAGACCACTATCATCGCTATATGATTCACTCGGCTCATCTTATGCAAGCCCCCATTCTTTTCGTATGAACTCATACACTTTTTCTCGTTCACAAAGACCATTGTCGCCCCCGTTTACGGCCAGCGTTATAAGCTTAACATTGCCGGGCTCATTATCTACCAAGATATTAATATCGCCCTGCGCATTATATTTCTTGCTAACGGCTCCATTATGCCGCCAATACCAACACGAAACATCTATGGCATCAAACATTTTTTCAGCGAGCATGTTGGGAGCCCCCACAAAGTCAACCCCCCTATACTTAGAGTAGGATATGTAGTTATTTTTCCATGTCAGCTGAATTAGCCCCTTCCCTTTATACTTCGGTCCATCGCCAATTTCTGTGTTTCCGTTCGCTATAGCGCTGACATGCCTTCCAGGGTCGTACTGTGCTCCAGAGGAAAACTCAACGGTCGTCTCAAAAGCAGCGGACTCATGAAAACACTGAGAAATAAAGTGCGCCTGCTGGTACGGAGTTATTATTCCGTACCGATCAAGAGCATCATTTAGCTGACTGACAAATTCACATTTATCATATTTATATATTCGCGGATATTTCCCCTCAAATTCTCTAACGAACGCATGCCCTCCACCTGCTCCTGTAAACCAGTTAGCTGATTTGCCAGTTACCCTCTCCAAAAGCTCTACGGTAATTCTCCGATCACTAGTTTGAAAGCTTCCCACCAACCCCACTGGATGAAAGTGATACACCTGCCCATCTACCGGCAATCCAACTTTCGCCGCCACTTCACCCCACCAACTGACTTGCTTGATCCGCTCTTTCTCCGCCACCCAGTTCAGGTGCGGGGTCGAACCGCTATGGCCCAGTACATCGTCCAGCGCATCCCACTTCTGCGGCGTGTAGCACCACTCGCTTTCGTAATAGATGATCAGTTGCGAAAGCGACTGTGCGTAGGCCGGAATGCCTATCGCGGCTTTCAGCTCTTTAGCGGTTATGGTTCCATCATGGTCACGGTCGATGATGTCGTACAGA
>NZ_JBVASJ010000084.1:0-4061 GCF_057813935.1 Pseudomonas sp. F220
CCAGGCGCTTGAGCCAAAGGCAAAAGCCGTTGCGCTCCCAATAGAGGATTTTCACCCGATTACGGTGGCGATTCAGAAAAACGAAAAGCACGGGGTCAAACACGGCCACTTTGATATCCAGCTCGACTAGGGCGGCCAGGCCGTCGATGGATTTTCGGAAGTCCACCGGCTTGGGGTAGAGGTATACCTTTTCGACTTTTGCATCGGGACGCATCATGTGGGGCAGGCTCCTGAGAGAGTTCGGGAGCTTAGCATCGGGCATCAAATATCGGCTTGGAATGTGGGCTTCATGGAGCGGTTACCTCACTTTTACGCTTCTGTATTGATCTTGTTGCGGGTAGGATGCATATCAACCAAGGGTGAGAATTCTGCGGACGCCCTAAACTTAACGGAACCATGCAGGAGCAAATTATGTATCGATACCTACCACCTTCATACGCCTAGTCTTGAAGATTGATGCAGTGATTTATCTCAGCCTGTTTTAACGCAGACTCAAAAGAAACCAGATAAAGAATTTACCCAGTGATAGATACCGATATAGTTTCAAAAGTGTTGGCAATACTATTCAGCTTCGGAATTTTTGGAGCCGCGCTGCTGTTCAAGTCATATACAAGATCTTGGTCGTCGCCACCTGTTATATTTGCGTTGTTTTGGTTTTTGTTTACATTTTTCCCGCTGGTTGTAATGTTCTCGATACCTATCGACCCCTACTCGATACTGTTTATTTTGTGCTGCGTAATACTTTTCGGAATGCCGTGTTTATTTTTCCCTTGGGGATTTGCTATAGCAGCAAATAACTTGAAGCTTACAGAATCCCCAGATCTTTACTCCGGTAAGCTTTTTTCATTGGCCTTCTACTGTATGCAGACATCAGTTGTCGCCTGCATACTCGCCAACCTCTCCATACAAGGGTTCTCACCTGCTGACTTTTTTAGCGATCTGCTCGGGACGGCTAACAAATATCTTGTTGCAAGATACGAAGGCAGAATAACTCCGAACATATACGCTCAGTTAGGTGTGGCTCTTAACTACACGGGCGTGTGTATTGGAGGGATGATAGTAGGTAATCGGAAAAATATTTTTAGAAAGCTGATTGTGTTTGCAATGAGCTTTATACCGTCCGCTCTGCACATGCTCATTTATGCCGACAAAGGAACGTTATTTTTATCTGCGGCACTATTCTACGGTGGAGTAATTATTGCAAGGACGCACACGGGTGACACCGACCTGACAAACAAAAAAACCAACAGAGTTGCACTTGTCTCAGTATTGGTGCTATTCCCAATTTTAATGGCGTCCTTTATGGCGAGGGGGATTGGTGATGGAACCACGAGCCAAACCATAGAGCGGCTACAGTATTATATGTCTTCCTATGCATTCGGTCATCTGTATGCATTTTCCGACTGGTTTTCAAGTATTACTTCGGGCGATTCGCGCAGCATATTTTACAATTCAAGTGACTACACGTATGGCTTGTATACTTTTATGGCGATTTTTAAGTTTTTCGGCGATACAACTTATATTCCAGACGGTTACTATGATGAGTACTATAATTTCAATGATATAATTCAAACAAATATCTATACGATATATCGTGGGCTAATTCAAGACTTCAGTTTTTTTGGGGCGCTCATTTATATGGCGTGTAGTGGATTTTTATTTAATCTCGCATATTATCGACTGTTAATAAGTAGGATGCCAGTGTTCTCTGCGGCGCTGTATATCTGTATGATTGGTTATATATACTCTACGTTTCTTATAAGTATCATGACTTGGAATAGTATTTTTGGGGTATTTATTTTCCTGTCACTCATTTTTATGGCAAATTGCACTTTTAATGAAATGGGTAAAAGAAGCTTGGTCGCAACATAAATATTATGACTCGGCCACTTATCATCGCAGCATCAGCACTTTCAATCATTGAAACTGGGCTGTCGACCATGAGCAGGAATCGGTAGAGGTAGCATCTGGGCCAGTCTATCAAACTATTCGATCTGGCCCGATTTAGCCTTTTACATTCAGTAGTTGTAAAAGCCGGAACCTGTTTTCCGCCCAAGTCGATTAGCTCTAACCATTTTTCTTAGTAGTGGGTGAGCTCTGTATTTGGAGTCGCCGGTTTCGTTATGTAGTGTTTCCATGATCGATAGGTTGACGTCATTACCAATAAGGTCTGCCAGTGCTAGCGGTCCTATCGGATGGTTCGCTCCAAGCTTCATGGCCTTGTCTATTTCTTCGGCGCTGGCTACACCCTCTGCCAATATTCCGATGGCTTCATTGATCATCGGAATCAGCATTCTATTGACTATGAATCCCGGGGCCTCATTAACCAGTACTGGGTCTTTGCCTAATGATTTAGCAAAATTCATCGCCCAGATTTCGGTTTCTTTTGATGTTGAAAGCCCGACGATTATTTCAATCAGTTTCATTACTGGCGCGGGGTTGAAGAAATGCAGGCCAATAACGTTTTGGGGATTTTTTGTCAGGCTTGCCAGTTCTGTTATTGAAAGAGAAGAAGTGTTGGATGCTATTACTGCGTTAGGGTTTGCGGTCGTTGCAATTTCCTTGAATATGCAGTGCTTGACATTCATGTCTTCAGACACGGCCTCGATAATCAAGCCGCAATCCGAGATTTCTTTATATTCACTCGTGATAGAGACTTTTTTGGAGAAGCTGGACACGTCTTCTGGTGATAGTCTTTTTTTGTTCACCATTCGGTCCCACTGAGTATTAAGATCCTCCAGTGGTACAGCGCAAGCTTGCGCAGATCGGCCAACCCACACTATCGAAGAAACACAGTTCGATTGTGCAAGGACCTGAACAATGCCCTTTCCCATTGTTCCTGAACCAATAACAGCAACCTTGATTTTTTCCATTGCTAATTTAATCCTTTACTTGGAAACTTTGCGGAGTGGCTTTGCCGGGTTTCCAAAAACCGTTGTGTATGGATCAACGCTTTTTGTCACTACGGAACCCATACCGACAATGGCGCCCTCTCCTATAATTATTGGTCTGTCCGGGGTGCCCTGTTTAATCATTGCGCCTGTTCCGATATAGGCGTGATCTTCAATCACTACACTTCCGTTGCATTGAACGTTAGGAGCGAATGTGACGAAGTCACCAATGACACAATCATGCGCAACGTATGAGTAAATGTTTGCGTGAAAAAAAGCGCCAATTTTTGCATTTGCTGTGACCGTAGTAAATGGGCAAAAAACGGCGCCGACGCCTATTGAGTTATTACTTAGGTTTACTGAGTTCGTGGCTGATATAGAAAAAGGCTTTATGTTCAGTGATATTAGTTTTTCAGAAATAGATTGCCGTACTTGGCTGTTGGCTATCGTTATGTTGAAAAACTTATCGCCTTTCATTTCTATAAAGGATTCAGTGTTTATGACACTGTATCCATTAATTGTTTCTTCTTGAGCGTTGTCATCCACGAAGACAATTTTAAATTCGTCCTGAGTGATCATGCCTAGCATTTCGGTTGCGAGAGGTGCTACTTCTCGCCCAAAACCGCCAGCTCCAACAATTGCATAAATTTTCATTTTTGATCCTTAATTTCTATCTGGAGGCAGCTATAACCTGGAAGGTTTTGAGACACGCAGGGCCGCTGAGTTCATGGATTCGGCAGGATTCTACAGGCGAATGAGTCTTGTGTCAGGGGTGGGAAAACGCTGCAGAGATGGTATTCGGTCGGCAGGCAATCAGCGACGCGCAAGGCATTTCCATGAGGGAGGCGCTGCTTGAGGCAATCACTGGCAGTCTCAATGCCAGAAAGATCTTCGTCGACGTCGAGGCGATCGTGTTATTTGACTATGCCGTCGCCAGCCTGCCGTTGGTCGTTTTGAAGGGCTCGGTATCCGGCATTACCACTCCCCCTGAACACTGATTACGTTTTTTCAACATCATGACCTTTTCAGATGCTCGGCCATGTTGCGTATTTCGCTCATCGTGACCGGTCATTTCGCTAACAACGTGACCGATCCCTCCACCCCATTGCGCGGGGTCTAAATTCTAACCGCATCGGTCACGATGCCGCCTCTTCTTCCGTCTTTTGACGT
>NZ_JBVASJ010000085.1:0-2736 GCF_057813935.1 Pseudomonas sp. F220
TTTAGCATTACACAATGCTCAGCCAAGCCTATACGTCTGGAATGCAAAAGGTGAAGACATCTTGCGCAAGATCCAGCGTGCGCGAGAGGCGATGGCATCACAGTCCAAAGAGAACGTTTTTTCTGAGGCAGCACACTAGGTTGTCGCGTCGACCGTCGCCAACGGCCCGGCCGAACAGCCATTAGCGACGAAACACAAACGGACAAAGCCTGACTACTGATTTAGAATCGCTAGCGGCCAACCAATGACAATGAAATCTGCGGTGTGGACAACACCTACGCTCGTGCAGGAATCCAGAGAGTGCAACACATCGTGAGCCCTACTTCACCAACCGCAAATAATGAAAAATTCAGACGCGACATTAACGGGCTGAGAGCCTGGGCTGTCGTGGCGGTGATGCTTTACCACTTCAATATTCCGGGGATCACCGGCGGCTTTGCCGGCGTAGATATATTTTTCGTCATTTCAGGCTTGCTGATGACAAAAATAATCATCGAAGACCTCGAGAAGAAAAAAAGTAAACACTACGGTTCGTTGTTATGGAGTTTCTACCTGGCGAGGGCGAAGCGTATCCTCCCAACGTTATTGATATTATGCGCAACGTTGCTGGCGGTGGGCTGGTTTTGCCTCGCCCCACTGGAATATGGCATTCTCGGTGAACATGCCATAAGCGCGGTTCTGTTCTTCTAAAATATCCAATTCCAGCATGAAGCCGGATATTTTGATTCCGCCTCCCACGAAAAGTGGTTGCTGCACACCTGGTCTCTGGCGGTGGAATGGCAGTTCTATTTAACTATTCCGTTGGCACTACTTGCAGCCTGGAAAATAAAGGCTGGCAGAACCCTCATCACAATCATGATCGCGCTCGTCTTCCTTATTTCTTTGGGCGCTTCGATACATTATACGAGTGTAGAGCCTACCAAAGCTTTTTACTATCTTCCGATGCGGGTCTGGGAAATGCTTGCGGGTAGTTTGACATTTCTGCTCGGAGCACATGTCAATCTCTCTTCGGTGAAACGTCGCACAGTTGAAATCATCGGTTTGACTTTAATTATTTTCAGCATCCTTGTATTCGACAAGAACACCACTTGGCCGGGCGGCCATGCTCTAGTGCCTGTATTGGGTACGGCTCTGGTATTAATCGCCGCCCGTAATGACTCGTTATTTACCAACAACGTTGTTATGCAATGGTTGGGGACCCGCTCTTATTCACTTTACCTATGGCACTGGCCCGTGGTCGTGGGGCTGTATTTTCTGGAATATCTGGACCTTCACGCCGCTTTCATCGGACTAGGTATAACGATCATTCTGGGGCATTTTTCATATCGATTCATCGAGCAAAATTCCCAGAAGGTTCTCGATAACAGAAGCCGTATATTATCCGCCTCAATATTACTGTCAGGCGTGCTCGCTGCCCCCATGATAGGGAAAGTAATCGCGATGAACGATGGATTCCCCGCCCGGCCACCTGAAAAGTACGTACAGATTTTGAGCGAAGCTCAAAATATTCATCCACGCAGAACGCAGTGCCATGTTGGGGGAACAACGAAAACACCGGAATGTACCTACGGAGGTGATCAACTTGGCGTGGTAGTCATCGGCGACAGTCATGCAGCGTCCATCATGACGGCCGTCGAAAATGCGCTGCCCGACAAGAAGCTGAACGTGCTGCATTGGACCTTCAGCGCCTGTCCGACATTCATGGGCGTGAAGCAGCTCAATACCTCTTGCGGTGAGTTTGTCAGCTGGGCACTGGAAAAACAGAAAAGCCTGCCGTCCACTGTCCCCGTGGTCATCATGAATGAAACGTCTGCATATATACATGGATTTTCCGAAGGTCAAAAGCCAACGGTGTATTTCGATAAACAATATACGGAACGAACGCCTGAGTTTCTGCACGAGATGCGAGAAGGCCTGATTAATGCGGCTTGTGAAATCGCAAAATATCACCCGGTGTTCATGGTTCGTCCAATTCCAGAAATGAAGTCCTCTGTGCCGGCGGCCACAGCGCGGGAATTTTTGCTCGGGAAGAATAGCGGTACCTCTATCAGTATGGAGGAGTACCAAACGCGGAATGCGTTTGCCTGGGAGGCTCAGGACGCAGCAAGGCAAAAGTGTAGAATAACCATTCTGGATCCCCTACCGTACCTCTGCCACGATGGAAGGTGTTACGGTTCAAAGGACGAATGGCCCATTTACTATGATGACAATCATCTTAGCGAGCGAGGAGCCAGAATCGTTTCACCGCTGTTTCGAGACATGTTCAAGGACTATCCACGTTCTCTCCAGGCAAAATTGTCTCAATGACTCGAGGTCAACTGATATCGAATTTTGCCATCGCCGTGCGACAAGCAGTTCATTAGATCACGTATATCTATAGATTTGATTGAGGCAATAGCCTCTGGTCGCTTCCGAGGAGCACAGTGCGCAGATCGCCATCCCATGACCAGACGTTTCGCATGGGTAGCTGAAAATCTGCGCTTGTCTGCCTTAACAAGACCTTTCTTCAGAAAAAATCATGCTCCGTTTGCCTGATATGCCACATCCCCAGCCCCTATTGCATGAAGTTCGGTGGCTACCAGTGGTCCGCCTACACCACTTGACATGGCTGCGTATTTCGGTCCATCGTGACCGTCCGTTTCGGTACATCGTGACCGACCATTTCGCTAACGCGTGACCGCTCATTTCGCTAACAACGTGACCGATTTTCCGCCTGTTCCGAAACAGCCGGTCACG
>NZ_JBVASJ010000086.1:0-2637 GCF_057813935.1 Pseudomonas sp. F220
TGCGTATTTCGGTCCATCGTGACCGTCCGTTTCGGTACATCGTGACCGACCATTTCGCTAACGCGTGACCGCTCATTTCGCTAACAACGTGACCGATTTTCCGCCTGTTCCGAAACAGCCGGTCACGCCCTTACCGAAATGACCGGTCACGTTGTTAGCGAAATACCTAAACCCCGTTGCGCATGACCTGACGCGCCGCCACCCTCCGTCCCATTTCGGGGAATCGAAGGATGGCGGCGCAGCGAGTAGCCATGCGTAATATCAAAGAATGCTTGCGCCTCAAGTTCGAGGCCGACCTGTCCCACGAGAAGATCGCCCGCGCCTTGCAACTGTCCAAGGGCGTCGTCAGCAAGTACATCAAGGCGGCGCGCGACACTGGCATCGAGTGGCCCGCGTTGGCTCTACTGGATGAGGTGGCGCTCGGCGCTGCCCTGGTGCCCGCCGCCAAGATCGTCCACACACGCGGCGACCGCGTGTTGCCTGACGTGATCACCCTGCACCGTGAACTACGTCGAAAAGGCGTGACGCTACAACTGCTGTGGGAGGAATACACCGCCGCCCATCCCGACCAGCCGACCTACCGCTACACCCAGTTCGTCGAGCATTACCGCAGCTACGCTCGTACGCTCAAGCGCTCGATGCGCCAGCAGCACCGCGCTGGCGAGAAGCTGTTCATCGACTACGCCGGGCCGACGTTGCCGGTGATCGACGCCGCCACCGGCGAGATCCGCCAGGCGCACATTTTCGTCGCAGCCCTCGGCGCCTCGAACTACACCTACGCGTGCGCCACGCCGGGCGAGACCCAAGTGGACTGGCTGACGGCGTTGAGCCAGGCCCTCAGCTACTTTGGTGGCGTCCCCGAAATGATCGTACCGGACAACCCGCGCGCCCTGATCTCCCGACCTGACCGCTATGAGCCGGGCCTGAATCGCGCGGCACTGGAATGTGCCCGGCATTACGGCGCCATCATGCTCCCGGCGCGACCGCGCAAGCCGCAGGACAAAGCCAAGGCAGAGGTCGCGGTGCAGGTGGTCGAGCGCTGGATTATGGCGCGGTTGCGGCATCAGCAGTTCTTCAGCCTGCATGCGCTCAATCAGGCCATCGCCGTCTTGCTGGAGGATTTGAACCGACGCCCGTTCAAAAAGCTCGACGGATGCCGATTGGACTGGTTCGAACGACTCGACCAGCCGGCGCTGAAACCGTTACCGGCGCACCCGTATGAGGTCGTGACCTTCAAGCGCTGCAAGGTCAACATCGACTACCACATCGAGGTAAATGGCGGCTTTTACAGCGTGCCCTCGACTTTGGCCCGGCAAAGCGTCGACGCCCGAGTGGGCGCCCATACCGTCGAAATACTGCATGGCCACCGCCGGGTCGCCAGCCACTTGCTGCTCCAGCGGCGCGGCGCCTACAGCACCCAGAGCGAACACATGCCAGCCTCGCACAAGGCCCATCGCGAATGGACACCGCAGCGCCTGCTCGACTGGGGCGAGCGAATCGGCCCGCGCACCCGGCAGATCGTCGAACACCAACTGACCCACAAACCTCATCCGGAGATGGGTTACCGCTCCTGCCTGGGCCTGCTCTCGCTGGCTCGCCACTATGGCAACGAGCGTCTGGAGGCGGCAGCCAGCCGCGCCGTGCAACTGCGCGCACTCAACAGCCGCACCGTACGCAACCTGCTCAAACAAGGGCTCGACCAGCAACCGCTGCCCAAGGTCACCGCCGCCGCTCAACCCGCCTGCCACGAGAACGTGCGCGGTGCCGACTATTACACCCAAAAGGAGCTGTTCAATGATGACGCAACACACGCTTAATCAGTTGCACCAACTGCGTCTCAGCGGCATGGCCAAGGCGCTGGAAGAGCAGTGGACACTGCCAGCCAGCCACAGCTTGAGCTTCGATGAGCGGCTCGGCCTGCTGCTTGACCGCGAACTGGCCTGGCGCGACAACAAACGCCTGGAGCGACTGCGCAAACAAGCCAAGCTCAAATACGCCGGTGCCTGCCTGGAAGACCTCGACCGCCGCCAGGGCAGAGGCCTGGACGAACGCCAGCTCACGACCCTGGCCAGCGGTGACTGGATCCGCCAACAGCACAACCTGTTGCTGACCGGCCCAACCGGCGTCGGCAAAACCTGGCTCGCCTGCGCCCTGGGCAACCAGGCCTGCCGCCAAGGCTACAGCACGCTGTACCTGCGCACGCCGCGCCTGCTGGAACAACTGCGCATCGCCCACGGCGACGGCAGCTTCGGCCGCACGCTGCAACAACTGGCCAAAGTCGACGTGCTGATCCTGGACGACTGGGCCCTGGCACCACTGGAAGAAAACGCCCGGCACGACCTGCTGGAAGTGATCGACGACCGCGCCGGCTCCCGGTCGACGGTACTGACCAGCCAACTGCCGGTCGACCACTGGCATGGCTGGATCAACGACCCGACGGTAGCCGACGCCTTGCTGGATCGACTGGTGCACAGTGCGTACCGAGTGGTGATGAAAGGCGAGTCGCTGAGACGTCAAAAGACGGAAGAAGAGGCGGCATCGTGACCGATGCGGTTAGAATTTAGACCCCGCGCAATGGGGTGGAGGGATCGGTCACGTTGTTAGCGAAATGACCGGTCACGATGAGCGAAATACGCA
>NZ_JBVASJ010000087.1:0-2575 GCF_057813935.1 Pseudomonas sp. F220
ACCTCTTGGTTCCCAAGAGTTTGCTCGATGGCTTGTCTGCCGAGAGCAAAATCGCTATCCCGGCTACGAGTGAGCGCAAAGCCTGCAACTGGTACCGCCTTCAAGGGTTGCTCAATGAGGCAGATAACACGCTGCCCGACGGCTGGGTGCGCGAAGAAGTGGGCGTCACGCCTTGGGTCAGTCCCTGGTCATGGGAGGGCTACGGCGTGATTTTCAACTACGACACCCCACGGCAAGCGTTGGCTTCTTTTCTTCGCGCTGTTAAGCGCTTCAGTGACGAGCAACTCGAACGCCATGGTGCTTTGGCGGATGCATCGGACAAGGGGGCGATGAAGACTCGTCTGCACGACATCATCAAGCGTAACCATGGTGGAACCATAACCGCTGAAGAGCTGAAAGCCGCGATCAGCATTCCGGCCTACGCACAGTCGCTTTCGCAACTGATCATCTATTACGAAAGCGAGTGGTGCTACACGCCCCAGAAGTGGGATGCGCTGGACGATGTACTGGGCCATAGCGGCTCGACCCCGCACCTGAACTGGGTGGCGGAGAAAGAGCGGATCAAGCAAGTCAGTTGGTGGAATGAGGTAGCAGAGAAGGTTGGGCTGCCTGTGCTGGGGAGTGTGTATCACTTTCATCCGGTGGGGTTGGTGGGAGCCTTCTCAGTCTCTAACCCTCTGGACATTACTCATGAGCAGATGAAGCAAATATTCCCCGCTGCAGACGATGGTGATATCGAGGTTGTATTAAATGAAATAAATGGTCGCTTAGGTGAGTTCAAATTAGATACCCGGTTAAGACAGCGCCACTTCTTTGCTCAAATCAAGGGGGAGGTAGGGGCGTCTATGAAAGGCGTGACTGAAAGCTGGGAGTATTCACCGGCAGCTTTGAAATTATTTAGTGTCTACTACCGTGCTCATCCGGCCGAAGCGGAACAGGATGGATATTTAAAGGACGTGCACGGGCACCTTATCCGAAGAGCGAACCAGCGAGAAATTGGCCGTAAGCACTTTCAGAGGCTTAATGGTAATCGAGCCTCATCTCTTGATGATGGATATAATTTTCGAGGGAGAGGATTAATACAAATTACAGGCTATGAAAAATATCACAACTTTATGAAAGACTATGCTGGTCATTGGCAGGGCAGCATACCAAATACAGTGATTGACCCAGACCTAATTAACAAGGGAACTACGGCTATAAGAAGTGCTTTGTGGTTCTGGTTAACCTATAAGATCTACGATGCAGAGCATGGGAATGGTCTTTTGGATGTTGTAAAAGTCACAAAAAAGGTAAACGGTGAAGATATGGGGCTTGAAAAAAGAAAAGAGGCATACCAGCTAATAGAGAAAATTCTGACATGAAAAATATTGAATTGCGGGTCTTTGCTTTTTTGGCTTTTTTCGGCATGCATACAATTACTCTCGGGGCTGAAGCTAACCTGTGTGCCTCTGGAGAGACAATGATCGCCTCGTGTCATCTGAAAGAAAAAAAAAGAAGAATTTTATCTTTTTGTGCGAGCGCTGATAAAAAAATAGTTAGTTACAGGTTTGGTTTAAAATCAAAAGCTGAACTGGATGTCGACTTTTCAAAGGCTGCTCCACTGAGTCGCTGGGTGGATGCTGCTACGTATACAGTTTATTTTGGATTTAGGCGGAAAGAATATAGCTATGTTTTTGGTGTGCCGCAGGAGACATTTGGAGCGAGAGCCTTTTTGGATGTGGCTAAGAATGACAGGAGCTTGATGGGTGCTGAGTGTACAGATAACTCTTTTGGGGAAAAAAATCTAACTAGCGAAGCAATTCAAGATGTGGAAGATGAAAGCGTTAGAGATAATGCTTTTCTATTCCCGCCTAGTCAAAATTCAAAAGACGACGAAAAGCCACGTTGAGCTTGTAGGGGAGGTAAAGTTTGGCGAAATAAATACTAGCTAATGGTTTCAGTTTGCTTGATTGGTATTTGTAGTTTATTGCCGGGTATGGAAGTCTCCGATAATTTTCATTATCAAAGCATAGTGAATCCGTCTTTGATAATGTTGAGTAAACGAAGCCAGTTGGTCAGCAACCGAATTGTTTTTTGTGTAGAGATAGGCATGAAAGGTATCATCCGTATTGGCGATAAAACCACCAGTGGCGGAACCGTTCTATCAGGCTCCACGGTCATGATTTTCAAAGGCATAGGTGTGGCTCGCCAGGGTGACCCGGTGAGCTGCCCAATTCCTGGTCATGGCCGAACGGTGATTGTCGAAGGGCATCCGGTATTTCGCGACAATGGCATCCCGGTCGCCTTTAACGGGCATCGCTGCGCTTGCGGTTGTGCGTTGATTTCGTCGCTGCCCGAAGCGAGCGCGAGCTAACCAGGCCGAGATAAGTAGAGCGGCTCGCATTTGCTCCAGTTGGCTCCCTGACTAGACAGGATTGTCCTGTTAGCAAACTGAACCCCCCTGTTTCGTAACCGCTCCATGAAGCCCACATTCCAAGCCGATATTTGATGCCCGATGCTGAGCTCCCGAACTCTCTCAGGAGCCTGCCCCACATGATGCGTCCCGATGCAAAAGTCGAAAAGGTATACCTCT
>NZ_JBVASJ010000088.1:0-2371 GCF_057813935.1 Pseudomonas sp. F220
GTAAGCGATCCATCACCTACACCTTCAAAGCCGCCAGTTGATCCTCAATGCTGTGCTCCCGAACTCTTTCAGGAGCCAGCACCTCATGATGCGACCCGATGCAAAAGTGGAAAAAGTCTACCTCTACCCCAAGCCCGTGGACTTTCGAAAGTCCATAGACGGCCTCGCGGCCCTGGTCGAGCTGGATATCAAGGTAGCGGTATTCGACCCGGTACTTTTTGTTTTTCTGAATCGCCCCCGTAATCGGGTGAAAATCCTCTATTGGGAGCGCAACGGCTTTTGCCTTTGGCTCAAGCGCCTAGAGTCCGAGCGTTTCAAAACCTCGCCCGATGCCACCGACGAAGCCATCGTGCTGACGGTTCAGGAACTGAACTGGCTGCTCGACGGTTTTGACCTCTGGCGCAACCGTCCGCATCAGGTTTTGACGCCACGATTTGTTGCTTGATTGGGTATAATCCGGGCCATGATTTCCATGCCCGACAACCTTCCCGATGACCTGGCTGCGCTCAAGCAATTACTTGCTCAGATGCAGTCGAAGGTCGTTCTTCTTGAAGAAGAGAATGCGCTACTTCGTCAGCGCCTGTTCGGGCGCAAGTCAGAGCAAACCGCTGATCCGGCGACGCCACAACTGCTGCTGTTTAATGAAGCCGAAAGTCTCGACACGCCAGCGCCCGTTGAAGCTGACGAAGAAGCTGTCGCCCCGACCAAGCGCCGCGGCAAACGCAAGCCACTGTCGGCTGACTTGCCACGCATCGAGGTCATCCACGAACTCTCCGAGCACGAACTGACCTGCGCTTGCGGTTGCCGCAAACACGCCATCGGTGAAGAAACCAGCGAACAGCTGGAGATCGTGCCGATGCAGATCCGGGTGATCAAACATATCCGCAAGGTCTACGGCTGCCGAGGCTGCGAAACAGCACCGGTCACCGCCGACAAACCCGCGCAACTGATCGAAAAAAGCATGGCCAGCCCCAGCGTATTGGCGATGCTGCTGACCACCAAGTACGTCGATGGCCTGCCGCTGCACCGTTTCGAAAAAGTCCTCGCTCGTCACGGTGTCGATATCCCGCGTCAAACCTTGGCGCGCTGGGTGATCCAGTGCTGCGAACACTTCCAGCCACTGCTGAATCTGATGCGTGATCGGTTACTGGAGAGTCCGATTGTTCACTGCGATGAAACGCGGGTGCAGGTGCTGAAAGAGCCAAACCGAGACCCGACCAGCCAATCCTGGATGTGGGTACAAGCCAGTGGCCCACCGGAGCGCCCAGTCATCCTGTTTGACTACACCACCAGCCGAGCGCAGGAGGTTCCGTTGCGGCTGCTCGCCGACTATCGCGGCTATCTGATGACCGATGATTACGCCGGCTATAACGCTTTGGGCGCGCAGCCGGGTATCGAGCGTTTGGCCTGCATGGCCCATGTACGGCGCAAATTCGTAGATGCGCAAAAAGTGCAGCCCAAGGGCAAAGTCGGTCGAGCCGATGTTGCGCTGACGATGATCAACAAGTTGTACGGCATCGAGCGTGGGTTGAAAGAGATGACAGATGAACAGCGCTTTGCCGGTCGACAGGAACAGAGCTTGCCGGTGCTCAGCCAGTTAAAAAATTGGCTGGAGAAAACTCAACCGCAGGTCACTATGCAAAGCGCCTTGGGTAAAGCGGTCAATTATCTGGCCAGTAACTGGAACCGGCTGGAGCGTTATATAGAGGCTGGCTTTTTACCGATTGACAACAATGCCGCCGAAAGAGCAATCAAACCGTTTGTGATCGGTCGCAAAGCATGGCTATTCAGCGATACGCCCAAGGGCGCCGCAGCCAGTGCGCAGATCTACAGCCTGGTCGAGACCGCCAAGGCAAACGGCCAAGAGCCCTATACGTGGCTGCGCCATGTACTGGAGCGATTACCGCAGGCTGAGTCGGTTGAAGACGTTGAGGCGCTACTACCCTGGAATTGGAGGGCATCATGAGTATCAATATTGATCATCTGAGTGTCGATGAGTTAGTGACATTGAATCATCACATTATCGAACGACTGAAGATGCTGGAGTCGTTGGAAGCTCATAAATCGATGATGCAGTTCCATCCAGGAGCACGGGTAAGCTTCGACTCACCCAGTGGTGAGCGCCTGTCCGGTACCGTCATGAAGTTCAACCGCAAGACCGTCACAGTGGTAACCGACACCGGCCAGCGTTGGAATATTTCGCCGCACTTGCTTTCACCGATCAAAAACGTACAGGCAGGAACGGTGGTGGATATCAAGCCACAAAAAATGAAGTAGCTGCGCCGCGAACGGCCTCCGCGCCGGCATGATTTGATTCCTCCCCACCTCAGGCGCCGCCTGTTTGGATAGGTGGGGTTTATGGATCAGTTAC
>NZ_JBVASJ010000089.1:0-2292 GCF_057813935.1 Pseudomonas sp. F220
TGGCCGATCGGCGCGCTGGCTGAGTTCAGCGTGAACAGGTGCCCGTCATCGACATCAGTGTCGTTGGCCAGCACATCGAGGGTCAGGGTCTGGTTTTCCGTGCCGGCGGCCACATCGGCCACCGCCAGCGGAGCGTCGTTGGTGCCGGTGATGGTCACGTCCACGCTGCTGGTCGAGAGTGCTCCGTGTTCGTCCTGCATCGTGTAGCTGAGCGTGACGTGTTCGACCGCGCCTTGCGCCAGATGATCGAAGTCGGCCCCCGGGTTGAACAGCAGCTGGTTGCCGACCACGCTGGCGCTGCCCTTGCTCGCCGGCGCACTCGCCGAGTTCAGGGTGAACAGGTGGCCGTCATCGACGTCGGTGTCGTTGCTCAGCACGTCGATCGTCAGGGTCTGGTTTTCCGTGCCGGCAGCCACATCGGCCACCGCCACCGGAGCGTCGTTGGTGCCGGTGATGGTCACATCCACCGTGGAGCTCGAGAGTGCTCCGTGTTCATCCTGCATCTGGTAGCTGAGCGTCACGTGCTCGATCGCGCCTTGCGCCAGATGGTCGAAGTCGGCCCCCGGGTTGAACAGCAGCTGGTTACCCGCGACGCTGGCCGTGCCCTTTTCGGTCGGCGCGCCGGCGCTGACCAAGGTGAACACATGGTTGTCATCGACATCGGTGTCGTTGCTCAGCACGTCGATCGTCAGGGTCTGGTTTTCCGTGCCAGCAGCCACATCGGCCACCGCCACCGGAGCGTCGTTGGTGCCGGTGATGGTCACGTCCACGGTGGAATTCGAGAGCGCCCCGTGTTCGTCCTGCATCGTGTAGCTGAGCGTCACGTGCTCGACCGCGCCTTGCGCCAGATGATCGAAATCGCTTCCCGGGTTGAACAGCAGCTGGTTGCCGACCACGCTGGCGCTGCCCTTGTTCGCCGGCGCGCTCGCCGAGTTCAGCGTGAACAGGTGGCCGTCATCGACGTCGGTGTCGTTGGCCAGCACGTCGATCGTCAGGGTCTGGTTCTCGGTACCGGCGGCCGTATCGGCCACCGCTATCGGCCCGTCGTTGGTGCCAGTGATCGTCACGTCCACCGTGGAACTCGAGAGCGCCCCGTACTGATCCTGCATCTGGTAGGTGAGCGTCACGTGCTCGACCGCACCCTGCGCCAGGTGGTCGAAGTTGGTCCCTGGGTTGAACACCAGCTGGTTACCGACCACGCTGGCGCTGCCCTTGTTCGCCGGCGCACTGACCGAGTTCAGCGTGAACACATGGTTGTCATCGACGTCGGTGTCATTGGCCAGCACATCGAGGGTCAGGGTCTGGTTCTCTGTGCCGGCGGCCACATCGGCCACCGCCACCGGAGCGTCGTTGGTGCCGGTGATCGTTACGTCCACCGTGGAACTCGAGATCGCCCCGTGTTCATCCTGCATCTGGTAGCTGAGTGTCACATGCTCGATGACGCCTTGCGCCAGATGATCGAAGTCGGCCCCCGGGTTGAACACCAGCTGGTTGCCGACCACGCTGACCGTGCCTTGGCCGATCGGCGCGCTGGCTGAGTTCAGCGTGAACAGGTGCCCGTCATCGACATCGGTGTCGTTGCCCAGCACGTCGAGGGTCAGGGTCTGGTTTTCCGTGCCGGCCGCCACATCGGCCACCGCCACCGGACCATCGTTGGTGCCAGTGATGGTCACGTCCACCGTGGAACTCGAGAGCGCCCCGTGTTCGTCCTGCATCTGGTAGCTGAGCGTCACGTGCTCGACCGCGCCCTGCGCCAGATGATCGAAGTCGCTTCCGGGGTTGAATAGCAGCTGGTTGCCGACCACGCTGACCGTGCCTTGGCCGATCGGCGCGCTGGCTGAGTTCAGCGTGAACAGGTGCCCGTCATCGACATCGGTGTCGTTGGCCAGCACATCGAGGGTCAGGGTCTGGTTTTCCGTGCCGGCGGCCACATCGGCCACCGCCAGCGGAGCGTCGTTGGTGCCGGTGATGGTCACGTCCACGCTGCTGGTCGAGAGTGCTCCGTGTTCGTCCTGCATCGTGTAGCTGAGCGTGACGTGCTCGACCGCGCCTTGCGCCAGGTGGTCGAAGTCAACCCCCGGATTGAACAGCAGCTGGTTGCCCGCGACGCTGGCCGTGCCCTTTTCGGTCGGCGCGCCGGCGCTGACCAAGGTGAACACATGGTTGTCATCGACATCGGTGTCATTGGCCAGCACATCGAGGGTCAGGGTCTGGTTCTCTGTGCCAGCGGCTACATCGGCCACCGCTACCGGAGCGTCATTGGTGCCGGTGATCGTTACGTCCACCGTGGAG
>NZ_JBVASJ010000090.1:0-2006 GCF_057813935.1 Pseudomonas sp. F220
GATAGCGCCGGCAACAATAGAGCAAACTACTCTCGGATAAAATGGGGGCTGCGCATCGCCAGGGAGAGTTTTGCTCCGAGGTATGCGGGATGCCCCGACGTCGAGATTGTTCTCGTCATTGAGGTCATCGCCCCCACTGACGGGAGACTTCAGTCATGAGCCGAAAACCGCGGATCTGGCGTATTCGTCTGGCTTTTGAGCCAAATCGATTCTCTTGTGAACAGCTCGAGAGGGTCTATGAACAGCTAAAACCGACAGAAACGCGGGTTTCCTCAGAATCGCCACAATCTCAACCCTCTGTCAAAAAACATCGTGCTGCCAAGCGAGGTGAGCAATGAGCCAGGCTGTGATGGTGGCGTTCTATGCGAGGGTATCCTCTGATCAACAGGCTAAACGCGGCACGATTGAAAGCCAGATTGCCGCGTTGACAGAGCGGATCGTGGCTGATGGAGCCCAGGTTGCTGAAGACATGCGCTTTGTCGACGCAGGCGTCAGCGGCGCGACGCTGATTCGCCCACAATTGGAACGGCTCAGAGACCGCGCGGCACTTGGCTTGGTCGATCGTCTCTACGTCCTGTCCCCAGACCGGCTGTCGCGAAAATATGCCCACCAGGCCTTGCTGATGGAAGAACTATCGGCGTGCGGCGTACAGGTCGTGTTCCTCAATCATGCCATTGGCGTCACGCCAGAGGAGTCGTTGCTGCTGCAGATGCAGGGCATGATTGCGGAGTATGAGCGTGCCAAAATCATGGAGCGCCATCGTCGCGGCAAGCTTCATGGCGCCAGACGCGGCAGCATCAATGTGCTGTCGACTGCGCCGTACGGTTATCGCTACATTCGTAAGCAACTTGATGGCGCACCCGCACAGTACGTTATCGACTTGGCGCAAGCGGCGACGGTCAGAGCCATCTTTCAATGGATTGGAATGGAGCGACTGAGCATTGGCGAAGTGGTTCGGCGTCTTGGTGCTACTGGCACCGTCACCGCTTCAGGTAAACCGTATTGGGATCGCAGTACCGTGTGGGGGTTATTACAAAATCCAGCCTACATGGGCCGGGCCGCTTTCGGTAAAACACAGGCGCGTGATCGGTTACCTCGGATACGCGCGCAACGCCACAGTGCGGAAGTGCCCAGGAAGGGGTATTCAACCGTACGTACGGATCCAAGTCAGTGGCTCGAGATATCCGTACCGGCAATCGTCAGCGAAGGGTTATTTCAGTCGGTTCAGGAACAGCTTGCCGAAAATCGCAAATCGGCTCGTCAGCGCGGTCATGGTGCAGTTTACCTGCTTCAGGGCTTGACCGTTTGCGGCCATTGTCACTACGCCTATTACGGTAAAAAAGTCAGCAAGGCAGCGGCCAAAGGCCAACGTCGGAACTATGCCTATTATCGTTGCATTGGAACCGATGCCTACCGCTTTGGTGGCGAACGCGTCTGTGATAATCAGCAAATACGAACGGACCGTCTTGATGAACTGGTGTGGCAGCAGGTTGTTGAGCTGCTCGCCCACCCTGGAAGGCTAAAGAATGAATATGAACGTCGGCTGGGAATCCTCGAAGAAAAAGAAAAAACAAACCCTGACACTGCCGCACTGGAACGACAACGACTGCAACTCGAGAAAGGCAAGTCGCGGCTCATCGATAGTTATGCCGAAGGTATGATCGACAAAATGGACTTTGATCCAAAGATGCGAAACTTGAAGAGCCGTCTGGAACAGCTTGATCAGCAGATTCAGGACTCACGGCGTCATCAGGTGGGTCAACGCGAGCTGTTTCTCGTCATTAATCGTCTCGAAGAGTTTGCCGCTGCGGTCCATGACCGATTGGGTGCTGTGGATTTCGTCACGAAACGCGAGGTCATCCGCGGCCTGGTCAAACGTGTCGAAATTCATAAGGGCGAAATTTTGGTGGTATTCCGGGTTGATCCCGATCCGGGGTTCAACGCCAGCGAGACGTCGACTGGCTCAGGCAGCAGAGAAAAAAGTATGCAAGATCGTACGCGGCGTA
>NZ_JBVASJ010000091.1:0-1955 GCF_057813935.1 Pseudomonas sp. F220
CTCAGTTCAATTTGTTCGTCTTCACTGAGCACGATGTCCTGAGAGTTCATGTGATCACTCCAAGTACTGACTGACCACAGAAGCATAGCTCAGGCTAGAAACTTATTTAAGAGACAGGACACTAGCGACACGAAAGTGCACGCCATCGTTACTGACCAGCCAAAATTTGCGCTCCTCGCTAGTGTGATGGACTTGCAACTTGCTGGGCAGATAGCAGACAGGATCGAACATCTGCCCCAATGCACCTACGCCCTGTCCCGAACAGGGGCTGCTACGGTTACTGGACACCGAGTACCAGTACGCGCGGCCATCTATGATCCGGTAACCGGTATCCCCCACAATGCCATCATCCGTTGTGTCGGGGCAGTCCCGCTTCCGATCCGGTGCTCGATCGTTGGCGATGGAGTCCTCTAGGCTTGCATCGAACCAGCTTTCCACGCAACTGGACGGTTCAAAAGCTTGACATGCCACAGGGAGCCAGAATGTGCAGCACAGCAGCGCTACGGTAGCGAGGGTCTTGAAGTGGATCATGGATTTATCCAGCTAGTGGCGTCTGAACGCCAGTGAAATGGTGGGCGATGCCATGCACATCAGGCTGACGCGCCTGAATCAGGGGCATCTGAGATACAGCCTCCAAAAACTTGGCAACGACCGAAGTTGCCCCCCCTAAATGGCAGTAGGCAAGGCCCTGACCTCACCGACGGAGGTAACATGGCACCAAGACCAAATTGGATTTCAGCTTTAGCGATTCACTTAATTACGCCCCGTCGATAACGACGCCGCCACAGCAGCCTGCTCACAAACACCTGCCCGCGGCACCAGCTGGATATCCACCCGACGATTGGCCGCGCGCCCCGAAGCAGTGGCGTTATCGCCAATCGACTGGCTACCTGCGGCACCCTGCACGGCGAAGCAGCTGTCGGGAATATCGCCCATGCGCTGCATCCAATTACGCACGGCCAAGGCACGAGCATAGGACAGTTGAAGATTCTGCTGAGCATCTCCCGAGTTGTCGGTATGCCCAACAATAACGATCAACCAACCCGGCTGGGCCTTGATGTTGACCAAGGCCTTGATCAGCACTTTGGTCGAGCCCGGTTTGAGTTCGGAACTGCCAGCATCGAACAGTGACAGGCTGTCCAAACGTACCGGGTCGGGTGTTCGGTGTTCTTGCTGGACCAGTTGAACCAGGCGTTTGTCTGGATCAGCCAACCAATCACGCCACAAAAAGCCACTGACCAGTGCGATTGTCGCAGCCACGGCAAACAGCCATTTGGCGATACGCCGCCGCTTGGTCTGCGGGGATGCCGTGGGCACTTCTGGCATAGGCCGAGCGGGCAAAATCATCACCGGCGTCGCAAACGCCGGTTCCGGTATTATCCGGGGTTGAGGCAGTGTTTCACCCAAGTAAAGGTTTCGTTCCAGGCGTTGCAGCAGGCCGCCCACCTGATGACGTAGCGCCTGCAACATAACTTGGGGGATTTGTGTCTGACGTTCCAACTGTACGTTTAAACGCATGAGTTCATTATCCAGATGCGTAAGGGCTGGCACCGTGCGTGGGCTTATCTCTTGGCTGCGCAGCAACGGCTGCAATTGGGCGAACAACCAGGCCAAGATATCCAGGCGGACTGAGGCCATCGGCGGCCACATCCGCGACCATTCATTGCAAAGTGCTTCAATCAGCACCACCCCTTGCGCCATGCCTTCCAGACCATAGCGTTGGCTACGCGCCAGGGCAAAGGAGACGGCGGTTTGCAAATCCGCTCCATTCTCGCGGAACAGCGTCAGGCACAACTGCTCCACCTTGGCCCAGTCGATATCCGGACATGCCGGATGAGTCAGTTTGGTCAGCTCGTCACGCAGTGCCGTAAACTCGCCAAAGTCGCGCGGGTCACCGCCGACTCGAATACGCATTTCAAATAACGCCGTCATCCAGCTTCCTTTCCTTTACGGGT
>NZ_JBVASJ010000092.1:0-1954 GCF_057813935.1 Pseudomonas sp. F220
CGAAAGCGAGTGGTGCTACACGCCGCAGAAGTGGGATGCGCTGGACGATGTACTGGGCCATAGCGGTTCGACCCCGCACCTGAACTGGGTGGCGGAGAAAGAGCGGATCAAGCAAGTCAGTTGGTGGAATGAGGTAGCAGAGAAGGTTGGGCTGCCGTTGGATGGGGAGGTGTATCACTTTCATCCGGTGGGGTTAGTGGTGGGAATGTCTACTTTTCGGCGGATGAGTGATTTGATTGTACGCCAGGGTCAAGTTACTTTCGATGCTGAAGGGAACGATATCCCGAACAGCCCATATTTTAGTCGACGTTTACATTGGCCGGGAGGGGCATCGGGCGTGACGCTGGGACGCGGTTACGATATGCGCCATAGAACACGCAGTGGGGTATGTGCGGATCTAATTGCGGCTGGTGTGGATGCTGTTTCTGCTGAAAATTTCTCTCGTGGTGCTGGTCTATCCGATCAAGTTGCGCGTGATTTCGTGAGTGCGAATAGAGATGGGTTTGGAGAGATTTCAAAGCAAGCACAGCGTATCTTGTTTGAAGATATAGTGTATCCACGGTATGTGGTGGCAGCCCAGCAGCGGTACAGTTCTATCGTTACGCCAGGCTCAATAGCATGGGAGGGACTTAATGATAGGGTGAGAGATGTAGCAGTTGATCTGACTTATCAGCAGGGTAGTATTTGGGAAAGGCAAATTCCATATGTTTCCGTGAATGATCGGAGTAGGTTTGCGCAATATATTCAAGATACTCCGGAGCTAGTGCGGTATGAGCTGGGTCGAAATAGAGCACGATACCTGAGGGGTGGAGATTAAAGATGAAATATGGGGCGTGCTTTTTTTTACTGGCTTTATTTATGCCAGCACTGGTTTCAGGTCAGGAGAATTATTTAGCCCGAGAGGTCAGTGAAGGGGGCGGGGATTCTGGATTTTTATGGTCTGGAGACTATCTGAAAAACAGTGATCTGTGTACCTCGCCAAGCAGTGGGGGATCTTGTAGCAATCAGTTTAGTGATCGATTGAAAATTGAGCCGGCACATCAAGGTTATCTGGTTGAGTTGTACAGTACGCAAGCAGATCAGCATGTCTGTTCTTTTTCGGTCTCGATGAATCTTGTGAATGGAATGCTTGTTTACAAGACTAAATTCGGGGATGTGTTCATACGGAAAAAAGGGCGATCATTAGAGATTTCATCGGGTGGGATTGACCCGACAGCCCTTGGGCTTGGTGTATGTGGAGCACATGCAGATATTGATGGCCTAGCATTTCCTTTAACTAGTAGGGTATCTGAAGAATCTCCAAAGGAAAGAACACTGAGTCGTGTCGTCGACTTTCAGTATGACGACCCGCTGGCTGGGAGGTATTCTACTCTAACAATACTAAGCGGTGGTAAAGTCGTACGGATTCTACGTGGAGGTACTCATAATGGAGGGACATTCGAGCGACAGGATCCGCCGAATCTATCACCAGACGGTAATTTTGTATTATTGAGCCAGATTGAATCGGGCGAAGTGGAAATTTCTAATAATACATTTGTGCCCCATGAGGTCGCCTACTGTGATCTGGTATACGTACATAGTGGCTGCATTGTAGCAAGGGAAACAGGTGAGTTTTGTGGTGGTGCCTTCTCCCGAGACGGTAGATGGGACAACTCTCTATATCCGGATTTTAACTTGACTGCTGCGATCCCCAGAGTTAGTACCTACGCAGAAGGTAAGATGGAGATTACAGATTCTCCTGGTAGTTCTCTTGATAATTTGCTGGTATGTGATCCTCCTCGCGATGTCAATAGAAAGACGTACAGTGACATGCTGCAGTTGCTGGAGCGTGACGGCGATACGAGTAATGTTGCAAAATTGAAAACAGTTATGAATACAGCAAGCATTCGTTCAGCCGAAGAAGGTTCCTCTCCAGCAACGAAAGCCAACGATGTGAAAGTAAAGTCGGTGATTT
>NZ_JBVASJ010000093.1:0-1925 GCF_057813935.1 Pseudomonas sp. F220
GTAGAGGTATACCTTTTCGACTTTTGCATCGGGACGCATCATGTGGGGCAGGCTCCTGAGAGAGTTCGGGAGCTCAGCATCGGGCATCAAATATCGGCTTGGAATGTGGGCTTCATGGAGCGGTTACCATTCAGCGACATTTCGGGCTCACATTAACTACAATCAGCCAAAGCCACCGGCTCACATTAATTTCAAATGAGCTTGCATTCGACAGCGTGGGCTCGCATTTCATCGCGACGGGCTCACGCTATCTGCAAATGAGAATCGGGGGTAACGCGCTACACTTCCAGTTAGGGCCAGCGCTGACCCTTTCACGGAGGTAGGCGCCCTCCATACAGCTATCATTGTGATTGACTCAGTCGGATGGCCTGCAGTTTTTAGAGGCTTGGTCCATTACACCCATCTGACTTTTGACATAAAGCCAGATCCAGCGAAATGCGATCGCACTGGAACTGGCCTAAGAGGGGGGGGCGCATAATCTGGGAGAAATCGCTAAGCCACTGGGCTTACGTTTATTTTTGGGTCCGTTACTCCCCCCTCTTTCGAAGATTCGAGAGCAATCTTTTATTTACAAGAAAGATGATCTGCTAAATCGTTATGAAAGACGACTTCACAAGACATGATTTTTTCATCTACAGGCTGCAATGGAGTAACTCCAATTTCAAATAAAAGTTTTCCATCCTTGAATTCACCACTTTTAACTTCTACATCAGCGTAATCACGACTAAAATTCTTACCATCTAATGAACAAATGGCTTTCTCCGCGAGCACTTTACCCTTTCCGCCTGGGATTAAGTTTTGTATAAGGATACAATAGTCCTCCGTCCAAGTTAAGTATCTGACTAGATTAGTTCCTACAGAGCCTGTTCCGGCCATAAATACTTTGCTGTAGTCAAAGCTCTTGGCTTCAGAAACACCAGTAATACATATAGCTAAAACCATAAAAAACCTCTTCCCCATTTTATAGGTGCTCCTTTCTCTTTTGATATCTGTCGACTGGAACATTGACCCAGTTGCTTGTTTTGGAAATTTCGAATTTAATTTTATTAAAATCGTTTTGCACGAACGGCTTTTGGATGAATGCTCGCGCACTAGGCGTATAGTCACCTCTATAAATCAAGTCGATCAAAATATCTTGGATTTTACTACTTACACCTTTCCAGTTAAGTATGCCGTACTCCCTTACATTGAATTGATCGCTGGATATTTTAATTACTTTTCTTTTCATGTAGTCATATACAGGTAAAAATAAATCATATTGCTGTTTTCTAGTGATAGTTTTCTTACGGATATTTTCTGGAGCCGCATTCAAATACTCACGCGCAGCTTGACCTGATAGGCCTTTAGCGCCAATAAGCCATGATCGCAGCGGCTCCTCAATGCCAGCCGCTGACAGGTCCGTATCCGGGTTTGGTCTCTGCCCAAGATCGTAGCCACGACCAATCGTTACGCCAGATGCTCCACCCGGCCAATGTACTACTCGACTAAAATATCGATGCCCGGATTTCGAAGAGTCTTCAATATCATTACCTTCGACATCAAACGTTAGCTGTCCATACGGCACTTTCAGCCACTTCAGATCGTTGTCATCGCTTACAGCAGAAAAATTCCCCACCAACCCCACCGGATGAAAGTGATACACCTGCCCATCTACCGGCAATCCAACTTTCGCCGCCACTTCATTCCACCAACTTATCTGCTTGATCCGCTCTTTCTCTGCCACCCAGTTCAGGTGCGGGGTCGAGCCGCTATGGCCCAGTACATCGTCCAGCGCATCCCACTTACTGGGGGTGTACTGCCACTCGCTTTCGTAATAGATGATCAGTTGCGAAAGCGACTGTGCGTAGGCCGGAATGCCTATCGCGGCTTTCAGCTCTTTAGCGGTTATGGTTCCATCATGGTCACGGTCGATGATGTCGTACAGA
>NZ_JBVASJ010000094.1:0-1908 GCF_057813935.1 Pseudomonas sp. F220
CCAGGGGGACGTTCAGTTGCGCCCCCTCCCCCGGTTTTACCACCAGGGTTCGCTGCGCCAGCAAGTCGGTGCGTAGCACGCTGTCGCTATCGCTCAGCACACTGTCATACGTGGTTTTTTTCACCGCCTTGTTGTCGCGCAGTTGGTAAACCCGAACCATGGTCGGTACGGATAAACCACTCATGTCTGCCACGTCAGTGTTCAGTGCCGCTCGGCCGGTAAAGTCCAAATGCAGGGTTTTCACTTGTTTATAGAAAATGGCCTTGGCCGTGGACGTGGTGGCGTCGCTGACGGTCTGGGTCACCCCGCAGCCCCCCAGCAACGCGCCAAGCATTGCTACGCTTAACACATTAAAAACGGTACGCGACATGCTGGGCCTCATGGTCTTGCGGGTTACTGTGAAGACCTTGGTATCGGCCTAGATTGATGGTGATGGTTTCGTGTTCTGCGACCTGCCAGGCCTCACCGCCCAAACCCAAGACACCGGTCATCCCCAGCAGCACTGTCGCACCGCCCAGCACCGGTTTGGGCAGGCTATTTATCGGCAGCGACAGCTGCAATTTCGCGGTACAACGCCAGCCCAGATACACCCGCAGCAACACCAGCAAGTCGTTGTGCAACTGGCTGCCGGGCAACCAGCCACGCGCTTCGTTCAGGTCCTCGGTGAACAACGCCAGGTGCAACTGACTGTTGGCGTCTTGCCCGACGCTGCCCAGAGGCGTGCCCTGAGACAGGCTCACCGGTCGACTTCGGGCCAGGCTCGCCGGCTGCGTCAAGGCCACTTTCTGTGGCCAGTGCGGGGTCACTCGGGTCTGGGTGTTGGGGGCCAGCAGTTTGACCAACGCGATGATGCCTTCAGCGTTGCGGGTGGGCAGACGCATCACACTGAGCAGCGCCAGGAAGCGCGATATCGGCGTAGCGATCTGCTGGGCGGTGCCGGGAATTCCGAGACCAATCAACCCCAGCAGGCATTGCGAAGTCGCATCGGTGCCGCCCGCTTCGAATGTCGCCGGGTAAGAGTACTTACGCCAGATACGGTAGAACTGAGTGAAGATCCGGTGATTAAAAATATCCAGGAACGCTTCAAGGGCTTCATGACCTTCGCGACGCTGAGCGATATCGTCCAGGAAACTTGTCGGCATCGGCGAGTCAACGCCGTACAGGCCCAACAGGCGAGTGCGTACCGTCGCCGGACGTTCGGGATGATCTTCGTCGGTTTCAATCGCCTTCAACTCGCTCACGGGGAACCCCATACCGGGTTCGGGCCGAAAACGCACCGGGTCATCCGCCGGGTGCGCGGTGCTCCCCAAGGACGGGTGATTGGGCAAAGCCTGTTCCAGCAACTGACAGAAACGGTACAGGTTGGCCTCGGCGACCCGCCCTTGCAGCGCGTCCAGTAATCCGGCGGCTTTCAGCCGGGAATACGCTGACTGTGGTTCTCGTTCCATCGCAGGCACTTTCCAGTAGGTTGCAAGATCAGCGTGAGCTGGTTGAATAAATGAATGTCGGCATACAGGCCAAAGAAGCGGTGGAGCATCTCGCCAAACAGACTGATGTCGCCCTCCCCGGAAAAACCATTGGCATCCAGCGTGACTTCGATATCCACTCCGCGCAGCAAAAAGCCTTTTTCGAAACGCTGCACCAGGTGATGGCGAACCTCGACAATCGCTTCCAACCGACGCCGGTTCAGCTCGCTATCGGTCCAGTCGTACAACGCCAAGGTGCCACGCAGGACTTGCGCGCTATCGAGCATCGGCAAGAAGTTCGAACCCAAATGGCTGAGCACCCGCCAATGAAAGCGATCATGGTTTGGCGGGTAACAAGGCAAGCTGGGGGCACACAGGTTGCGTACCTGCAGGCCGACCTGAGTGGATTGCACCACGGTGTCGAGCAAGGTGCTTTGCAGCG
>NZ_JBVASJ010000095.1:0-1681 GCF_057813935.1 Pseudomonas sp. F220
GTGGCTGGCGGATGAACAGCGTCGTACCCAACTCTTGCTCCAGCTGCTTGATGGTCACCGAGAGCGTCGGCTGGCTGATAAACAAACGCTGCGCCGCCGACGTGATATTGCGCTCCTCAAAGACGGCTAGAAAGGCCTTGAGATGACGGATATCCATAGTTTATTCCGATGCCAGTTAGAGGAATAAGGCATTTTTCAGGCCTAATAGCAGCAAATATACTGTGGGCCAAGCTTAGTTATTTATTTTTCGTATTTCAGGAGATTCACACATGACCAAACCATTGATCATCATCACCGGGGCCAGTTCAGGGATTGGCGAAGCGGCGGCGCGGATACTTTCGGCGGCGGGCCACCCACTGCTGCTGCTCGCCCGGCGCATCGACCGCCTGGAGGCACTCGGGCTGTCGAATGCTTTGTGCCGTGGCGTCGACATTACCGACCGTGGTGCCTTGTTGGCGGCTGTCAGTGAAGCTGAAACGCAATTTGGTCCCGCCGACGGGCTGATCAATAACGCTGGAGTGATGCTGCTGGGCGAGATGAGCACACAGGATCCGGCGCAATGGGAGCAAATGCTCGACGTCAATGTAAAGGGGCTGCTCAATGGTATCCACGCGGTGGTCTCCGGCATGATCGAACGTAAGCACGGCACCATCATCAATGTCAGCTCAGTGGCAGGGCGTAAGACCTTCCCCAACCATGTGGCTTACGTAGGCACCAAGTTCGCGGTCCATGGCATTTCGGAAAACCTGCGTGAAGAGCTGTCACCGCACAACGTCCGAGTGATCACCATTGCACCTGGCGCCGTGGAAACCGAGCTGCTCAGCCACACCACCAACGAAGCGATCAAAACCGGTTATCAGGCGTGGAAGCAAGACATGGGTGGCACCGTACTCGGTGCCGACGACGTCGCCTCAGCGATTCGTTATGCCTACGAACAGCCGCAACATGTGTGCATCCGGGAGATTGTGTTGGCGGCAACACGGCAGCAGCCTTGAGTCCAATACCTCGTTGAGCGACAGTTCTTAAATCGCTCTCGGATTATTGTCTTTCGCTAAAACACACCCTGTAACGTCTCGACTGTTTGATTCTGGCGTCTCACCTCTCGCCATTGAATATTAGTAAAAGCCTGGCGTGGGCGCGCTGCGCGTCCACCTACATAGCAAGCGTTTTACGCCGTGCCTTGGGCCGTCGGATCAGGTAGTCCTGAACTGCTTTCGTCAACGGTTTTGGCTTCATCGGGAGCGCCCCGGCAAGAATCGTCGGGGAGGGCTCGCGCCGATGGAGCGCCTGCTCAGGCGGCTCGGGCTCGGGTCCGGTCACAGTTGACCACTGCCTTGAGCTTTAGAGTGATGGCGTTATCGTTCAGCTTCCTCCCTCTCCCTGCGTGCTACTTTCATGACTTCAGCAAGTTAAAGTCCACCAGATGGCATTCGTCGGCGTTAGGTGGCCTACCGGTGAGAGCAGAATGAAAGGTCTATCGCGTTTATACACTTGGCCGCTGGCGTTCCTGGCCACAGCTATCGTGCTGTCTGCCCCTGTACAGGCCGCGGTGGACCATAAGGGAAGTGTCTGTCAGGCCAGTCAGTTGGATGCCCATTTCGATGACCGGGATGGCGTATTTGACGGCATGTCACAACGTGGCACTTTGTTGGTTCTGCGTAACAACGGGCCTCACACCTGT
>NZ_JBVASJ010000096.1:0-1302 GCF_057813935.1 Pseudomonas sp. F220
TGCTTTCATCTATCCGGCGTCTGAGTGGGGTGGTGGCCCCGCGCCTCGATGAGAATCGATGCCCGACGATCCTAATTACTAGAACGGCCTTTCAGCCGTATGGGAGCTCAGGGTTGTCGTCAGGCCGGTTAGCCGTTCACGTCATCAGTTATCCAGCATCGCAAAACCAAGTGGGTGGTGCTCGGGTGACAGCAGGGTCAGGCGTTCATCGCGGCTGGCCCTGCATCGAATTCAGTGTGGTGTGCCGCAATCGCCCAGGCGATCCTCGCCAGCTTATTGGCTAGCGCGCAGACCACATGGTTGGAGTGATGGTGGGCCAATAGCCGCCGGACCCAGTCCGCCAGCCAGCCTTTCTGTCGGTCCAGTTGTATCAAGTAAACACGGGCACACTGGATGAGCAGGCGCCTCTGGTTCCGATCACCGCGCTTGCTGATACCCAACAATACGGTCTTGCCACCAGTGGAATGCTGTTTGGGCACCAGTCCGATCGAGGCCGAATAGCCTCGTCCGCATTTGAACTGTTTGCCATCGCCCAATTCGGCAGCCAGGACGCTGGAGGTGATCGGCCCGACGCAGGGCATGGTCATCAAACGAGCCGCCAGATCATCTTCAGCGGCCTGGCACTCGACTTCCTTGTCCAACGCTTTGACCTGCCCGTCCAGGTAGTTGAAGTGGCTGTGCAGCCACATCAGCAGCTTTTTGATGCGCGGAGAAAATGAACACTCATCCAGCAGAATCGGCAGCTCTCTGATGGGTTTGAAACCTGCTGCCAGGCTGATCCCGACCTCTAGCAGCCCGGCGTGAATCCGATTGACGGTGGCTGTGCGGTCCTTGATGAACGAGTCACGGATCGAATTGAGCATGGCCAGCGCTTGCTGCGTTTCGGTCTTGGGCGAAACGAAGCGCATGTTTGGACGGCTCGCCGCCTCGCAAATTGCTTCGGCATCAGCGAAGTCGTTCTTGTTGCTTTTCACGTAAGGACGCACGAGATGAGGCGCAATGAGCTTGGGTGTATGCCCCAACTTGGCGACTTCCCGCGCCATGAAATGGGCTCCGCCACAGGCTTCCATCGCGACGGTGCAGGGCTCGAGGTTCGCCAGGCGTTGGAGGAGCGCCGCTCGAGTAAACTTTTTGCGGTAAAGCTCATGACCGCGATCATCTTGAGCATGCAGGTGAAAGGAGTGCTTTCCCAAGTCGATGGCAGCAATATCTACTTTGTTCATGGCAACGGTCTCCGGTGAGCCCCCTGTGAAAGCTTAGTGGGCGTTCACAGGGGGCGGCGGGGGTAGCCATTTCATTACT
>NZ_JBVASJ010000097.1:0-1264 GCF_057813935.1 Pseudomonas sp. F220
GTAATTGGATGGACTCGCCCGCGCCGAGGCGTCAATGCGCCACGGGGGCAGTCTAAGAAGCCACCGACAGCGAGGGCGAATCCATGAAAAAGAATACGACGGTTAAACAGTCCCTGTCTTCAACCGATCTATCGACATGCACGACAGTGGCAGTCGATCTTGCCAAGCAGGTATTCCAGGTCGCGGGAGAAGATGCCCTTGGCCAAGTGCTTTACGAAGAGCGAATCAAGTCGCGTGAAGCCTTTCATGCCTTCCTGCGCAAACTGCCGCCAACCGTAGTGGTGCTGGTGGAAACGGGCCCAGGCGCTCAAGCATGGGCGCGGCAGCTACAGGCTCAGGGCAATCTGGCGCGAATTCTTCCGGCGCAACTTGTGGCCAAGCACCGCAGCGGCGCCAAAAATGATCGTAATGATTCCCGGGCCATATTGCGTGCGGGGCGCGACAGCAAAATTGCGGCGGTCCCCATCAAAAGTGCCACAGCACTGGCCATGCAGGCCTTGCACCGTGCCCGGCAGGGTTATGTCCGTCGGCGCACAGCCATGAGTAACCAGATGCGGGGCTTGCTGATGGAGCACGGTATAACCCTGGCACAAGGTGATGTCGCTATCAGTCAGACCCTGCCTCGGGTGCTGGAAGACGCGACACAACCATTGCCAGACCTATTGCGCGAGCTGATCGACGAGCTGCTGGGCGAATGGCGTCAGTTAGGCGAGCGGATCAACGTGCTGACCGGCCGCCTGGAGAGTGCCGCGAACGAGGATAAAACAGCCCGGCGACTGATGACCGTGCGCGGTATCGGCCCGATCATCGCCACAGCGCTTTTGGCCAAGGAGACCGAACCTGAACGTTTTGCCAATGCACGCCAGTTCGCGGCCTACTTTGGCATGGTGCCTGAGCAGAACAGCAGTGGGCAGAAGATTCGCCTGGGCAGGATGAGCAAACGAGGCGACAGCTATGTGCGCAGCCTAATGGTTCAAGGGGCTCATGCGGTATTAAGGCATTTGCGCCCTGATTCAGAGCAGCCCGACGATCGTCGGTTGCAACGTTGGCTGGGTCGACTGGGACGCAAGGAAGCGGCGATACGGTTGGCGAACCGCAACCTTCGAATCGTTTGGGTGCTACTACAAAATGACCAGACTTACCGCAGCCAACCGGCCGATGGCCGGCCAGCTGCGCCAAGTTACTGATCGACAGCGTTCTGCCTCCGGGGCGCCAAGGCGCTCCAGCCCCTGCTAGAAAACATTGACCCCAGGTCAGACCGTCG
>NZ_JBVASJ010000098.1:0-1210 GCF_057813935.1 Pseudomonas sp. F220
CAATGCTCAGCCAAGCCTATACGTCTGGAATGCAAAAGGTGAAGACATCTTGCGCAAGATCCAGCGTGCGCGAGAGGCGATGGCATCACAGTCCAAAGAGAACGTTTTTTCTGAGGCAGCACACTAGCTGAATAATCACCTCTGTGCATGCTTATCTCAACTGGTTATCAAGCATTTAGGGGCTGTACAGCGAAGTTTTTTTGACATTGAGCGGCTATTTCTCGTAGGTGCCTATCTGGTGATTCTGGTTATGCCTATTGCTCTGACTGTTGTCTATTTTGGTTATCGCAATAACTTTTTTTCAGTGTCCGGTGTGAACATGGCCGGACAGCATCGTGCAATGCTTAATACCAGCACGGCTGTGCGACATCTGGGCATACCCCAATTCGTTGCCAGTTATTCTTGTAAATACTCCCTGGACTCCCGTTATGGATAATCGCAGCCCCGACCAGACTTATGTCATTACTGAAATCCAGAAGACACAGGATGAGTTCATCCGCATCCGTCGGCAGATCCATGCACACCCTGAACTGGGCTTTGAAGAGGTCGAAACTAGCCGCTTGGTTGCCGCCAATTTAAAAGAATGGGGATACGAAGTACATGAGGGGATGGGTGGAACCGGGGTGGTTGGGCGCCTAAAACTCGGCGATAGCCCAAAGAGCATTGGTATTCGCGCCGATATGGACGCCTTGCCGATAGAGGAGGCCACAGGGCTTCCCTATGCCAGCAAGTTTGTTGGAAAAATGCACGCCTGCGGCCATGATGGTCACACCGCAATCCTCTTGGCGGCGGCACATTATCTGGCCAAAACGCGCCGGTTCGCTGGCACTCTGAACCTGATCTTTCAGCCGGCCGAAGAAGGTCAGGGCGGAGCGTTGCGAATGATGGCGGATGGGTTGTTCGAGCGCTTTCCATGCGATGGCATCTACGCTTTACACAATACGCCAGGATTGCCGGTGGGTATGTTCGCTGTGCTGCCAGGTGCAGTAGCGGCGTCTTCCGATACTGTCACTATCACCCTCAAGGGCAAGGGCACACATGGTGCTAAGTCACACTTCGGTCATGATCCGATAGTGGCGGCTGCTAGGGAGACGCTGAACAATTAACCCGTTCGCACCGCCCCCATTGCCAAGCCGGTTTTTTTCAACCTGCCGGCCTTATTTTGCATTTCCAGGGCCGATTTTCGCCCTCATTTTGCTGATTTTCGGGT
>NZ_JBVASJ010000099.1:0-1166 GCF_057813935.1 Pseudomonas sp. F220
CGGGCCGCCTTGCGGCGTCCCTTCCTGTCGCTGACTGACGATCCCGCCCGACATCACACCGGCTTCAAGGTAACGGCGAATCAGCCTGAGCACTCGCTTGTCTTCGATATGACGCTCTATATGGGCCATCAAAACGTCGTGGTTAACCCGATCAAAGAACTTCTCAAGGTCAAGCTCCACGCACCAACGGTGACCCGACGCCACATGGGCGCGGGCGCTTTCGACGGCTTGATGAGCACTTCTACCCGGACGAAAACCGTAGCTGTAGTCCGAGAACAGAGGATCGAAGATTAGCGTGAGCTGTTGCAGCAAGGCTTGTTGGATCAAGCGATCCACGACGTTGGGAATACCCAACTGCCGGGTTCCGCCTTTGGGCTTAGGGATTTTGACGGCGCGTACACCTTGCGGGTGATACTCGCCGGCCAGCAGCCGAGTCTTGAGGATCGGCCAATACTGTTTCACATAGTCCACCAACTGGTCGACCGTCATGCCATCGGCACCCGGCGCGCCCTTGTTGCTGACTACGCGTTGATACGCACGCTTAAGGTTGGCCGGTGCAAGCACCCGCGCCATCAGCGTGTCCGGCTCCGCGTTCGTCCACGTCATAGACGCCGCCGATGCCTGCGCACTGCCAGTCGCAAACCCCGGATTCCGTCCGGGACTTGGGGTGACAGCCCTCTTGTGGAGAGAATTCTGCTTTTTCGACATTCGACGAGACTCTGACGCCTACTGGCGGCATAACCTGTTCGGCCCTTGGTGACGGGGTTATTCGTCACTTAATACGGCCTCGGCTGACTTCTGCACGCTCATCCCGTCGCCTCTCGACGTTCGGTAGCACACTGGCAAACGGGCAGATCTCCCAGGGTAATTCGCGCGACCTTCCTGCTTATGCCTGTCGGATTTACGTCACAGCGTTCCGTGCAAGTATCGGGCTTTGACGATTTGTGCCGTCTTACCCCGCTGCGCCGCCTCTATCCGCTTTCTGTTCGTCAGGCCAGCATTTTGCCTCGGGCTTCCTTCAGATTCGCAGTCGCCCGCGACACCCTTGCCTCTGGCTAACACTTCCCCTTGCCGGGTGTGTAGAGGACTTTCACCTCCAAGTCACCAGCGTGGCCACCACAGCCAAACTGGTTGCGCTTGCGCGCAACGCGCCATGCCTGGCGCAC
>NZ_JBVASJ010000100.1:0-1166 GCF_057813935.1 Pseudomonas sp. F220
GGAAACTCTGAAAAAGACTTCCCGATCTGGTGAAATACGCACCTCACACGAACAGAACGGTTGAGCCCCGATGAAACAGATGTCCTTCGCCGATGCCGAATACGCCGGCAAACGTAAGCAAACCCGACGTGAGCGCTTCCTGATCGAGATGGATCAGGTCGTGCCCTGGAAGGGTTTGATTGCCTTGATCGAGCCGTATTATCCGAAGGGTGAAGGCGGTCGTCCGGCGTATCCGTTGCTGGCGATGTTACGGGTTCATCTGATGCAAAACTGGTTCGGCTACAGCGACCCGGCGATGGAAGAATCACTGTATGAAACGACGATCCTGCGCCAGTTTGCAGGGCTGCATCTGGATCGAATTCCTGACGAAACCACGATCCTCAACTTTCGCCGTTTGCTGGAGAAAAATGAGCTGGCGGGTGGGATTTTGCAGGTTATCAACGGTTATCTGGGTGACCGTGGATTGATGCTGCGCCAAGGCACGGTGGTCGATGCCACGATCATTCATGCGCCCAGTTCGACCAAGAACAAGGACGGCAAACGCGATCCCGAAATGCACCAGACCAAGAAAGGAAATCAATATTTCTTTGGAATGAAAACGCACATCGGTGTCGATGCCGAATCCGGTTTGGTGCATAGCCTGGTGGGCACGGCGGCCAATGTGGCGGACGTTACTCAAGTCGATCAGTTGCTCCATGGTGATGAAACATACGTCTCTGGCGATGCCGGTTACACCGGTGTGGACAAACGCCCGGAGCACCAGGGCCGCCAGATGATCTGGTCGATTGCCGCACGGCCCAGCCGGTACAAAAAACACGGTAAGGAGAGCTTGATCACTCAGGTGTACCGCAAGATCGAACACGCGAAAGCGCAGGTACGGGCCAAGGTTGAGCACCCATTTCGGGTGATCAAGCGCCAGTTTGGCTATACGAAAGTGCGTTTTCGTGGCTTGTCGAAAAACATCGCGCAGCAGACCACGTTGTTCGCGTTGTCGAATCTGTGGATGGTGCGAAAACGGTTGATGGGTATGGGTGAGGTACGCCTGTAATGCGGGCTAATTGCTCTGAAACAGCGCGATTAAAGGAAAGAACCATGAATTAAGGGCAGGAAAGGTCTGTTTTTCGACCGACGCATGATTTTTTGAACCTCAAGTAGCGAGGGCATGA
>NZ_JBVASJ010000101.1:0-1159 GCF_057813935.1 Pseudomonas sp. F220
TTTTTTCAACCTGCCGGCCTTATTTTGCATTTCCAGGGCCGATTTTCGCCCTCATTTTGCTGATTTTCGGGTCAACCCCGCCTTAAAGACGGATTTATCCCGCCGCCCGTTGCAAATACCGCTTGGCCAGCATCAGATTGGCCAACCCAAACAGACTGAACAACTGCGCCGTATTCTTTTCCAGCCCACGGTAGCGAACCTTGCGATGATTGAAGCGCACCTTGATTACCTGGAATGGGTGCTCGACCTTGGCACGCAGTTGCGCCTTGGCGTATTCGATCTTGCGCTTGACCCGGTACAGCACACTGCCTTCGCCGTGCTGCTTGTAACTGCTTGGCCGGGCTGCAATCGACCAGATAACGTCCCGTTCAGCATGCTCCGGTCGCTTGGCCGCACCGGTGTATCCAGCGTCACCCGCAACATAGGTTTCGGCACCGTGCAGCAACTGGTCGACCTGGGTGACATCCGCCACATTGGCGGCCGTCCCTACCACGCTGTGCACCAGCCCCGACGTGGCGTCGACACCAATGTGGGCCTTCATCCCGAAGTGCCATTGATTGCCTTTCTTGGCCTGATGCATCTCAGGATCACGCTTGCCTTCTCGGTTCTTGACCGAGGGCGGCGCGGCGATCAGGGTAGCGTCGACGATAGTGCCTTCCTTGAGCAGCAGACCCCGGCTGGCCAGATGCAGGTTAATCGTTTCAAACAGCACCCGCGTTAGCTGATGGGTTTCCAGCAAGCGGCGAAAACGCAGCAAGGTAGTGGCATCCGGTGCCGACTCGCGGCCCAGGTCGATGCCCATAAAACCACGGATGGCCTGGCTGTCGTAGACGGCATCTTCGCAACCTTCATCGGAGAAACCGAAACACTGCTGCACGACATACATGCGCAGCATGCGTGACAACCCAATCGCAGGGCGTCCGCGCTTGCCTGTGGTGTCGCTATAGAACGGCGCCACTTGCGCCTCCAGCTGTGCCCAGGGCACCAGCTGTTCAAGGTCAGCCAGGAAGCGATCTCGGCGAGTCTGCTTTTTCTTGCCGGTGTATTCGAGTTCGGAGAAGGTCTTCTGCACGCGCGTAACGCTCACGGAGAGGGTGGTTGGTTGAAGGTACTCAGTGTGCCAAGGGTGGGGACGGTTGGCTATTTTTGCAGCGTCTCC
>NZ_JBVASJ010000102.1:0-1150 GCF_057813935.1 Pseudomonas sp. F220
CTAGTGTGCTGTTTGCGAAATAAATTTCTCCATGCTTGCACTACACTTCAGGTGCCATTCCTACCTTGGAGAGTTCCTGGTGAGCGCTCTGGACATTACGCTTAGCCCCGAAGAATTTGCCGAACTGAGCCGTCGCGTACGTTCCGCCACCATCAGTCAGCGCGATGGCCGTCGAGCCCGCGTCATCTTGCTGGCAGCGCAAGGATCAACGCGAGAAGAAATCGTGCGATTGACAGGTTTCTCTCGCCCTACGGTCACCGACTGGTGCCAGCGTTTTCAGGCGCTCAGATTGGAAGGCCTGCTCGACAAGCCTGGCCGAGGACGCAAATCCCCTCTGCCTGCTGACACGATCCGCCGCGTGCTCGAACAGGTCACTCAACCTCGTATCGGCGAGCCCCGCTGGAGCTGCCGAAGCATGGCCCGTGCCGCCGGCATATCAGCGACCACCGTGCATAAACTGTGGGCGGCCAATGACTTGAAACCTCATCTGACACGTACCTTCAAACTGTCGAACGACCCGCAGTTCGAGGAGAAATTCTGGGATGTCATCGGTCTGTATCTGGCCCCGCCAGACAAGGCGTTGGTGCTCTGCTGCGACGAGAAAAGTCAGGTGCAAGCCTTGGAACGCACACAACCTGGGCTGCCTCTGGGGATCGGTCATATCCAAACAAAATCCCATGATTACACTCGCCACGGCACGGTCACGCTGTTCGCAGCGCTGGATTATCTCCAGGGCAAACTGATCAGTAGCATCGAGCGCCAGCACCGTCATCAGGAGTGGTTGGCTTTTCTCAAGAAAATCGACAAGGAAACGCCCAAGCATCTCCAGCTGCATCTGATCGTGGATAACTATGCGACACACAAGCACGCAAAGGTGAAGGCTTGGCTGGCGAAACATCAGCGCTTCCATGTGCATTTCACACCGACCTCCAGCTCGTGGATGAACATGGTCGAGCGGTTTTTCAGGGACATTACCGTGTTCTTGCGCGACGGCAGCTTCGGCTCCGTACGTGAGTTGGAAAGCTCGATTACCGCCTTCCTAGCATTACGGAACGCACGACCGACCCGGTACGTTTGGAACGCAAAGGGCGAGGAAATTTTGAGCAAGATACGGCGAGCACGCGAGGCGATGGAGACGCAGATGGAGGGG
>NZ_JBVASJ010000103.1:0-1133 GCF_057813935.1 Pseudomonas sp. F220
GCTGGGGCTGGTCTCAATACTGGATACGATAAACCGGCTTAGCCGCATAGCTTGAACCGCCGTATACGGAACCGTACGTACGGTGGTGTGAGAGGACGGCGGGGGTGACCCCGCCTCCTACTCGATTGCCTGAACATCATGTTTTGTCTGGTTTGAGGTCTTCGCGGGCAAGAACCGGGCGTCCCCTTGCTCCTAAGGGTGTTGCGCGGTCCTTCGTAGGAATGGGGCTTACCCGCGATGAGCCATTACCATTGATATCACCTTCGCACGTGTCATTACTTTATCGTGCGCACTGTTTCACTCACCATCGAAAGTTTACCTGTCGGCGTGGTCAATAAATTGTTGAGCGATTGGTCAAACTTCTGCAGGGCATGAACTTGAATAGTCTGCTGCTCATTAATGTCGGCAACTATTTCTTTGGTCTGTTCAAAATCCGCCCACACCGGACTTAAACTTTTTGCTTCATGGCCTTGTGCTGTGCCGATGTAGTTGAGCTTTGAATCGTAGAAGTTGGCTGTCACGTCGGCCTGAATATCCGAGCTGCGCGAAGTTATCAGTTGGCTGCGAGTATCGACCACCACGACGACATCCGGCTTCGCCGCTTTCAGGCTTTGTATATCCGGGTAAACCGTCACCGAGCCGAATTGGCGTTGCAAGGACGCCTTGACCCAGTCGACGGCCAGGTCTGGCTGGGAGCTGGCGACATAAGCGTCGTGGATCGGCTGCACCAGCAGGCTCTGGCCGAAGCCGGTACCGGCGTTGGCCTGGTAGTTTTTCAGGTAGGCGCGATTGGTCTGGGTGTTCTGGCTGTAGACAATGCCCAGAGAAACGTTCTTGCCGTTTGTGACGCTCGTGGCGCTGGAGTGGATGACGGGTTCAGTGAAAAGACCGTCAAGCGCTGATACTGCCTTGGGGGCGGTGGGCACTGAACAGCCAGACAACAAGGCGGTAATGGTGATGCTACTAATGAGCGCAAGTTTCATGGTGTTTCTCCAGTGAAACAACTTAAGGAAGGTCTGAAGTACCCGCCGATTTTTCATGCCCTCGCTACTTGAGGTTCAAAAAATCATGCGTCGGTCGAAAAACAGACCTTTCCTGCCCTTAATTCATGGTTCTTTCCTTTAATCGCGCTG
>NZ_JBVASJ010000104.1:0-1094 GCF_057813935.1 Pseudomonas sp. F220
GGCGGTTGCAGGAGCTGAGTGCAACACGGCTATTGAATTGAAGCAGGAGCCTCATGTTGCAAGCCCATGAGCTGAGTGAATACCTCGATCGGACACAGCCAGTTAAATCGCTTGCGTGGTCGGATGTTCAGCAAATACGCAAACTTGTCCAACTCCTCCTGAGTGTGCTTGGACAGGTCGGTTCCCTTCGGCAAAAACTGGCGGACAAGGCCGTTGGTGTTCTCGTTGGTCCCGCGCTGCCAGGGGCTGTGCGGGTCAGCAAAGTAAACAGCGATGCCCGTCTTCTGAGTGAGTTCGGCGTGCTTGGCCATTTCCTTACCCTGGTCATACGTCATGCTTTTACGAGCTGCCAGCGGCATGCCATTGAGCGCCGCGCTGAACCCTTCGACCGCCGACGTCGCCGTCGCGTCATTCATTTTCACCAGCATCAAGTAGCCGCTGGAGCGCTCAACGAGCGTCCCGACCGCCGAGGCGTTGTTCTTCCCCTTGATCAAGTCGCCCTCCCAATGCCCCGGCATCAAACGGTCTTCAACCTCCGGCGGGCGCAGGTGAATACTGACCATATCGGGAATCTGGCCGCGACGATCAACGCCCCCAGCGCGCGGCCTACGTGTGCTCTTGCCTTGTCGCAGACACTGCACCAGCTCCTTGCGCAACTCCCCGACGGGCATCGCATAGATCGCTTTATAGATGGTTTCCCGGCAAACGTAGGCTTCTTCGAAATTGATCTTCATGACGCGCAGCTTGCCCGCGATTTGTTCTGGAGAAAAGCGTTCTCGAAGCAAATGAAGCACCAGCTCGAAACGTTCATTGCCCATGACCAATTTTCTGGCCGGGCGGCAAACTGTACGGCGCTCGCGAGAGTGAGCTTGTGCGACGTGGGCAACGTAACCCCCATTGAGGGACCGATTACGACGAAGCTCGCGGCTGATAGTAGAGGGGCTTCGGCCAAGCATTCGAGCTATCTCGCGCTGACTAAGATCTTGATATTGCCCGACCTGGATCGTGGCGCGTTCTTCGACGCTGAGTTCTGTATAGGACATGGCGGCACCTTACCGGAGGGTGAGGTGTTGCACTCAGTTGTCGCGGCCGCC
>NZ_JBVASJ010000105.1:0-1091 GCF_057813935.1 Pseudomonas sp. F220
CCACTCGCTTTCGTAATAGATGATCAGTTGCGAAAGCGACTGTGCGTAGGCCGGAATGCCTATCGCGGCTTTCAGCTCTTTAGCGGTTATGGTTCCATCATGGTCACGGTCGATGATGTCGTACAGACGAGTCTTCATCGGCCCCTTGTCCGACGCATCGGCCAAAGGGGCATGGCATTCGAGTTGCTCGTCACTGAAGCGGTTAGTCGCACGAAGAGAAGAGGCCAACGCTTGCCGTGGGGTGTCGTAGTTGAAGATGACGTCGTAGCCCTCCCATGACCAGGGACTGACCCAAGGCGTGACGCTCACTTCTTCGCGCACCCAGCCGTCGGGCAGCGTGTTATCTGCATCATTGAGCAACCCTTGAAGGCGGTACCAGTTGCAGGCTTTGCGCTCACTCGTAGCCGGGATAGCGATTTTGCTCTCGGCAGACAAGCCATCGAGCAAACTCTTGGGAACCAAGAGGTCGGTAGCACTCGGCGTGTGGGCGGCGCTCAAGGTGGGCGGCTGTGTAGCGCTGAAACAAGCCTGATGCGCCACCACAGCAGTGCCCTTGGCAAGCTTCAGCCAGGTTTTGCTGTCGGCGGGTAGCCGCTGCGCCCAGTCACGGCTGTCCTTGATGAAGTCTTCCACGTCATCGCCGCTGAACACTTCAACGTGCAACTTCTTCTCGGGCTGCTCTGCACCACTGTCTTGGTAATCACCGATGTGACCGATCAAGTCACCCGCCTTGATGGCTATGGGTTGATCAAGCACCACGATGCGGTCCGCCATTGGTTCCTGCGCGCTCTCCAGCGAATTGAAGTTAACGTACTGGTTCACCCGTACCAGCTTACGAAACTCACCTTCCCCACTGATCGTCACTTCTGTGCCATTTGGCAGCTCTGTAATAGTGGCACTGCTAACGCTCGCTTCAGCATGGACACGGAGCGAGGGATTGCCATTCACCCGATACTCGCCCCCAGCGATGGGCACTAAATAGTGGATGGAAAGGTAGCCGCGCAACGAACCATCAGCCTCTTTTAGAACGTCTGGCCCGTTGGTGTTCTCCAGCTTGCGGTAATGACCGTCACCGCTAACGGTCACTTCCG
>NZ_JBVASJ010000106.1:0-1063 GCF_057813935.1 Pseudomonas sp. F220
CACAATGACCTTTCAGCCAAGCCCTTCAGGTGGAATAAGACGGCTGAATCAATCATCAGCTCCGTAAACAAAGCAAAGCTGGGGGCGATAAAGAATAAGTTATTGAATTAACCGCTCAGGACACTAGAGTCCAGGCCGACTTAGAGTTGGCACTGCTGGACCGATTCAATAAGTATGCGGTAAGTCAAGACCATATCGTTTTCTCTGGAGGTATCGCATTAAATTCGGTCGCCAATCACAAGATCAGGACAAGCCTCTCGCCCAAGAGCTTTTTTCTGTTGCCGGCTCAACATGATGCTGGTGTAGCGATTGGTGCCGCCGCAGCCGCGTTGTATTGGTCGACGGGGCACGTTCCAACAGCACTGTTCGACACTGATTTCCTTGGCGTAATTTATGATCTTAACGATGTATTTCTAGCGCTCAATAAATACTCGAACAGGGTAAAAATCAGTAAAGTCGATACGCAAGTGATAGCCACGCAATTGTCTAAAGGGAAGGTATTTGGTCATTTCTCATTAACGCTGGGCAGCGAGTTCGGCCCACGAGCACTGGGCGCGAGATCAATCTTGGCGGATCCGAGAAAAAAGGAAACTTGGCTTCATATCAACCGTTGGATTAAGTACCGAGAAGACTTCCGGCCCTTCGCACCAATGGTGACGAGTGAGTCTGCCGAGATTTTCTTTGATTGCAATGTCGATTTACCCTACATGCTAGAGATCGTCGAGGTGCGTGATGGCTACCGGGAAGCACTGGGGGCTGTGACGCACGTCGACGGTACGGCGAGAGTGCAGACCGTCGACAAATCGCGAAACCCTGAAATCCATCGCTTGCTCAAGTCATTTGAAGTGATCACTGGTCTACCGGTGCTTTTAAACACGTCGTTCAACGTGCGTGGGCAGCCTATTGTCGAGACGCCAATCCAAGCTTTGGAGATGCTACTTAGGGAGACGCTGCAAAAATAGCCAACCGTCCCCACCCTTGGCACACTGAGTACCTTCAACCAACCACCCTCTCCGTGAGCGTTACGCGCGTGCAGAAGACCTTCTCCGAACTCGAATACACC
>NZ_JBVASJ010000107.1:0-1044 GCF_057813935.1 Pseudomonas sp. F220
TGACCCGAAAATCAGCAAAATGAGGGCGAAAATCGGCCCTGGAAATGCAAAATAAGGCCGGCAGGTTGAAAAAACCGGCTTGGCAATGGGGGCGGTGCGAACGGGTTAATTGTTCAGCGTCTCCCTAACTGGACTTGCGCCAGCAGTAAAAGACTCAACATCCTCCTTTAAAAACCATTCAGGGTAACTTCACCGTCGCTATACGCTTTAATTACCTCACCGTTTATTTTAAAGGTACACGTGGTGAAGTTGCGAATTACCAGGTTATTCATTTCTTCCACAAAATCAATTACCCCAACGAAGCAAAGTGAAATTTCATCAGAAAACTCCACATTACAGCCATCGTCCAGCCATTGTATTTCCTTAACAACATATTGGTTGTCGAAAGGTCTTCCATAAGGCCCATCGGGAAGAAAAAAATAGAACGAATCCCTTTTACCAATCCATTTTTCAACTAATTTTCTTGTATTCATTTTTTTATAATCCACTCAACTTGTGGTTTCGGTAAAAATATTTGCACACCCCCACCGTGCAATGTAGGAAACGTTCCTTTCGTCCCGGTTTGAGCCGCAGCCGGGCCTTCATAATAGGTCGTTCCAGCAGGAATTCTCATAATAGCCTTATTATCAAAGGTATTCCCCCACTCAGGCAGTACCGCACTATCCATTTGAGACTGCAAAGGTCCTTTCGATGATTCAGGCGTCCAGAATCGGCCGTCAACCCTGGCGGATCCACCATAATCCCTATACAGATATATATCTGTTTCTGCCACTTTTTCTGTGTAGGTACCACTTCTGAAAGTTGAAGCTGTGGAATGTGGATCATTAGAATCGCCGAGCGGTCCCATTTCATACGGACTGTACGTTTTTATTACTTTAGATGAAGCTGATTCTAATCCCTTCGAAGCATTGAGGGCTCCTAGTGTCCTGTCTCTTAAATAAGTTTCTAGCCTGAGCTATGCTTCTGTGGTCAGTCAGTACTTGGAGTGATCACATGAACTCTCAGGACATCGTGCTCAGTGAAGACGAACAAATTGAACTGAGT
>NZ_JBVASJ010000108.1:0-1027 GCF_057813935.1 Pseudomonas sp. F220
AATGCTCAGCCAAGCCTATACGTCTGGAATGCAAAAGGTGAAGACATCTTGCGCAAGATCCAGCGTGCGCGAGAGGCGATGGCATCACAGTCCAAAGAGAACGTTTTTTCTGAGACAGCACACTAGATCGCTGCCATGGTACGGAAAAAGAACCTCGATAGCTGGCACCCATAAGTGCATAGCACTGCCAACATCCTCGGCAACTATGAAATCTTGAACTTGAGCGGTGGTGGAATAACCGAAGCTTTCCTGAATGTCTCGCTGTGAGCCTATATCTCGCTTATTGACGACGAGCTTTTGCGGAAAGTGCGCCGCAGCATGCCGCTCCAAGGCTTCGCAGAGAGCCCCACAAGTCGCCTCGAGCAGTGTGAAGCCCTTTCCTGTGGTCGCACTGACTTGCCCTTTGACAACGTTTGTACGGACGGCCTGCACCAGCCTTAACCCTACTGGGTTGAAATCGCTGATATCAGAAATTCTCGATATATCCAGTCTGTGACGTTCGGGCAGAATCTTGTTGAGTACTTCCCTTGGACTAAATCGCCGGATGATCATCGCGCGCCCATCCCTGATTTGCATGCATTGAAGACACGAAGGCGCACATAGCGACTCAGTTCTGTCAGTAAATCATCTTCAACTTGCGTACCGCATTGGGTACAGAGCTCACCAACCGACTTAACGCCATCAATTTTTAGCAGTAGACGCGCCAAATGTTGAGGGACTCGCCTCGTCCTACCCTGGCCACTTACTTTTAGATCGCACTTAATGTCTTGGCCGTCATTGCTCACCTCCAACAAGACTCCTGGGGCAAACTGTAGGATTGTCTCAGCACTCACTAACACATCAAGGTCGGTGTTGACCTCAACTAAGTAGTCGCCGAATACGACACCATCCAGTTGCGTGCTAAGGAGACGCTGAACAATTAACCCGTTCGCACCGCCCCCATTGCCAAGCCGGTTTTTTTCAACCTGCCGGCCTTATTTTGCATTTCCAGGGCCGATTTTCGCCCTCATTTTGCTGATTTTCGGGT
>NZ_JBVASJ010000109.1:0-1024 GCF_057813935.1 Pseudomonas sp. F220
TGGATGACCGGGCTTTCCAGCAACCGATCGCGCATTAAATTCAACAGCGGTTGTAAGTACTCGCCGCACTGGATGACCCAGCGTGCCAGCGTCTGTCGTGGGATCTCTACACCGTGTCGGCTCAGTACCGTCTCGAAGCGATGTAATGGCAGGCCGTCGACATACTTGGTGGTCAGCAGCATCGCCAATACGCTGGGGCTGGCCATGCTCTTTTCAATCAACTGAGCCGGCTTGTCAGCGGTGACCGGGGCCGTTTCACAGCCACGGCAGCCGTAAACTTTGCGGATGTGTTTGATCACCCGAATTTGCATCGGCACGATCTCCAGTTGCTCGCTGGTTTCTTCGCCGATGGGGTGTTTGCGGCAACCGCAGGCGCAGGTCAGTTCGTGCTCGGGAAGCTCGTGGATGATTTCGATGCGGGGCAGATCCGCGGACAGCGGCTTGCGTTTGCCACGGCGTAGCGTTGGTGCAACGGCTTCCTCTTCAGGGTCATCGACGAGAGGCATCGGTTCACTTTCGGGCTCGTTGAACAACGCCAGTTGCGGTGTATTGGGTTCAACGGTCTGCTCGGATTTTCGACCGAACAAACGATCGCGTAGCAGCTTGATTTGCTCTTTCAGATCGACGATGTGGATCTGGTAAGCCTGAGCAGTTTCCTCCTGACGACTGAGCGCCTCAAGCAGTATTTGCTTGAGTAAAACAGGATCATCAGGAAGATCTTCGGGCATGGAAATCATGCGCCGGATTATACCCGTCAGGCGACAAATCTTGGAGTCAAAACCTGATGCGGACGGTTGCGCCAAAGATCAAAACCGTCGAGCAACCAGTTCAATTCCTGGACGGTCAATACGATGGCTTCCTCGGTGGCGTCGGGCGATGTTTTGAAACGCTCGGACTCCAGGCGCTTGAGCCAAAGGCAAAAGCCGTTGCGCTCCCAATAGAGGATTTTCACCCGATTACGGTGGCGATTCAGAAAAACGAAAAGCACGGGGTCAAACACGGCCACTTTGATATCCAGCTCGAC
>NZ_JBVASJ010000110.1:0-983 GCF_057813935.1 Pseudomonas sp. F220
CTGTCTCTGTCAAGCGGTTATTTTTCGAAGCTTTCAAAGTTTCCTTTGTAACTTCAACCACTTGGCGCTTCCGATCACTCGTTAGCGGGAGGCGAATTCTACAGCGTTACTCGCTGCTGTCAACACCCCTATATATATGAATACTTAGGCGCCATAGCGGACACCCCCCCTTGCAGCCGTCCCCTTGCAATGGCCGCACACTGGCAACCCAACGCTGGACCGCAAACACTCCATGCTCAGCCCCTGGATAAGAATATAAAGCTAGCTTTTCAGAAGCACTGCCGACAGGGAAAAACGTGATGGATGCCACCTAGACCAAAGGAATCCAGATTGCTACAGCCTCCCGTAGCTTTACCTGCCTCATTACTTGCGCGACCGGGCCCAAGCCAAAACACTACTAAAGGTTACGAGCAAAATGAGTTTTACGCCCAACTCCGCAGCCAAGACACCGAGGCTACAGAAGACGAATACCATTGGAGCAATCGAACCCTCCCCCTCTCCAGCAACAGCTTTTAGGCGAAGCTGGCTGAGTACAGGTGCCTGATTTACGCATCCAGCTGACGCCAGAGAACCAAAAAAAACCTGCTGCCCGCGACATGAGACACAACCTTGCTAGTCGAGGGCAACTGAAGTATCCGGATCTTGCCAAGCAACTCAGGCGACCGGACGCCAGCGAGATGCACCTAATGACACCAGCCATCACAAAAGAGAAGCCCTCTGGCCAAATTCCGGCAGAGCCGGCATTGCCAAAAAGGATCTTCGAAAGCAGGGTTCGAAATGCATAAAGTGCTTACAAGCAGTGACAGAGCAGAAACGACAGATGGTCGACGGAACAGGGAAGAAACCTTTCGTCAACGCTAGTGTCCTGAGCGTGTAATTCGTTTATCTAAAAGCATATCGATATACTGACCAGACTTCGACCTCACTGAGCAGTAGTGCACATGGCCAAGCCCGCCGCCCCATTCGTTTTAACGCCATCTGAC
>NZ_JBVASJ010000111.1:0-968 GCF_057813935.1 Pseudomonas sp. F220
AGCGGCGCGTCGCCATTGAGGTACAACGGCAGGCGACTCAGGTCAATCTGGCTCCAATCCGTCAACGCACCGCAGGCAAAACGCAGTCGCAACAACGAGCGGCCATCCGGCTCGTAGGCCAGTCGTACCGACTCCAGCGCCAACGGTTGCAACATCAGGTCCTGGGTGGTGGTGTAGCGGCAGCGTGTGCGCTGCGTGCCGATTGGCTGCGACAACACCTCAAACCCTTGGCCAATCAACTCGCCAACTTTCATTTGCGCCAGTTCGGGGATCAGTTCCACCACCGACAGCGAGGGAATAGTGCGCAGGTAATGTGGCCACAGCAAACTGACCAGCCCTTCGGTCAGCTCCGGCAAGTCATCGTCGAGCTTTTCGCGTAAGCGCCCCATCAAGAACGCAAATCCTTCGAACAGACGCTCCACATACGGATCTTGCGCACCCGGTTTGTCCAGGTTGAGCTGGGCTGCCCGATCCGGGAATGCTTCGGCGAACTCCTTGCCGGCCTCGCGCAGGTAGCGCATCTCCGCGTCGAAGTAGCGCAGTGTCAAATTTTCCATGCTCACACAGATAGTCCTGATGATTGAGAGTTAGCCGCACAGCACCGCAGCACGAACCGGGTCAATGGCCACCAACGCCGCCAGCAACGCCTCGGTACGCCGAGCCAGGGTGGGTTTGTCGGTATCGTTGCGCTGTGCTTTCAAACGCAACAGCTTGAGCAGGCGTGCCTTGACCTCGAAATTCAGCTCCGGCTCCCAGGCGGCCAGGGCATGGTGCTGGGCGCTGGCATCCAGTTCGCCGAGCAGGTGCATGGCCAGGTCACTCTTGGCGTATTGCTCAGCCACTCGCGCCATCAACAGGCGCAACAGCCAACGCTGGCGCCCGGTCTGCACGTCGGGCCGGGCAGCCAGCCAGGCAAGCGCCGCCTCCACGCCGTCACTGTCGGCCAGGGCCAGGGCTTCACCCTCCAA
>NZ_JBVASJ010000112.1:0-865 GCF_057813935.1 Pseudomonas sp. F220
GCGGTGAAAAAAACCACGTATGACAGTGTGCTGAGCGATAGCGACAGCGTGCTACGCACCGACTTGCTGGCGCAGCGAACCCTGGTGGTAAAACCGGGGGAGGGGGCGCAACTGAACGTCCCCCTGGATAAAGATGCCCGGTTTGTCGCGGTGGTGGCGCTGTTTCGTACGCCCGATACCCAGAAAAATACCTGGCGTCTGATGTTGAGCCGAGATGAGCTGGACCCGGATCAGGCGCGAGTCATCGAGCTGGGCAACAACCAACTGATCCTGCACGCCTTGGCAAAGGAATAACCCGTGAGTGAGTTGAACCCTTCGCTTTACGAAATGCTCCTGCAGAATTTCAACGGGGAACTGGACCTGTATCGCGTCCGCGAAGAGGACCAGCACATCCTGTCGGTGCTGGACAATCTGCAACGCATTCTTAATAGCCGGGCGGGGACACTCAGTCACCTGCCGGATTACGGTTTGCCGGATATGGGGCTGATTCTGCAAGGGATGCCGGGTGCGGCGCATGAACTGATGGGCACCCTGGTCGATACCTTGCTCAAGTACGAGCCGAGATTGGCGACGATGAGCATTGAACTGTTGCCACAAAGCCTGCCGGGTCATCTGGAATACGCCCTGGACGCGCAATTGAAAGGGGGCGAGCGGGTGACCTTCGGCACGACCCTGGCGCCCGAGGGGAAAGTGTTGGTGCGTCACCTGAGGCGGCAGAACTATCTGTCTATGCCGTAAACCCGTAAAGGAAAGGAAGCTGGATGACGGCGTTATTTGAAATGCGTATTCGAGTCGGCGGTGACCCGCGCGACTTTGGCGAGTTTACGGCACTGCGTGACGAGCTGACCAAACTGACTCATCCGGC
>NZ_JBVASJ010000113.1:0-852 GCF_057813935.1 Pseudomonas sp. F220
TGCGATGAAACCCGGGTTCAGGTGCTTAAAGAGCCGGATCGAGACCCGACCAGTCAATCCTGGATGTGGGTGCAAGCCAGTGGGCCACCGGATCGAAAAGTAGTGTTGTTTGACTACACCACCAGCCGAGCGCAGGAGGTACCGCTACGCCTGCTCGCCGATTATCGCGGCTACCTGATGACCGACGATTACGCGGGTTATAACGCACTGGCGTTGCAGCCGGGAGTTGAACGGCTGGCGTGCATGGCCCATGTGCGACGCAAGTTCGTCGACGCACAAAAAGTACAGCCCAAAGGCAAGACGGGCCGCGCCGACATAGCACTGACGATGATCAACAAGCTGTACGGCATCGAGCGTGAACTCAAGGACAGCAGTGATGAGCAACGTTTTATCGGTCGTCAGGACAAGAGCCTGCCGATCCTGGCCCAGCTAAAAAGCTGGCTGGAAAAAACACAGCCGCAGGTCACTTCGCAAAGTGTGCTGGGTAAGGCTGTCGGTTATCTGGCCAGCAACTGGAGTCGCCTGGAACGTTATGTGGAGGCCGGTTTTTTACCGATCGACAACAACGCCGCCGAAAGAGCGATAAAGCCGTTCGTGATCGGTCGTAAAGCATGGCTGTTTAGCGATACGCCCAAAGGTGCTAGCGCCAGTGCGCAGATCTATAGCTTGGTCGAGACCGCCAAGGTCAACGGCCAGGAGCCCTATACGTGGCTGCGCCACGTACTTGAGCGATTGCCGCATGCGCAGTCGGTGGCCGACTACGAAGCACTACTGCCATGGAACTGCTCGCCAGAGATGCCACGGTAAACACAAGGCGCATCTACCGGTAGGTGTGCTTTATGGATCGGATAC
>NZ_JBVASJ010000114.1:0-838 GCF_057813935.1 Pseudomonas sp. F220
CACTGTGTGAAACAGCGCGTTTTGCCGTTACACCGTCTGTTACAGCCTGTCCTGTTACAGATGCGCCTGCATCGGTCGTTTGGTGCTGGGGCCATCTCTTTTTAGGGCCTCCGAAAACTCTGTGTTCGGTTGAAACCTTACCTGTAACCATGGCTTCCATAACCTTGCCAAGGTCCAGTCACCACACACTGTCACGACAGTCCAGAATGATGGGAACCGTGGTAACCGCGCTGGTAACCAAATGCTTGGTAACCAACGCCGGGAACCTGATAACACCTGAATTGCACAGTCCGGTATCCAGCAGGATCAGGCTAAAGCCGTGGATACCTGTGCTTGGATACCAGTGCAAGCGACTTGTCAAAACTTGACATCGGGGCGGTGCGAGAACCTGTCAAAACCTGCCATCGAGCGCGCACCAAAACCTGACATCGGATCGAGTGCGGGACCTGGCGCGATGTTGACATCAGACCCGCTGCGCTCCCCACGGCAACGCTCGCGGCCTGTTAGCAAAAGTTAGTCCCATGAGAGGTTGGCACAGTTGTCACCCCATGCCGCTAGGTGCTGAAGACGCATCAAATCAATTGGCGCGCCAAACGCATTAATTGCTGACTGATTATGCATTGGACAGTTGTGCTTCTTTTCTGGAATCCTTGCGCGCCCCAAAAAAGCGGCGTGCAAGGGTTCAGCGGCCCGGCCAAGCAAGCGTTGGACATGCCACCTCTACCACAACTAAGCGGGCATGAAACCGAGTCTCTGAGACTTACGACTCCCTCTGGCTAACTCTTTTTCAAGGAGCAACATATCGCATGGGCAACTTGTTCACCCGGCTATTTGGGCC
>NZ_JBVASJ010000115.1:0-836 GCF_057813935.1 Pseudomonas sp. F220
AGCACCCGCCAATGAAAGCGATCATGGTTTGGCGGGTAACAAGGCAAGCTGGGGGCACACAGGTTGCGTACCTGCAGGCCGACCTGAGTGGATTGCACCACGGTGTCGAGCAAGGTGCTTTGCAGCGCTTTGCGCGGTAACAGTCCATGGGTGCCGGTCAAGCGCAACGACAAGCTTTCGCTGCCGTGCAATCGGTCTTTGTCGAAGCCATCACCGCCCAGAATCAGCCAGGTGTCATGCAAGCCCTTGGCAGAGCGCTTCAAACGGGTATGAAAATAACGTTCGGGGGCATCGTCGCGCAGCATGCCGCCCTTGTGGCGAAAACTGGTGAACGGCACATAGTCGTGACGCACGGCGTTTTTTGAGGAGGTGACCCGGTCCACTGAATAGATTTCGGTATGGCCGTCCTGCAGACGCATGGGGCGCAGCAGATAATCCGTTTGCAACGGCGCCAGGGTCAGCGGGTCGGCCTCCAGCGCAAACAGATTGATCACCGGCACGGCATGCAGACGAATATGCTCGCTGCTCACACTGAACTCGCGCGGCCATGCCTCACGCAGCACCACGTCCAGTTCGAACCAGGGCGTACCGGCAGCGATGCTCAGTTGCTCCAGACCACAAAGCGTCACAAACATGAACTTCTCGCGAAAGCTGAAGTACTCCAGCAGCAACTGATAACCGCTGAAAGCACTGTCACCCTTGGGCCACAGACGGTCTTCATCCGCGAACCCCTTGGGCGCGAAATGGCCGTCCAGCTCATAACGCTCTTGTTGTCCCGCCAGGCGCACATACAGTGCCTGAGTGTTGAGCGTCAGCGCCTGGTGCAAGGCGCTGGC
>NZ_JBVASJ010000116.1:0-817 GCF_057813935.1 Pseudomonas sp. F220
TTGGGACACCGGCAGAAAACTGCACTGGCCTATTCGACTGAAAGTACTCGTGTAAGGCCCGCAACGTAGGCAACTCCAGGGCCTGCGCGGCATAACAGAGGCCGATGCGGCGAGTCGGCATCGGCAGGTGCCAGGCGCGTGTTAACACCCCTTTATGGCCCATAACTAACGATTGCGGCAGCATCGCGACACCGATACCCGCACTGACCATATTCAGTGCCTGCTTCAATGAGCCGGCATTCCCGGCCACCGCCCCTGGCGAACAGTCGTAGAGTGCCATCAAACGTTGATGGGAGACGTGCTGCGGGCAGGTAATCCAATCGTCAATGGGTGTCCAACGCTGTTGCTCTGAGTCCTGCGCCATGGGGTGTTCGACGGGCAGTGTCATCACGTAGGACTCCTCCCAGAGCGGCAGGAACAATTCGTCCTCGCAGCACAGCTCTTCCACGGCCAGGCGGGCATCGCCCTGGCAACCTTCTTTCAGGGTCAGTAACAAATTCGGCAGCGCTTGATGGGCCATACGTATGAACCCTTCGATGTGGCTGTCAGCAATGTCACCTTCCACACCCAGCTCGAGCAGTGCGCGGCTTTCACCTGCACGAAATAATCGGCTCAAAGCCATTGCTTCGGCAACCATCCGCCGCGCCTGTGGATACAGCACTCGCGCCTCTTCAGTCACCTCTACGCCCCGTGGCTGGCGGATGAACAGCGTCGTACCCAACTCTTGCTCCAGCTGCTTGATGGTCACCGAGAGCGTCGGCTGGCTGATAAACAAACGCTGCGCCGCCGACGTGATATTGCGCTCCTCAAAGACGGC
>NZ_JBVASJ010000117.1:0-783 GCF_057813935.1 Pseudomonas sp. F220
TGATCCAGGACCTGGCCATCACCGCCAGCATCGGCGTGGCCGTGCTGATCTTCACCTCCCTGCTGCTGATGCCGGTGTCGCTGTCCTACATCGGCGTCGGGCGCAAGGCAGCCGAGCGTGCCCTGAAGATCGACACGCGGGCGGCCGGGCATAAAGGCTTTGGCAAACTGTGGGACCTGCTCGATCGCTTCACCACCCGCAAGTGGGCCACCGGTGCGGTACTGGTGGCGGCGCTGATGGGAATCGGCGGCTTTGTGGTCAGCCTGCAACTGAAAATCGGCGACCTCGACAGCGGGGCCCCGGAGTTGCGTGCCGACTCACGCTATAACCGCGACAACGCCTACATCACCAGCCACTACGCACTGTCCAGCGACCTGTTTGCGGTGATGATCAAGACCGCGCCGGAGGGTTGCCTGAACTACCAGACGCTGGTCCTCGCCGACCGTCTGGCCTGGGAGCTGCAGCAGTCCCCGGGGGTGCAGGCGACGTCTTCGCTGGTGAACGCGGTGCGCCAGATCACTGCAGGCACTTACGAGGGCAACCCCAAGCTCAACAGCATCCAGCGCAACCAGGACGTGCTCAACTATGCCGCCCAGCAAGCCTCGGTCAACACCCCGGAGTTGTTCAACAACGACTGCTCGCTGATGCCGGTGATCGCCTTCCTCAAGGACCACAAGGCCGAGACCCTGGACGCCGTGGTGGCCATTGCCGACAAGTTCGCCAAAGACAACAGCACCCCGGATCGGCAGTTCCTGCTGGCCGCCGGTAGCTCCGGCATCGAAG
>NZ_JBVASJ010000118.1:0-783 GCF_057813935.1 Pseudomonas sp. F220
TGATCCAGGACCTGGCCATCACCGCCAGCATCGGCGTGGCCGTGCTGATCTTCACCTCCCTGCTGCTGATGCCGGTGTCGCTGTCCTACATCGGCGTCGGGCGCAAGGCAGCCGAGCGTGCCCTGAAAATCGACACGCGGGCCGACGGGCATAAAGGCTTTGGCAAGCTGTGGGACCTGCTCGACCGCTTCACCACCCGCAAGTGGGCCACCGGTGCAGTACTGGTGGCGGCACTGATGGGGATCGCCGGCTTCATGGTCAGCCAGCACCTGAAAATCGGCGACCTTGACAGTGGGGCTCCGGAGCTGCGTGCCGACTCGCGCTATAACCGCGACAACGCCTACATCACTAGCCACTATGCGCTGTCCAGCGACCTGTTCGCGGTAATGATCAAGACCGCGCCGGAAGGTTGCCTGAACTACCAGACGCTGGTCCTTGCCGACCGTCTGGCCTGGGAGCTGCAGCAGTCCCCGGGGGTTCAGGCGACGTCTTCGCTGGTCAACGCGGTGCGCCAGATTACCGCGGGCACCTACGAGGGTAACCCCAAGCTCAACAGCATCCAGCGCAACCAGGACGTGCTGAACTACGCCGCACAGCAAGCCTCGGTCAACACCCCGGAGTTGTTCAACAACGACTGCTCGCTGATGCCGGTGATTGCCTTCCTCAAGGACCACAAGGCCGAGACCCTGGACGCCGTGGTGGCCATTGCCGACAAGTTCGCCAAAGACAACAGCACCCCGGATCGGCAGTTCCTGCTGGCCGCCGGTAGCTCCGGCATCGAAG
>NZ_JBVASJ010000119.1:0-755 GCF_057813935.1 Pseudomonas sp. F220
CTGTCGCCGTTGCTGTCGAACATCCTGCTCAACGAACTCGACCGCGAGTTGGAACGGCGGGGCCATCGTTTCGTGCGCTATGCCGACGACGCGAACATTTATGTGCGTAGTCATCGTGCTGGCGAGCGAGTGATGGCCAGTGTCGAGCGCTTCCTGAATCAGCGTCTGAAACTGACGCTGAATCGTGAAAAGAGCCGCGTGGCACGGCCTTGGGTCTGTGATTACCTGGGTTACGGGATGAGCTGGCATCAACAGCCAAGGCTTCGAGTTGCGAGCATGAGCCTCAAGCGCTTGCGCGACCGGCTCAGGGAGTTACTGCGTCAGTTTCGGCGCCGCTCGACGGCGAAGGTTATCGAGCGGATAAATCCCGTGCTGCGTGGTTGGGCTGGCTACTTCAAGCTGAGTCAGAGTAAGCGACCGCTTGAGGAACTGGACGGCTGGGTGCGTCACAAACTTCGCTGTGCCGTGTGGCGTCAATGGAAGCGGCCCTCAACGAGGGCGCGCAACCTGATGCGCCTAGGGCTCGACGAAGCACGGGCTTGTAAATCAGCGTTCAACGGTCGAGGCCCATGGTGGAACTCGGGTGCGCCTCATATGAATCAGGCGCTGCGGAAGAAACTCTGGGATCGGCTGGGGCTGGTCTCAATACTGGATACGATAAACCGGCTTAGCCGCATAGCTTGAACCGCCGTATACGGAACCGTACGTACGGTGGTGTGAGAGGACGGCGGGGGTGACCCCGCCTCCTACTCGAT
>NZ_JBVASJ010000120.1:0-749 GCF_057813935.1 Pseudomonas sp. F220
TTCAGGGCACGCTCGGCTGCCTTGCGCCCGACGCCGATGTAGGACAGCGACACCGGCATCAGCAGCAGGGAGGTGAAGATCAGCACGGCCACGCCGATGCTGGCGGTGATGGCCAGGTCCTGGATCACCGGGATGTCGATCAGCATCAGCACCGCGAAGCCCACCGCGTCGGCCAGCAGCGCGGTAACGCCGGCAATGAACAGGCGGCGGAAGGTGTAGCGCGCGGCGATCAGCTTGTGGGTGCCACGGGCGATGTCCTGCATGATGCCGTTCATCTTTTGCGCCGCATGGGACACGCCGATGGCGAAGATCAGGAACGGCACCAGCACCGAGTAGGGATCGATGGCGTAGCCCAGCCAGGCGACGATGCCCAGTTGCCAGACCACCGCGACCAGCGAGCAACCGACCACCAGCAGGGTGCTGCGCACACAACGGGTATAGAAGTAGATGATGACCAGCGAGGTGACCACGGCCAGGCCGAAGAACATCATCACCTTAATCAAACCATCGATCAGGTCGCCCATCAGTTTGGCGAAACCGATCACCCGTACCTTGTAATGCCCCTTGCCCTCTGCCCCGGCCTTGCGCGCGGCGCTGTCGCCAGCGAATTCGATCTTGTCGCGCAGCTGCTCTTCGAGCACCCGCGAGAACTGGTGGTAGTTGATGCCCTGGCCGGTGGCCGAGGTCTTGTCCAGCAGTGGCACGATCAGCATGCTGGATTTGAAATCGCTGGCCACCAGGCTGCCGAC
>NZ_JBVASJ010000121.1:0-698 GCF_057813935.1 Pseudomonas sp. F220
CTAGTGTCCTGAGCGGTTAATTCAATAACTTATTCTTTATCGCCCCCAGCTTTGCTTTGTTTACAGAGCTGATGATTGATTCAGCCGTCTTATTCCACCTGAAGGGCTTGGCTGAAAGGTCATTGTGGGCCTCAATAAATTGACGAATAGCCGCTTTCAGTTCGGCCACGCTGGTGAAGACGCCACGATACAGCGCCCGCCTTTCCAGCTGCGCGAACCAGCCTTCCACGGCGTTCAGCCACGACGCACTGGTCGGCGTGAAGTGCAGCTTGAAACGCGGGTGGTTCTCCAACCATTGCTTGATGGCCGGCGTTTTGTGAGTCGAGCTGTTGTCCAAGATGACATGCAGGTCAAGCTTTGCGGGCGTAGCGCGGTCGATCTGTTGCAGAAAGGCCAGAAACTCTTTGGCTCGGTGGCGCTGGGTTATCCGCCCGATGACCTGGCCCGTCAGGATGTCAAAAGCGGCATACAGACTGGCGGTGCCATGGCGTTTGTAATCATGTGTGCGTCGCTCGATCTGACCGGGGCGTAGCGGCAACATCGGTTGTGTGCGATCCAGTGCCTGGATCTGGGTTTTCTCATCAACCGACAGCACGATGGCGTTATCCGGCGGGTTCAGATAAAGCCCGACTACATCGACGACCTTATCGGCAAAATGCGGATCGTTGCTGATCTTGAACGTCTTCAAACGATGGGGT
>NZ_JBVASJ010000122.1:0-693 GCF_057813935.1 Pseudomonas sp. F220
CGGCAGCAGCCTTGAGTCCAATACCTCGTTGAGCGACAGTTCTTAAATCGCTCTCGGATTATTGTCTTTCGCTAAAACACACCCTGTAACGTCTCGACTGTTTGATTCTGGCGTCTCACCTCTCGCCGTTGAATATTAGTAAAAGCCAGGCGTCGGCGCGCAGCGCGTCCACCTACATAGCAAGCGTTTTACGCCATGCCGGGGACCGTCAGATCAAGTGGGTCTGAACTGTTTTCGTCAACGGTTTTGGCTTCATCGGGAGCTCCCCGGCAAGAATCGTCGGGGAGAGCTCGCGTCGATGGAGCGCCTGCTCAGGCGGCTCGCCCCGGTCACAGTTGACCACTGCCTTGAGCTTTAGAGTGATGGCGTTATCGTTCAGCTACCTCTCTATCGCTGCGTGCTACCTTCATAACCTCAGCAAGTTCAAGTCCACCAGATGCATTCGTCAGCGTCAGGCGACCTACCGGTGAAAGCAGAATGAAAGGTCTATCACGCTTATACACTTGGCCGCTGGCGTTCCTGGCCATAGCTATCGTGCTGCCTGCCCCTGTACAGGCCGCGGTGGGCCATAAGGGAAGTGTCTGTCAGGCCAGTCAGTTGGATGCCCATTTCGATGACCGGGATGGCGTATTTGACGGCATGTCACAACGTGGCACTTTGTTGGTTCTGCGTAACAACGGGCCTCACACCTGT
>NZ_JBVASJ010000123.1:0-657 GCF_057813935.1 Pseudomonas sp. F220
CCGACCATCTAACTGTTGAGGCAGACGACCTAGCCACCGCAGAAGGTGGCGAGCTGAAGTTTGGGGCCAGCCTTATGGTCTCAAGTGGGGTTCTTCACGATGTAATGAACACTCTACGGTCGCGCAGCCCCGCTGCAAGGCTGGACATCGTGGTCAATCATGGGCAACACCTATGCCAACTCTTGGTAGACGGCGACCTCGAGTTTTTTATCGCCAATGCGGATATATGGGCTAATGACATCAGGTTCGCAATTACCCCCTTAACCCCCAGACCCGCATCGATTTTCTGTAGCGCTGACCATCCACTCGTACACAACAAAGAACCAATCACCTCGACTCTATTACTCAATTACCCCTGGGCGTTTATCAACCTCACCGCAACAACCGAAAACCATATACGCCATCTGTTAAACCTTGCCGAGAACACGGCACTGCCCATTGGTTTGAATTGCAATGACTTCAACCTGCTGCGCCATGCAACGTTGAAAAGCAATTACCTTTTATTCACTTGGAATGACTGGTTGGCTGATGATCTAAAAAAGGGAGTGATCGTTGATTTGAAATACCAGCTCACCCCAGAATTACCGCAGGAAACATTCTATCTCAACTACGCGATCGTTCAGGTGGCCGGCAAAACCCTATCTCCAATAGCGCAGC
>NZ_JBVASJ010000124.1:0-634 GCF_057813935.1 Pseudomonas sp. F220
GCCTTCCTCAAGGACCACAAGGCCGAGACCCTGGACGCCGTGGTGGCCATTGCCGACAAGTTCGCCAAAGACAACAGCACCCCGGATCGGCAGTTCCTGCTGGCCGCCGGTAGCTCCGGCATCGAAGCGGCGACCAACATTGTGGTGCGCGAGGCCAACCACACCATGTTGCTCTACGTCTACGCGGCGGTGACGTTGTTCTGCCTGATCACCTTTCGCAGCTGGCGCGCCACGCTGGTGGCCTTGCTGCCGCTGGTGCTGACCTCGATCCTCTGCGAGGCGTTGATGGTGGTCATGGGCATCGGCGTGAAGGTCGCGACCCTGCCGGTGATCGCCCTGGGTGTGGGGATCGGCGTGGACTACGCGCTGTACTTGCTCAGCGTGCAGCTGCATCACCAGCGCCAGGGCCTGTCGTTGGGGGATGCCTACCGCAAGGCGGTGTCGTTCACCGGACGGGTAGTGGGCCTGGTGGGCATTACCCTGGCGGCCGGCGTGGTGTGCTGGGCCTGGTCGCCGATCAAGTTCCAGGCGGACATGGGCATCCTGCTGACCTTCATGTTCCTGTGGAACATGCTGGGGGCGCTGATCCTGATTCCTGCGCTGTCGTACTTCCTGTTGCGCGGGCCCTCGCTGA
>NZ_JBVASJ010000125.1:0-633 GCF_057813935.1 Pseudomonas sp. F220
ACACCGATAACCTCTCGCGACTATGCGCAATGAGTTGCGCACTCGGTATTGGGATAGGTGTTAATCAAGCCGCTCTCGGTCCCAGTGGCGACGATCACGCTTTCACCCAGTGGGCTGCGTTGTCAGCCAATGATGCTCCCCCTGCTGGGCGGACGGTTCAAGCAGCCTGTTTCCGGCGCTCATTCGACTTTATCCGTTACACGCCCCAGCGGGGTCTGGTCGAAAAACTCGGCGGAGCCAACCACTGCGCACATCGGGAGACCAAATGGCACACGTAGCGCCTCCTCCGACAGGTCAAGCACCGCGGTCGCCGGGGTCAAGCAGTTGTGCCCCGGATAGACATCCCCAGACACCCAATGCAACAGCATGGCGACCTCAACCCCAGGAGCGACCGCGACCGGTAGCAATACCGGTCCGGGGTGCATTCCTCGCGGGAGACGGCGCTCAACCGGTAGTCGCTGGCCATCAGGTCCTTCGAACCTTAACGTCGGCAGTGCGCCAAGCTGACAGGTGTGAGGCCCGTTGTTACGCAGAACCAACAAAGTGCCACGTTGTGACATGCCGTCAAATACGCCATCCCGGTCATCGAAATGGGCATCCAACTGACTGGCCTGACAGACACTTCCCTTATGG
>NZ_JBVASJ010000126.1:0-617 GCF_057813935.1 Pseudomonas sp. F220
GCGATGGGCACTAAATAGTGGATGGAAAGGTAGCCGCGCAACGAACCATCAGCCTCTTTTAGAACGTCTGGCCCGTTGGTGTTCTCCAGCTTGCGGTAATGACCGTCACCGCTAACGGTCACTTCCGTGCCACGCTGCAGAAAGCCAATCACCTTGCCCTGGTGCGCCTGGTTGCGCACATTCAAGCCTTGCTGCCCAGAATGGCCTGGGTGTACGTCTGCCACCGTCGCCTTGACCCGACGGGTCGTGCCCTCGGGCCAGAATGCGGGCCGAGCAATAGTCGCGTCATCGTGATACACCGCCCAATCCTGCAAGTGCATGTACAGACTGTAGAAAGTCAGGCTGGGCGGCACGTCCGGGCTGCCCTCAATCTTCGGTGGCTGAAGACGGTGGCGTACCAGCACGAAATTACATGAGAAGGGCTTTTGCACGGTCCCTGTCTCGATGAAATAGGTTGTCTTCGGCGAGTGCTCGTCGATGCGATAAGCCACCACTTCACCATCGGCCAAGCAATGCACGCTGGATTGATCCAGAGCACCGGCAGTACCGCTGTCGAAATGCACGCCGCCGTGGCATAGACCACTGGTGCCTATTGGATAGAAGCCCGCCTTCGCCTT
>NZ_JBVASJ010000127.1:0-609 GCF_057813935.1 Pseudomonas sp. F220
ATGACTGGGGTGAAGTCGTAACAAGGTAGCCGTAGGGGAACCTGCGGCTGGATCACCTCCTTAATCGACGACATCAGCTGCTCCATAAGTTCCCACACGAATTGCTTGATTCATTGAAGAAGACGATTTAGAAGCAGCCCGAAATTGGGTCTGTAGCTCAGTTGGTTAGAGCGCACCCCTGATAAGGGTGAGGTCGGCAGTTCGAATCTGCCCAGACCCACCAATTTTGTGTGGGAAACGCCTGTAGAGATACGGGGCCATAGCTCAGCTGGGAGAGCGCCTGCCTTGCACGCAGGAGGTCAACGGTTCGATCCCGTTTGGCTCCACCACTTACTGCTTCTCGTTGTAGTAAAGCTTAGAAATGAGCATTCCATTGTGATGATGGTGAATGTTGATTTCTAGTCTTTGATTAGATCGTTCTTTAAAAATTTGGGTATGTGATAGAAAGATAGACTGGGCGCCACTTTCACTGGTGGTGTTCCAGGCTAAGGTAAAATTTGTGAGTTAAATTGCGAATTTTCGGCGAATGTCGTCTTCACAGTATAACCAGATTGCTTGGGGTTATATGGTCAAGTGAAGAAGCGCATACGGTGGATGCCTTGGCAGTCA
>NZ_JBVASJ010000128.1:0-607 GCF_057813935.1 Pseudomonas sp. F220
CTCAGTTCAATTTGTTCGTCTTCACTGAGCACGATGTCCTGAGAGTTCATGTGATCACTCCAAGTACTGACTGACCACAGAAGCATAGCTCAGGCTAGAAACTTATTTAAGAGACAGGACACTAGCGGTAGGCCATTGAGGGATAAGTACAATTGAGCTTAGTCATTCTGACGAGGCCCCTTTAGGTGGGCTAAGCCTTGTCTGATATGACCGGCGTTTTCACCGATCGTGTGGAGCGCGCCCCTGGCGTTATCCCCTGCCTCGGTAGAACCATGCTGTTCCTCCGCCAAAACCAATTCCATGATCGCGGCTTCAAGAGCGAGCTGGTTTTCATAAATTCTTGCTAGAACATCGCAAAGCGCATTCTGGTTAGGCACGACTTCGACTCCATTCGAAAACCATGGAGCATAGCAGCGTATGCGGGTGATATAGCCGTGGAGCGTGCGAGGAGGGTCGTCAGTGGTACGTAACTGGTACAAAGTAACCGCTCCATGAAGCCCACATTCCAAGCCGATATTTGATGCCCGATGCTGAGCTCCCGAACTCTCTCAGGAGCCTGCCCCACATGATGCGTCCCGATGCAAAAGTCGAAAAGGTATACCTCTAC
>NZ_JBVASJ010000129.1:0-600 GCF_057813935.1 Pseudomonas sp. F220
CTCAGAAAAAACGTTCTCTTTGGACTGTGATGCCATCGCCTCTCGCGCACGCTGGATCTTGCGCAAGATGTCTTCACCTTTTGCATTCCAGACGTATAGGCTTGGCTGAGCATTGTGTAATGCTAAAAACGTGGTAATGGAACTGGCCAATTCGCGTGTCGAACTGAAGCTGCCATCACGTAAGAAAACGGTGATATCTCGGAAGAAGCGTTCAACCATGTTCATCCAGGAGCTTGATGTCGGGGTGAAGTGCATGTGAAATCGCGGATGTCGCTTGAGCCATTCCTTGACCACTGGATGTTTGTGCGTGGCGTAATTATCCACGATCAAGTGCAGTTGCAGACCCTTGGGTGTTTCCCGGTTGATCTTTTTCAGGAAGGCCAACCACTCCTGATGTCGGTGTTGAGTTTCAATGCTGCTGATCAGCCGACCTTGCAGATAATCCATCGCCGCAAACAGCGTGAGCGTGCCGTGACGAACATAGTCATGGGTTTGTGTACGGATATGACCGATACCCAATGGCAATCCGGGTTGCGTGCGCTGCAAGGCTTGAACCTGGCTCTTCTCATCGCAACAGAGCACCAGGGCTTTATCGGGAGG
>NZ_JBVASJ010000130.1:0-596 GCF_057813935.1 Pseudomonas sp. F220
GCTCCGTGTTCGTCCTGCATCGTGTAGCTGAGCGTCACGTGCTCGACCGCGCCTTGCGCCAGATGATCGAAGTCGGCCCCCGGGTTGAATACCAGCTGGTTGCCGACCACGCTGGCCGTGCCCTTGTTCGCCGGCGCACTCGCCGAGTTCAGCGTGAACAGGTGGCCGTCGTCAGCATCGGTGTCGTTGGCCAGCACGTCGATGGTCAGGGTCTGGTTCTCGGTGCCGGCGGCCACATCGGCCACCGCCACCGGCGCGTCGTTGGTGCCGGTGATCGTTACGTCCACCGTGGAACTCGAGAGTGCTCCGTGTTCGTCCTGCATCGTGTAGCTGAGCGTCACGTGCTCGACCGCACCCTGCGCCAGATGATCGAAGTCGGTCCCCGGGTTGAACACCAGCTGGTTACCGACCACGCTGGCCGTGCCCTTGCTCGCCGGCGCACTCGCCGAGTTCAGCGTGAACAGGTGGCCGTCATCGACATCGGTGTCATTGGCCAGCACATCGAGGGTCAGGGTCTGGTTCTCTGTGCCAGCGGCTACATCGGCCACCGCTACCGGAGCGTCATTGGTGCCGGTGATCGTTACGTCCACCGTGGA
>NZ_JBVASJ010000131.1:0-594 GCF_057813935.1 Pseudomonas sp. F220
AGCTGATGATTGATTCAGCCGTCTTATTCCACCTGAAGGGCTTGGCTGAAAGGTCATTGTGGGCCTCAATAAATTGACGAATAGCCGCTTTCAGTTCGGCCACGCTGGTGAAGACGCCACGATACAGTGCCCGCCTTTCCAACTGCGCGAACCAGCCTTCCACTGCGTTCATCCACGAAGCGCTGGTCGGAGTGAAGTGCAGCTTGAAGCGCGGGTGGTTCTCCAACCATTGCTTGATGGCCGGAGTTTTGTGAGTCGAGCTGTTGTCCAGGATGACATGCAGGTCAAGCTCTGGGGGCGTAGCGCGGTCGATCTGTTGCAGAAAGGCCAGAAACTCTTTGGCCCGGTGGCGTTGGGTTATCCGTCCGATGACCTGGCCCGTCAGGATGTCAAAAGCGGCATACAGACTGGCGGTGCCATGGCGTTTGTAATCATGCGTGCGTCGCTCGATCTGACCGGGGCGTAGTGGCAACATCGGTTGTGTGCGATCCAGTGCCTGGATCTGGGTTTTCTCATCAACCGACAGCACGATGGCGTTATCCGGCGGGTTCAGATAAAGCCCGACTACATCGACGACCTTATCGGCAAAATGCG
>NZ_JBVASJ010000132.1:0-592 GCF_057813935.1 Pseudomonas sp. F220
GGTTTTCTCATCAACCGACAGCACGATGGCGTTATCCGGCGGGTTCAGATAAAGCCCGACTACATCGACGACCTTATCGGCAAAATGCGGATCGTTGCTGATCTTGAACGTCTTCAAACGATGGGGTTTAAGGTCGGAAGCAGCCCAGACCTGTCGCACCTGCCAAGCCGTAACGGCGGCATACTTGGCCATCAGGCGCACACTCCAATGCGTCGCCTCACGAGGCACGCGCTGGGTTGTCAGGGTAAGAATCTCCTTCATTTTTTGAGTGCTGAGCTTGCGAGGCTGGCCACTTCGAGGCAGGTCGTTTAAGCCCTCAAGACCCGCCTCCAGATAGCGCTTTCGCCATTTGAACACCACCGGTGCCGAGATCTGGAGCTGATGGCTGACGTCTTTGGGCGTTAACCCATCAGCCAACAACAGCAGAATTTTGGCCCGCTGCCCGAGACGTTGTGCCAACGAACCCATCCGCGACCAGCCTTGTAGTGTGGCGTAGTCAGATGGCGTTAAAACGAATGGGGCGGCGGGCTTGGCCATGTGCACTACTGCTCAGTGAGGTCGAAGTCTGGTCAGTATATCGATATGCTTTTAG
>NZ_JBVASJ010000133.1:0-586 GCF_057813935.1 Pseudomonas sp. F220
TCGGCGAAACGATCTATCCGATTTACCGCGATTGGCTTCCTGCCAGTGGAGAGGAACTTCGTGACCAGCCGCTGTTCTTCAATTACCTGAGCGTCTATCCCGAGACACCGCAGGATCAATGGCAAACTGATGTGTATGTTCCGCTGCAATAGCGAAGCAAGCAGCTTTCGACCCTGAACTGACGTTGACGAATGTCCGCTCAGGGTCGGTTGCAGCCCTTCGCGACAGGCAGCAATCGGCCATTTCCGGTCAGTCGTGACAGGTACAAACTCGCCCGCGCGCCTCGCTGCGGCTCCAGATCTTTACCCTGAGTGGGTGCCCGAGCATATCGGATTAACATCCCTCCTTCTCAATGCCACATCTATCGCATTTCATGTCGCAGATCATTGAGCGCCTGCGACAGACTCACGCGACATCGCAAAGCCTTTACCGTCAAGCCCGAGTGAGTCGTCGCATAACTTAGGGAAACTCTGAAAAAGACTTCCCGATCTGGTGAAATACGCACCTCACACGAACAGAACGGTTGAGCCCCGATGAAACAGATGTCCTTCGCCGATGCCGAATACGCCGGCAAACGTAAGCAAAC
>NZ_JBVASJ010000134.1:0-585 GCF_057813935.1 Pseudomonas sp. F220
GGTTTTCTCATCAACCGACAGCACGATGGCGTTATCCGGCGGGTTCAGATAAAGCCCGACTACATCGACGACCTTATCGGCAAAATGCGGATCGTTGCTGATCTTGAACGTCTTCAAACGATGGGGTCTAAGGTCGGAAGCAGCCCAGACCTGTCGCACCTGCCAAGCCGTAACGGCGGCATACTTGGCCATCAGGCGCACACTCCAATGCGTCGCCTCACGAGGCACGCGCTGGGTTGTCAGCGTAAGAATTTCCTTCATTTTTTGAGTGCTGAGCTTGCGAGGCTGGCCACTTCGAGGCAGGTCGTTCAATCCCTCAAGACCCGCCTCCAGATAGCGCTTTCGCCATTTGAACACCACAGGCGCCGAGATCTGTAGCTGATTGCTGACGTCTTTGGGCGTTAATCCATCAGCCAACAACAGCAGGATTTTGGCCCGCTGCCCGAGACGTTGCGCCAACGAACCCATCCGCGACCAGCCTTGTAGCGTGGCGTAGTCAGATGGCGTTAAAACGAATGGGGCGGCGGGCTTGGCCATGTGCACTACTGCTCAGTGAGGTCGAAGTCTGGTCAGTATATCGATATG
>NZ_JBVASJ010000135.1:0-583 GCF_057813935.1 Pseudomonas sp. F220
CTCAGTTCAATTTGTTCGTCTTCACTGAGCACGATGTCCTGAGAGTTCATGTGATCACTCCAAGTACTGACTGACCACAGAAGCATAGCTCAGGCTAGAAACTTATTTAAGAGACAGGACACTAGGGCAACTGCTGATCAGACCGCATACATCCGGACTCGCCTGCGGCGCAACACTGGCCGAAGCTTCACTCTACGGGCTTTGTGAGGTCGTGGAGCGTTATTCGACCTCCTTGCTATACCAGCGCTTCCAGAATAATCAGACCGGTCAATTGATCAACCCTGTTTCGGTCGCTGACGAGCGCTTCCAGCGATTGTATTCAAGTGTCCGTGAGCATGGAGCCGAGATGATTATATTGCGTGTCAGCGCATTGATTCCCACTTATTACGTAGCAATCTTGGACTATGCGGGGCTGGGGCCTCGTTTCATGTTTTCAAGCGCCGCTTCAAGTTTAAGCGTAACCGCTCCATGAAGCCCACATTCCAAGCCGATATTTGATGCCCGATGCTGAGCTCCCGAACTCTCTCAGGAGCCTGCCCCACATGATGCGTCCCGATGCAAAAGTCGAAAAGGTATACCTCTA
>NZ_JBVASJ010000136.1:0-576 GCF_057813935.1 Pseudomonas sp. F220
GACGAACATAGTCATGGGTTTGTGTACGGATATGACCGATACCCAATGGCAATCCGGGTTGCGTGCGCTGCAAGGCTTGAACCTGGCTCTTCTCATCGCAACAGAGCACCAGGGCTTTATCGGGAGGGGCCAGATACAGCCCGATGACGCCCCAGAATTTCTCTTCGAAGTTCGGGTCATTGGACAGCTTGAAGGTGCGTGTCAGGTGCGGTTTTATGTCGTTGGCAGCCCATATCCGCTGGACGCTGGCCGGTGAAATACCTGCGACTCGAGCCATGCTTCGACAGCTCCAGCGTGGCTGACCGATACGCGGCTGAGTGACTTGCTCAAGAGGGTTCGCTTCAACGCTTCGGCCGGCAAGGATGGCTTGCGACCTCGTCCGGGCAGATCCACCAGGCCTTGCAGGCACAGTTCTTGAAAACGCTTGCACCAGCGAGTGACTGAAATAGCGGAGAGACCCGTCAACCGGGCAATCTCGTTGCGCGAACAACCTTGAGCCGCCAGTAAAATCACCCGCGCCCGACGACCGTCGCGCTGACTGATAGTGGCCGATCTTATGCGTCGACTCAGTTCAAT
>NZ_JBVASJ010000137.1:0-531 GCF_057813935.1 Pseudomonas sp. F220
GTAGCAACGGCAGCACTTGGCGTTTGGGTGGTCTGGCGGGCTATGGCAATGACCGCAACACGACCACTTCCGATATCACCGGGTATCGTGCAAAGGGCGAGGTAGACGGATACACCACGGGGCTTTACGGAACCTGGTATGCCAACGGTACCGACGAAGCGGGGCTGTATGCCGACACCGTGTTGCAGTACAGCTGGTTTAATAACACCGTGAAAGGCGACGAGCTGGCCAATGAAAGCTACAAGTCCAAAGGTTTGAGCGCATCCTTGGAAAGCGGTTACGTGTTTGATTTGGGCAGTCATGCTGGAAATTCATACTTCCTGCAACCGAAGGCGCAACTTGCCTGGTCGGGCATTCGTGCCGATGACTACACCGAACAGAACGGCACACGGGTGACCTCGACCGGCAACGATAACGTGCGCAGTTCGTTGGGTGTTAAAGCCTTTATGAAAGGCTATACCGCACAAGGTGATGGCAAGCAGCAGTCGTTCAAGCCGTACGTAGAAACGAACTGGGTACATAATTCCGAAG
>NZ_JBVASJ010000138.1:0-516 GCF_057813935.1 Pseudomonas sp. F220
GAACACAGAGTTTTCGGAGGCCCTAAAAAGAGATGGCCCCAGCACCAAACGACCGATGCAGGCGCATCTGTAACAGGACAGGCTGTAACAGACGGTGTAACGGCAAAACGCGCTGTTTCACACAGTGGCTGCACCACGCATCGGCGCCGGGTACACACGGCATGGGTAAGCAGTATCACGGCAAGATTGGGGCAAGGTTCGCACCTGGTATCCAGACCGGTCTCCGCGGTTTGGGCTGGGTGCGCTGATCGGTTACCAGGGTGGTTACCACTCTTGGTTAACACTCTTTTGAGTGAGTCGAACCGGGCTCGCCGGGAAGCCCATCCACCAGGCGGCGACGTAACAAGCCAGCCCGTAACAGAGGGTGTAACTGGGTTAGGGAAGGTTTCGCGCAGTGTTTCGCGCACGCCCATCGCGCACCTGACCTGCGTGAAGCCCTGCCCCAGTAAGGTTTCACGCAGTAATTTCACGCACCTGGAGTGCGCGAAATGCTCACCCGGTCAGGTACGCAAAGCA
>NZ_JBVASJ010000139.1:0-512 GCF_057813935.1 Pseudomonas sp. F220
GGTTTGCTTACGTTTGCCGGCGTATTCGGCATCGGCGAAGGACATCTGTTTCATCGGGGCTCAACCGTTCTGTTCGTGTGAGGTGCGTATTTCACCAGATCGGGAAGTCTTTTTCAGAGTTTCCTTAGGTAGCGGCTTTGGGGGCGCATTGAGAGCACAAGTACGTGTGTTTCTTTCAGTCGATAAGCATCACTCTTGGCGTCACTGAAGGAGCGGCCCATGCATACCTTTACGGATCTCTTAGACCGAAGTACTGCGTTCACGCAGCAGTTCGAGCGGTGGCGAACGAAAAGGCAAGCGATGCCTTGCAAGCTATTGCCGCGATTGCTCTAGTGAAAACGGTTCAGATGGTGCGATTACAGAGAGTGATCTTGGTTGTAGGAACGGCGGCCTCAGGTTCCAAGTGCAACAGTCAGTTAATGGTATCGAGCTTGTTGCTCGCTGATAGCTGAAGGTAATCAACCAGTACTTCGACCGGAAATTTCCAACCCAGCGTCTGGCGTGGCCGAGTG
>NZ_JBVASJ010000140.1:0-508 GCF_057813935.1 Pseudomonas sp. F220
CCGGGCAACCAGCCACGCGCTTCGTTCAGGTCCTCGGTGAACAACGCCAGGTGCAACTGACTGTTGGCGTCTTGCCCGACGCTGCCCAGAGGCGTGCCCTGAGACAGGCTCACCGGTCGACTTCGGGACAGGCTCGCCGGCTGCGTCAAGGCCACTTTCTGTGGCCAGTGCGGGGTCACTCGGGTCTGGGTGTTGGGGGCTAGCAGTTTGACCAGCGCGATGATGCCTTCAGCGTTGCGGGTGGGCAGACGCATCACGCTGAGCAGCGCCAGGAAGCGCGATATCGGCGTAGCGATCTGCTGGGCGGTGCCGGGAATTCCGAGACCAATCAACCCCAGCAGGCATTGCGAAGTCGCATCGGTGCCGCCCGCTTCGAATGTTGCCGGGTAAGAGTACTTACGCCAGATACGGTAGAACTGAGTGAAGATCCGGTGATTAAAAATATCCAGGAACGCTTCAAGGGCTTCATGACCTTCGCGACGCTGAGCGATATCGTCCAGGAAACTTG
>NZ_JBVASJ010000141.1:0-502 GCF_057813935.1 Pseudomonas sp. F220
CAATGCTCAGCCAAGCCTATACGTCTGGAATGCAAAAGGTGAAGACATCTTGCGCAAGATCCAGCGTGCGCGAGAGGCGATGGCATCACAGTCCAAAGAGAACGTTTTTTCTGAGACAGCACACTAGTGACATAGTTGTATTCGATTTCGGCGGTCACCCCGAAACTAAGCGCATGCGACTCGCTCAACTCGCGAATCCGCCGCTCAAGTAGTGCGCGAACAGCGTGATCCATTGCTCGCACCGTCAGCAGCAGCGTGGCCTGCTCGGGAATCACATTGTGGGCATTACCGGCATGAATGGCGCCTACAGTAACAACCGCCGCCTCACTCGCGGGTACATTGCGCGATACGATAGTCTGAAGCGCCATCACCAGACTAGGGAGACGCTGCAAAAATAGCCAACCGTCCCCACCCTTGGCACACTGAGTACCTTCAACCAACCACCCTCTCCGTGAGCGTTACGCGCGTGCAGAAGACCTTCTCCGAACTCGAATACACCGGC
>NZ_JBVASJ010000142.1:0-480 GCF_057813935.1 Pseudomonas sp. F220
TGGAGTCTTTCATACCGGCCAAATGCTGGATCGCGCCGGAGATACCGACGGCGATGTACAGCTGTGGCGCAACGATCTTGCCGGTCTGACCGACCTGCATGTCGTTGGGTACGAAACCTGCGTCGACCGCAGCGCGGGAAGCGCCGACAGCCGCGCCCAGCTTGTCGGCCAGGGCGTACAGGTGTTTGAAGTTGTCACCGTTCTGCATGCCGCGGCCGCCGGAAACGACGATCTTGGCAGCGGTCAGTTCCGGACGATCGGACTTGGCCAGTTCTTCACCAACGAAGCTGGAGGTGCCAGCGTCGTGAGCCGCCGCAACGGCCTCAACAGCAGCCGAACCACCTTCAGCGGCTACCGGGTCGAAACCGGTAGCGCGTACGGTGATGACTTTTACCGAAGCGTTGGACTGCACGGTAGCGATAGCGTTACCGGCATAGATCGGACGTTTGAAGGTGTCAGCGCTTTCAACCGAGATGATCT
>NZ_JBVASJ010000143.1:0-478 GCF_057813935.1 Pseudomonas sp. F220
TAAAGCCCCGTGGTGTATCCGTCTACCTCGCCCTTTGCACGATACCCGGTGATATCGGAAGTGGTCGTGTTGCGGTCATTGCCATAGCCCGCCAGACCACCCAAACGCCAAGTGCTGCCGTTGCTACCGCTACCGCCTGCCAGGTCGCCGCCCAGCAGCACACTGTAGCGGTTTGCCTTCATTTTCAGTTGCCCACTGGAATCCTCGGAACGATTGTGACCACCACCCGTGCGCATCCATAAACTCGTCACCTTGTGCTCGCCGGTCACCGCGTCGGTGTATTCAGTTTCACCGAGACGATCGTCAAGGTTTGTAGTGAACATGCTATTCGCCGCAGCGAGGTTACCGATGTAAGCCCCCGCCTCTGGCCGCAGAACTTGAACACCCGGGCTAGGGTCAACGGGTGGCGTAACCGGGGGATCAACAGGAGGGATGACTGGAGGAGTCAGACTACTACTGAGGTACCAGTTATTAGCGT
>NZ_JBVASJ010000144.1:0-462 GCF_057813935.1 Pseudomonas sp. F220
TCGGTTAGAATACCGGCCTGTCACGCCGGGGGTCGCGGGTTCGAGTCCCGTCCGCTGCGCCATATTCGGTAACCTGGAACGCTGAACGCCAGGTCACCACAGAAAGCCCGCCTAGTGCGGGCTTTTTACTGTCTGTTTTTTCGTGTTAAAGCGCAGTGTTTCACTGGATTTCAGCTTTTTTAATAAATTTATTATTTAAATCAGCACGTTATGAAAAACTGTGAGAGAATGCGCCCCGCATCGAAAGTGAAGGGTGATTAGCTCAGCTGGGAGAGCATCTGCCTTACAAGCAGAGGGTCGGCGGTTCGATCCCGTCATCACCCACCATTACTTTTAGTGTTACGCGCAGCGGTAGTTCAGTCGGTTAGAATACCGGCCTGTCACGCCGGGGGTCGCGGGTTCGAGTCCCGTCCGCTGCGCCATATTCGGTAACCTGGAACGCTGAACGCCAGGTCACCACAG
>NZ_JBVASJ010000145.1:0-457 GCF_057813935.1 Pseudomonas sp. F220
CGGTGTAGGCGAGGTCGACTTTATGCCCGGAGGGGGCATGGAGCTCTACCGGCAAGGCCACCCGCTCATTGGCGCTGCCACCGGTTTGCAGGGTTTCGATCAGGCCGGACTTGTGCACGACCCGGTAGCGGTCGTTGCCGTCGTTATAGAGGTGGAAGCTGTCGAGTTTCTTTTCCTTGAGCGCAGGCTCAGGGCCGCTGCCAGTGACCTTGAAGGTCTCACCGGTGGCCAGGGCAAGCATGCTGTTATGGGGCGTGAACTGGGACAGGTTGAGGTTCCAGCCGATGCCGAAGCCGGAATCCAGGGTGTTGAGCGGGTTGAAGACCAGTTGCAGCGGTACCGCCGGACCGCACAGGTCATTGGATTTGAGTTCCGGCAGGTCGATGGCGACGGTGTACTGGCCGGTGCGCGGGTCGACGCTGATGGACAGGAAACTCATGAAGTTGAAAGCGTTGGA
>NZ_JBVASJ010000146.1:0-427 GCF_057813935.1 Pseudomonas sp. F220
CCGTACTGATCCTGCATCTGATAGCTGAGCGTCACGTGCTCGATGACGCCTTGCGCCAGGTGGTCGAAGTCGGCCCCCGGGTTGAACACCAGCTGGTTGCCGACCACGCTGGCCGTGCCCTGGCTTGCCGGCGCGCTGGCGCTGACCAAGGTGAACACATGGTTGTCATCGACATCGGTGTCATTGGCCAGCACATCGAGGGTCAGGGTCTGGTTCTCGGTACCGGCGGCCACATCAGCCACCGCCACCGGAGCGTCGTTGGTGCCGGTGATGGTTACATCCACCGTGGAACTCGAGAGTGCTCCGTGTTCGTCCTGCATCGTGTAGCTGAGCGTCACGTGCTCGACCGCGCCTTGCGCCAGATGATCGAAGTCGGCCCCCGGGTTGAATACCAGCTGGTTGCCGACCACGCTGGCCGTGCCCTTGT
>NZ_JBVASJ010000147.1:0-426 GCF_057813935.1 Pseudomonas sp. F220
CAAGGGCAGCGCCAGCGTGGTCGGTAACCAGCTGGTGTTCAACCCAGGGACCAACTTCGACCACCTGGCGCAGGGTGCGGTCGAGCACGTGACGCTCACCTACCAGATGCAGGATCAGTACGGGGCGATCTCGAGTTCCACGGTGGACGTGACCATCACCGGCACCAACGACGCTCCGGTGGCGGTGGCTGATGTGGCCGCAGGTACAGAGAACCAGACCCTCACTATCGACGTGCTGGGCAATGACACCGACGTCGATGATGGCCATGTGTTCACGCTGAACTCGGCGAGTGCGCCGCCAAGCCAGGGCACGGCCAGCGTGGTCGGCAACCAGCTGGTGTTCAACCCGGGGGCCGACTTCGACCACCTGGCGCAAGGCGTCATCGAGCACGTGACGCTCAGCTATCAGATGCAGGATCAGTACGG
>NZ_JBVASJ010000148.1:0-417 GCF_057813935.1 Pseudomonas sp. F220
AAGTAAAGTCGGTGATTTCCGAAAAGGCTTACCTGTATCGATCACCGTTATTGTCCGATAAAACTGCTTCGTATCTGATACGGGGTGACGTTGTGTCCGTGCTCTCAAATACAAATAACTCCTTCGTGAAGTTCCGCTATACACAAAAAAACGGAGTAGTGATTGAAAAGTGGATTCGGTGTGAAGATGTTGATTCTTGTGGACCCAAGTAGCGAATGTCTCTTTTTATGTGTTGTGGTCAACAGAGCGTGTCGCTGCGCAGGGGAATTGGCCGTTATTTGAGTAGAGACAAGTCATGAAAGGCATCATTCGTATTGGCGACAAAACCACTAGCGGTGGCACCGTTTTAACAGGCTCCACGGTCATGATTTTCAAAGGCATTGGTGCCGCTCGCCAGGGTGACCCGGTGAGCTGCCC
>NZ_JBVASJ010000149.1:0-388 GCF_057813935.1 Pseudomonas sp. F220
GCTGACAACGCAGCCCACTGGGTGAAAGCGTGATCGTCGCCACTGGGACCGAGAGCGGCTTGATTAACACCTATCCCAATACCGAGTGCGCAACTCATTGCGCATAGTCGCGAGAGGTTATCGGTGTCGGTCGCTTGCTGAGCTGGTCCAGCATGGTTGTGATGAAGTCGGCGCTAATCGACGCGCGGTGGGCCTTGCCAGGTTTGGGAGCTTTCGGTCGATCGGCGTGTAAGCGGTGTGAGGCTCGGGTTCAATTCAATCTTGCGTATGCCAAGTGTTAACTTGCCGGGTCGGCAGGAATCGGTTTTTGAGCGAACTCTTGAATCAGAGTGATCGCACGCTGCGCTATTGGAGATAGGGTTTTGCCGGCCACCTGAACGATCGCGTA
>NZ_JBVASJ010000150.1:0-372 GCF_057813935.1 Pseudomonas sp. F220
GAGAACCACAGTCAGCGTATTCCCGGCTGAAAGCCGCCGGATTACTGGACGCGCTGCAAGGGCGGGTCGCCGAGGCCAACCTGTACCGTTTCTGTCAGTTGCTGGAACAGGCTTTGCCCAATCACCCACCCTTGGGGAGCACCGCGCACCCGGCGGATGACCCGGTGCGTTTTCGGCCCGAACCCGGTATGGGGTTCCCCGTGAGCGAGTTGAAGGCGATTGAAACCGACGAAGATCATCCCGAGCGTCCGGCGACGGTACGCACTCGCCTGTTGGGCCTGTACGGCGTTGACTCGCCGATGCCGACAAGTTTCCTGGACGATATCGCTCAGCGTCGCGAAGGTCATGAAGCCCTTGAAGCGTTCCTGGATA
>NZ_JBVASJ010000151.1:0-354 GCF_057813935.1 Pseudomonas sp. F220
TTTTGCTGTATTTCGGTCAACAGCAGGTCGCCGATGGGTGGGATAAGGCCCGTGAAGAGGATTTGACCCGGAAAATCCGTCGCGGCCGACGCTCTCAACAAGTATTGGCGGTGAGTCTGTACACCTCCCTGCGAAAGTTAGGGGAGCAGCCAACGGCACACCTAGATGAATTGCTCAGCGGGACTGGGGCTTTGAAGGCTCAACCATCGCGGCTTAAGGGCGCAACGTTGCGCCATAGCCGTATAGCGGGCGATGCGGATGAAAAACTTGAAGTGGCGCTGCATCGGTTATTGACGCAAGTGCTTGCCGATCTGTCGCCAACCTTGACGCAGATACCCGACGCTACGCCGTTGG
>NZ_JBVASJ010000152.1:0-342 GCF_057813935.1 Pseudomonas sp. F220
AGTTTGAGATCGCCCCGTACTGATCCTGCATCTGATAGCTGAGCGTCACGTGCTCGATGACGCCTTGCGCCAGGTGGTCGAAGTCGGCCCCCGGGTTGAACACCAGCTGGTTGCCGACCACGCTGGCGGTGCCCTGGCTCGCCGGCGCACTGACCGAGTTCAGCGTGAACAGATGGCCGTCGTCAGCATCGGTGTCATTGGCCAGCACGTCGATCGTCAGGGTCTGGTTCTCTGTGCCAGCGGCTACATCGGCCACCGCTACCGGAGCGTCATTGGTGCCGGTGATCGTTACGTCCACCGTGGAGTTTGAGATCGCCCCGTACTGATCCTGCATCTGATAGC
>NZ_JBVASJ010000153.1:0-339 GCF_057813935.1 Pseudomonas sp. F220
GCGCAGTGTTTCGCGCACGCCCATCGCGCACCTGACCTGCGTGAAGCCCTGCCCCAGTAAGGTTTCACGCAGTAATTTCACGCACCTGGAGTGCGCGAAATGCTCACCCGGTCAGGTACGCAAAGCATTGGTACGCAGACTGGTACGCACGAAATGATGTATTACGGAGCAGTCAGAACCACAAACCAGGCCACTCACCTGATCAACCGGTGATGGATGCCAGACGCTGGTTTCCACTGAGGTTTCCACGGTATTGCAGCGTTTCTCACTGGCAACCTGTCGTCCTGCAACAGCTTCCTGCGAATGACCACGGTAAGATCGCGGTAAGGGTCAGACGGG
>NZ_JBVASJ010000154.1:0-330 GCF_057813935.1 Pseudomonas sp. F220
TGCCGACCACGCTGGCGCTGCCCTTGTTCGCCGGCGCACTGGCCGAGTTCAGCGTGAACAGGTGGCCGTCGTCAACATCGGTGTCATTGGCCAGCACGTCGATCGTCAGGGTCTGGTTTTCCGTGCCGGCGGCCACATCGGCCACTGCTATCGGCGCGTCGTTGGTGCCGGTGATGGTCACGTCCACCGTGGAACTCGAGAGCGCTCCGTGTTCGTCCTGCATCGTGTAGCTGAGCGTCACGTGCTCGACCGCGCCTTGCGCCAGATGATCGAAGTCGGCCCCCGGGTTGAATACCAGCTGGTTGCCGACCACGCTGGCCGTGCCCTTGT
>NZ_JBVASJ010000155.1:0-326 GCF_057813935.1 Pseudomonas sp. F220
AGCGATTTAAGAACTGTCGCTCAACGAGGTATTGGACTCAAGGCTGCTGCCGTGTTGCCGCCAACACAATCTCCCGGATGCACACATGTTGCGGCTGTTCGTAGGCATAACGAATCGCTGAGGCGACATCGTCGGCACTGAGCACGGTGCCGCCCATGTCTTGCTTCCACGCCTGATAGCCGGTTTTGATCGCTTCGTCGGTGGTGTGGCTGAGCAGCTCGGTTTCCACGGCGCCAGGTGCAATGGTGATCACTCGGACGTTGTGCGGTGACAGCTCTTCACGCAGGTTTTCCGAAATGCCATGGACCGCGAACTTGGTGCCTACG
>NZ_JBVASJ010000156.1:0-321 GCF_057813935.1 Pseudomonas sp. F220
GTCAGCGCACTGAGGTCGATCACCGGCACCACCGCGCCACGGAAGGCGAACACCCCAGCGACCCAGGACGGCGCTTTCGCGATCGGTATGAGTGGCAGGCGCGGCAGCACTGCAGCCACCTCGATGGCCTGCAGGGCATAGCGCTCGTTGCCGATGCGGAACAGCAAAAACAACGATTGTTTCGGCGCCACTCCTGCGCCGCGTTTCGCCGCGAGCTCGCTCATCAGACTTTGTAACGCGAGACGCCGCTACGCAGCCCCACCGCCACCTGGCTCAGCTAATCGATGGCGAAGATGGCCTGACGCAGGGACTCCACCGTCT
>NZ_JBVASJ010000157.1:0-319 GCF_057813935.1 Pseudomonas sp. F220
TACGGGTGAACCAGTACGTTAACTTCAATTCGCTGGAGAGCGCGCAGGAACCAATGGCGGACCGCATCGTGGTGCTTGATCAACCCATAGCCATCAAGGCGGGTGACTTGATCGGTCACATCGGTGAATACCAAGACAGCGGTGCAGAGCACCCAGAAAAGAAATTGCACCTGGAAGTGTTCAGCGGCGATGACGTGGAAGACTTCATCAAGGACAGCCGTGACTGGGCGCTGCGACTACCCGCCGACAGCAAGACCTGGCTAAAGCTTGCCAAGGGCACTGCTGTGGTGGCGCATCAGGCTTGTTTCAGCGCTACACA
>NZ_JBVASJ010000158.1:0-319 GCF_057813935.1 Pseudomonas sp. F220
CGATCCAGCATTTGGCCGGTATGAAAGACTCCAAAGTGATCGTTGCGATCAACAAGGACGAAGAAGCGCCGATCTTCCAGGTGGCCGATTACGGCCTGGTCGCGGACTTGTTCGAAGCCATACCTGAGTTTGAGAAGCTGGTCTAATCCAGCGGCTTAACTTATAAAGAGCCCGGCCTTTTGGCCGGGCTTTTTTTTTTTGTGTGCGCCAGGCATGGCGCGTTGCGCGCAAGCGCAACCAGTTTGGCTGTGGTGGCCACGCTGGTGACTTGGAGGTGAAAGTCCTCTACACACCCGGCAAGGGGAAGTGTTAGCCAGAG
>NZ_JBVASJ010000159.1:0-318 GCF_057813935.1 Pseudomonas sp. F220
GTTGCTCCTTGAAAAAGAGTTAGCCAGAGGGAGTCGTAAGTCTCAGAGACTCGGTTTCATGCCCGCTTAGTTGTGGTAGAGGTGGCATGTCCAACGCTTGCTTGGCCGGGCCGCTGAACCCTTGCACACCGCTTTTTTGGGGCGGACAAGGGTTTCAGAAAAGATGCACTGTTGTCCAATGCATAGTCAGGCAGCAATTAATGCGTTTGGCGCGCCAATTGATTTGATGCGTCTTCAGCACCTAGCGGCATGGGGTGACAACTGTGCCAACCTCTCATGGGACTAACTTTTGCTAACAGGCCGCGAGCGTTGCCGTGG
>NZ_JBVASJ010000160.1:0-316 GCF_057813935.1 Pseudomonas sp. F220
TCTATCCAATAGGCACCAGTGGTCTATGCCACGGCGGCGTGCATTTCGACAGCGGTACTGCCGGTGCTCTGGATCAATCCAGCGTGCATTGCTTGGCCGATGGTGAAGTGGTGGCTTATCGCATCGATGAGCACTCACCGACCACGACCTACTTCGTCGAAGAACTGTGCGTAGCAAAGCCCTTCTCACGTAATTTCGTGCTGGTACGCCACCGTCTTCAGCCACCGAAGATTGAGGGCAGCCCGGACGTGCCGCCCAGCCTGACTTTCTACAGTCTGTACATGCACTTGCAGGATTGGGCGGTGTATCACGATGA
>NZ_JBVASJ010000161.1:0-316 GCF_057813935.1 Pseudomonas sp. F220
CACTGTGTGAAACAGCGCGTTTTGCCGTTACACCGTCTGTTACAGCCTGTCCTGTTACAGATGCGCCTGCATCGGTCGTTTGGTGCTGGGGCCATCTCTTTTTAGGGCCTCCGAAAACTCTGTGTTCAGTTGAAACCTTACCTGTAACCATGGCTTCCATAACCTTGCCAAGGTCCAGTCACCACACATTGTCACGACAGTCCAGAATGATGGGAACCGTGGTAACCGCGCTGGTAACCAAATGCTTGGTAACCAACGCCGGGAACCTGATAACACCTGAATTGCACAGTCCGGTATCCAGCAGGATCAGGCTAAA
>NZ_JBVASJ010000162.1:0-308 GCF_057813935.1 Pseudomonas sp. F220
TCCCGAACTCAGCAGTGAAACGATGCATCGCCGATGGTAGTGTGGGGTTTCCCCATGTGAGAGTAGGTCATCGTCAAGATTAAATTCCGAAACCCCTATCTGCGTATGCAGGTAGGGGTTTTGTTTTAAGTAGAAGTCACTGATTTTTCTGGCACGTTACCGCTGTAACGGGCTGGTCACAGAATTTCTTGACGACCATAGAGCATTGGAACCACCTGATCCCATCCCGAACTCAGCAGTGAAACGATGCATCGCCGATGGTAGTGTGGGGTTTCCCCATGTGAGAGTAGGTCATCGTCAAGATTAAA
>NZ_JBVASJ010000163.1:0-302 GCF_057813935.1 Pseudomonas sp. F220
GACCTGAACCTGCTGAGCGTCGCGACTTCGAACAACTGGGCCATTGCGCCACAACGCAGCCGCAGTGGCAAAAGCCTGCTCGCCAGCGGCAGCCATCTGCCGATGGCCGCGCCGTCGCTGTGGAATTACGTGCAGCTACGCGCGCCGAAATACCAGGCCGCTGGCGTGTCAGTCGCCGGGATCCCGGCCATCGTCGCTGGTTTCAACGGCATGGTCGCGTGGAGCATGACCATGGTCATGGGCGACAATCAGGACCTGTTCCTCTAAAAACTCAAACGCCAGGGTAATGCGCTTTACTACGA
>NZ_JBVASJ010000164.1:0-301 GCF_057813935.1 Pseudomonas sp. F220
CGCGTGGCTGGTTGCCCGGCAGCCAGTTGCACAACGACTTGCTGGTGTTGCTGCGGGTGTATCTGGGCTGGCGTTGTACCGCGAAATTGCAGCTGTCGCTGCCGATAAATAGCCTGCCCAAACCGGTACTGGGCGGTGCGACAGTGCTGCTGGGGATGACCGGTGTTTTGGGTCTGGGCGGTGAGGCCTGGCAGGTCGCAGAACACGAAACCATCACCATCAATCTAGGCCGATACCAAGGTCTTCACAGTAACCCGCAAGACCATGAGGCCCAGCATGTCGCGTACCGTTTTTAATGTGT
>NZ_JBVASJ010000165.1:0-301 GCF_057813935.1 Pseudomonas sp. F220
CGGTTTCTGCACCAGGAAAGCCACCGGCGCGTGGACAATCGGCGCGACGAGCCTTGGAGATGGCCCAGAGCAGGCTGGCCTCGATAGGTGTGGTCTCGGTATTCAGGTCATGGCCATAGAGGCACAGGCCGGCTTCCAGGCGCAGCGAGTCGCGGGCGCCGAGGCCAATCGCGGCCTCTTCCTGTTCGGACAGCTGCGCGCGGGCCAACGCTTCTGCGCTGGCGGCCGGAACGGAGATTTCGTAACCGTCTTCACAGGTGTAACCGGAACGTCTGACATAGCATTCCACACCGAGCAGTTT
>NZ_JBVASJ010000166.1:0-300 GCF_057813935.1 Pseudomonas sp. F220
CCCCGGTGATGATGATCAATGGTTTGGTCATGTGTGAATCTCCTGAAATACGAAAAATAAATAACTAAGCTTGGCCCACAGTATATTTGCTGCTATTAGGCCTGAAAAATGCCTTATTCCTCTAACTAGCATCGGAATAAACTATGGATATCCGTCATCTCAAGGCCTTTCTGGCCGTCTTTGAGGAGCGCAATATCACGTCGGCGGCGCAGCGTTTGTTTATCAGCCAGCCGACGCTCTCGGTGACCATCAAGCAGCTGGAGCAAGAGTTGGGTACGACGCTGTTCATCCGCCAGCCAC
>NZ_JBVASJ010000167.1:0-299 GCF_057813935.1 Pseudomonas sp. F220
CGTGACCGGCTGTTTCGGAACAGGCGGAAAATCGGTCACGTTGTTAGCGAAATGAGCGGTCACGCGTTAGCGAAATGGTCGGTCACGATGTACCGAAACGGACGGTCACGATGGACCGAAATACGCAACTGAGGGCGCATTGGTGTAACGCGTAATCATGCAGGCGCAAGTGTTGGGACACCGGCAGAAAACTGCACTGGCCTATTCGACTGAAAGTACTCGTGTAAGGCCCGCAACGTAGGCAACTCCAGGGCCTGCGCGGCATAACAGAGGCCGATGCGGCGAGTCGGCATCGGCAG
>NZ_JBVASJ010000168.1:0-299 GCF_057813935.1 Pseudomonas sp. F220
TGGCCGATCGGCGCGCTGGCTGAGTTCAGCGTGAACAGGTGCCCGTCATCGACATCAGTGTCGTTGGCCAGCACATCGAGGGTCAGGGTCTGGTTTTCCGTGCCGGCGGCCACATCGGCCACCGCCACCGGAGCGTCGTTGGTGCCGGTGATGGTCACGTCCACGCTGCTGGTCGAGAGTGCTCCGTGTTCGTCCTGCATCGTGTAGCTGAGCGTGACGTGTTCGACCGCGCCTTGCGCCAGGTGGTCGAAGTCAGCCCCCGGATTGAACAGCAGCTGGTTGCCCGCGACGCTGACCGT
>NZ_JBVASJ010000169.1:0-297 GCF_057813935.1 Pseudomonas sp. F220
CGTGGGAACGATCTGTGATCTGACTTCCGCGGTTCGATATGGGCAATCATCAAGTGCACGGGTTCCTGCCCGCGAAACTCGTTGAGGTCCAGCTTGTAGGCCAGCTCGACCCACCGGATAGACGGGTTCGGCCAGATCTCACGATCGATACCAAACGCGATGCCGTCGAGTTTCAGCGATCCGCATTCGCTTTTGAGCACCACTTTCAGGTGTCGTTCACCGACGATGCGCTGTTCGACCAACTGAAACTCGCCATGGAACAGCGGCTCCGGGAAGTGCTGCCCCCAAGGACCTGCG
>NZ_JBVASJ010000170.1:0-296 GCF_057813935.1 Pseudomonas sp. F220
GACAAGAGGCAGGCAGTAAAATGACCAGCTGCGCGGTGGCAGCGGCGGTGTGCTCCCGGGCGCGGAGTTCCAGATAACGACCGGCCAGCAGGAACAGTGCAAACATCCCGACCGCATCGAAATACAGCTCGCCGACGCCGGTGATCGAGGTCCAGATGCAGGCGATGTATGCGCTGCCACTCGCCAGCGACACCGAGACGTCCATGGTCAGGTGGCGGGTGCGCAAGTCGCGCATGGCGCCTTTGTAGAATGGCGCGCAGCTGTAGAAGACGATGGGTGTGGTGAGGAACAGTGCG
>NZ_JBVASJ010000171.1:0-294 GCF_057813935.1 Pseudomonas sp. F220
ACACCACCAGTGAAAGTGGCGCCCAGTCTATCTTTCTATCACATACCCAAATTTTTAAAGAACGATCTAATCAAAGACTAGAAATCAACATTCACCATCATCACAATGGAATGCTCATTTCTAAGCTCTTATATAAAAAATCACTCTCCCAGTCAGAGAGTAACCTTATCGTCTTCTTCAATGAATCAAGCAATTCGTGTGGGAACTTATGGAGCAGCTGATGTCGTCGATTAAGGAGGTGATCCAGCCGCAGGTTCCCCTACGGCTACCTTGTTACGACTTCACCCCAGTCAT
>NZ_JBVASJ010000172.1:0-292 GCF_057813935.1 Pseudomonas sp. F220
GCTGTAGACCCGCAATGCCGTGGCATCGAAGCCCATCTGCCCGATCATTTCGAAGCTCGGTTGGAGATTGCCCAAACCTTCCAGCGTGGAGCCGGCGCGAATGAATTCATCGTGATCGAGCAGGACGATGCCGTTTTGGTCCAGCACTGGCACCAATGACTTGCTGAAGGAACCGTCCGCCCTCGCCCGTGCGGCTTTTTGCTGGGAGTGCAGCGCAAAGGCATCGACATCCTGGCGACTGACGCCTTCGAGCGTGGCGATCAGGTCCGCGCCGATGCCCTGAGGCACGAAA
>NZ_JBVASJ010000173.1:0-292 GCF_057813935.1 Pseudomonas sp. F220
GTCCCACGGTGCGCAAGAATTACGCCAGCGCGCCAGGCAATGGGCACAACAGGTCGAGGTGCTGGGCTATATGGTTTGATCGTTTACTCCAGGGCTTCATCGACACCTTTCTGATGGTCGGCGTGTCATCGCTGATCGCATTGTTGGCGGGCATTCCGCTGGCGGTGATTCTGGTCACCAGTTCCAAGGGCGGAATTTATGAAGCGCCGGTGCTGAACCGGGCACTGGGCGCTTTCGTCAACTTGTTCCTTTCGATCCCGTTTCTGATTTTGATGGTCGCGCTGATTCCCTT
>NZ_JBVASJ010000174.1:0-291 GCF_057813935.1 Pseudomonas sp. F220
CGCTGCAAAGCACCTTGCTCGACACCGTGGTGCAATCCACTCAGGTCGGCCTGCAGGTACGCAACCTGTGTGCCCCCAGCTTGCCTTGTTACCCGCCAAACCATGATCGCTTTCATTGGCGGGTGCTTAGCCATTTGGGTTCGAACTTCTTGCCGATGCTCGACAGCGCGCAAGTCCTGCGTGGCACCTTGGCGTTGTACGACTGGACCGATAGCGAGCTGAACCGGCGTCGGTTGGAAGCGATTGTCGAGGTTCGCCATCACCTGGTGCAGCGTTTCGAAAAAGGCTTTT
>NZ_JBVASJ010000175.1:0-290 GCF_057813935.1 Pseudomonas sp. F220
GCCCACAGTGGCGGATTTGACGGCGATCAGCGAAACCCTTGAGGTGCCGACCACCTATTTTTACAGTTTGCCAAAACCTAAGGAGTTGCCTTGGGGTACCCGGCCGGATGAGCGACGCACGCTGTATTACGCCAACGGGATTACCGACATTTTGGTCTCACCGAAAATGAAGGCCTCCTTCTCCATGCTCGCAAGCCAACTGGAGGCCGGCGCCAGCAGTGGCGAGCGGCACTTGAGCGACAGCTCAGAGCAGGGCGGCTATGTCCTGGAGGGGGAGTTGACGCTGTGGC
>NZ_JBVASJ010000176.1:0-289 GCF_057813935.1 Pseudomonas sp. F220
GGGTGTTCATGTGGTTAGTTACAATCTTGACTATTCAGAGGCCAAGTCAGAATTCATGACAGCCGTACAGGGTGAGTTGTTCGATATTCCGAAAATTGTCAGAACCGTCCAGGAATTTGGGATTGATCGTGTCATTCACACGGCGGCGATGTCACACCCTGACTTGTCCATAGAGCTTCCGATCACCACGGTTTCGGCGAATATCGATGGCACCATTCATTTGCTTGAAGCGATGCGCATGGCAGGGGTTAAAAAGCTCGTTAATTTCTCTTCCGAGGCTGTCTATGGG
>NZ_JBVASJ010000177.1:0-288 GCF_057813935.1 Pseudomonas sp. F220
ACGTGGAAGACTTCATCAAGGACAGCCGTGACTGGGCGCTGCGACTACCCGCCGACAGCAAGACCTGGCTAAAGCTTGCCAAGGGCACTGCTGTGGTGGCGCATCAGGCTTGTTTCAGCGCTACACAGCCGCCCACCTTGAGCGCCGCTCACACGCCGAGAGCTACCGACCTCTTGGTTCCCAAGAGTTTGCTCGATGGCTTGTCTGCCGAGAGCAAAATCGCTATCCCGGCTACGAGTGAGCGCAAAGCCTGCAACTGGTACCGCCTTCAAGGGTTGCTCAATGAGG
>NZ_JBVASJ010000178.1:0-287 GCF_057813935.1 Pseudomonas sp. F220
GGAAGGCACGGTCACCAATTCGGAACGGCGTATTTCCCACGTTCGCCGCGCCATTACCGCACCCGCAGGAGCCCGGGCAGACTGGGCGATCACCGTGGATTTCGCTCAGCGCCTGGAACAGCGCCTGCGCCCTGGACAGCCAAGCCTGTTCGCCTTCAACGATCCGGCACAGGTGTTCGATGAATACAAAGAGCTGACCCGCGACCGTGACCTCGATCTGTCCGGCATCAGCCATGCCCTGCTCGACCAACTCGGCCCGCAACAATGGCCCTTCCCTCGAGGAGCAC
>NZ_JBVASJ010000179.1:0-282 GCF_057813935.1 Pseudomonas sp. F220
GCGATGGGCACTAAATAGTGGATGGAAAGGTAGCCGCGCAACGAACCATCAGCCTCTTTTAGAACGTCTGGCCCGTTGGTGTTCTCCAGCTTGCGGTAATGACCGTCACCGCTAACGGTCACTTCCGCGCCACGCTGCAGAAAGCCAATCACCTTGCCCAGGTGCGCTTGGTTACGCACGTTCAAGCCTTGCTGTCCAGAATGGCCTGGGTGTACATCTGTCACTGTCGCCTTGACCCGACGGGTCTCCCCCTCGGGCCAGAACGCGGGCCGAGCAATAGTC
>NZ_JBVASJ010000180.1:0-282 GCF_057813935.1 Pseudomonas sp. F220
GCAGAACACGAAACCATCACCATCAATCTAGGCCGATACCAAGGTCTTCACAGTAACCCGCAAGACCATGAGGCCCAGCATGTCGCGTACCGTTTTTAATGTGTTAAGCGTAGCAATGCTTGGCGCGCTGCTGGGGGGCTGCGGCGTGACCCAGTCCGTCAGCGACGCCACCACGTCCACGGCCAAGGCCATTTTCTATAAACAAGTGAAAACCCTGCATTTGGACTTTACCGGCCGAGCGGCACTGAACACTGACGTGGCAGACATGAGTGGTTTATCCGT
>NZ_JBVASJ010000181.1:0-282 GCF_057813935.1 Pseudomonas sp. F220
ATGGCGTTAAAACGAATGGGGCGGCGGGCTTGGCCATGTGCACTACTGCTCAGTGAGGTCGAAGTCTGGTCAGTATATCGATATGCTTTTAGATAAACGAATTACACGCTCAGGACACTAGGCTCTCTCAGACTGCTTTCAGTCGCAGTATTCAAGCGCTAGTGTCCTGTCTCTTAAATAAGTTTCTAGCCTGAGCTATGCTTCTGTGGTCAGTCAGTACTTGGAGTGATCACATGAACTCTCAGGACATCGTGCTCAGTGAAGACGAACAAATTGAACTGA
>NZ_JBVASJ010000182.1:0-282 GCF_057813935.1 Pseudomonas sp. F220
AGTGTCCGACCAGCCATTACTCCCCACCTGCTGAGTCAGACTGGTGGTGACGTTCAACTGAGGCATGACATGCCCTTCAACACCGACTCTGAACTCTGCGATGTTGCGACTACCTTCCTGCGAGACAGCAACACCGTCCATCCTCACGCCGTAGCCTTCGGAATTATGTACCCAGTTCGTTTCTACGTACGGCTTGAACGACTGCTGCTTGCCATCACCTTGTGCGGTATAGCCTTTCATAAAGGCTTTAACACCCAACGAACTGCGCACGTTATCGTTGCC
>NZ_JBVASJ010000183.1:0-281 GCF_057813935.1 Pseudomonas sp. F220
GTACACCATCGTTGTACGAACTGCACCAACAGATGGTGACGGAGATATTTTTTGCGGGGATATCAGGCAAAGAGGCTCGGTGAAATAGCCACAGCCATTTTGACCCGCCCCGCAGGTTTGTAGTGGGCAACGACTCAATGCAGATCAAACCGGACGCTGCGCAGGGCATCCGAACCGGCAGGTATCGGCCAGGAATGGACGTTCCGTGGGCCAACGGCGCCACTGACGCCGTTGGCTTCATCCCAGTCCCTCTTCCTTCCAGCGTTCCTTTACTGTCGACT
>NZ_JBVASJ010000184.1:0-281 GCF_057813935.1 Pseudomonas sp. F220
GTAGTGAACTGTGTCGCCGTATGAGCAGTACTTGGCTTCTTTATCCAGAAGAACCTGGTCTTCGGGAGTAGCGATTCGAATATCAGACATGATGGAAGAGTTCCTGTTTTTCTAAAGAGTGTTCAAGCGAGAAGGAGGTGGCGTTGGCGGCGCTGCCGATCGGCAGTTGGGCCAGCAATGCGGGGAGTTCGGCGAAGGCGTCAAAGCTGGCGTAGGCGATGCCGTTGCGTTCGCAATGTTCGGCCAGGCGATCCTTGGCGAAGACGAAATCAGCGTTGGAG
>NZ_JBVASJ010000185.1:0-281 GCF_057813935.1 Pseudomonas sp. F220
AGGGTGCAGAGCAGGGTCGGCAGCAGGAACGCCAACCCTGACTGCAATACGCTGTAGCCGTAGACCTGTTGGTAGTACAGCGCCAAGAAGTAGTACTGCACGCCGAAGCTGCTCATGAATATGGCCGTGAGCAGCATCGCCATGCGCAACTCGAGATAGCTGAACAGGCGCAGATGCATCAATGGGTCGTGGCCTTTGTGCTCGATCCACACGAACACCCCCAACAGCGCGACCGCCAACGCCATGCATCCAAGGGTGGCGGGAGCCGTCCAGCCCAACTC
>NZ_JBVASJ010000186.1:0-279 GCF_057813935.1 Pseudomonas sp. F220
CCGTTGCTGGTTACCGACAGTGGCCTGGCGCGTTCTCCGATCACCACGGCGGCGCTGGACGCCTTGCGCGCCGCTGGTCTTGGCGTAGCGCTGTTTTCTGACCTCAAGCCCAATCCGGGTGAAGCTAACCTGGTGGGTGGGCTCAACGCTTATCGCGCAGGCTTTCACGATGGTGTGGTCGCCTTCGGCGGTGGCAGCGGCCTGGATATGGGCACGCTCATCGCCTTCATGAGCGGCCAGACCCGACCGGTTTGGGATTTCGAAGACATCGGCGACTAC
>NZ_JBVASJ010000187.1:0-279 GCF_057813935.1 Pseudomonas sp. F220
TGCCCTCGACCCAGCCGGGGCGGGACATCATGCCGATCTTGCCGGCGCAGAACGGCGTCACCGGGTCGGACTCGTTGGCGTCGGCAGGCGCGCCGGAGGCCGAGGTGTAGAGGTCCTGGAAGGCCTCGAGGCCCGTGATCGAGTCGGGCGTGGAGAGGGTCGCCTTCCAGCCGTCGCCGTCGGCCTGGGCGAAGCCACCACCGGCGTCCCAGAGGAAGGCCGCGCCGTCACGCCAGTCCTTGCCGGGCAGCCAGTAGCCCGAGAAGTCGGCCTGTCCGC
>NZ_JBVASJ010000188.1:0-276 GCF_057813935.1 Pseudomonas sp. F220
ACGTGGAAGACTTCATCAAGGACAGCCGTGACTGGGCGCTGCGACTACCCGCCGACAGCAAGACCTGGCTAAAGCTTGCCAAGGGCACTGCTGTGGTGGCGCATCAGGCTTGTTTCAGCGCTACACAACCGCCCACCTTGAGCGCCGCTCACACGCCGAGTGCTACCGACCTCTTGGTTCCCAAGAGTTTGCTCGATGGCTTGTCTGCCGAGAGCAAAATCGCTATCCCGGCTACGAGTGAGCGCAAAGCCTGCAACTGGTACCGCCTTCAAGGGT
>NZ_JBVASJ010000189.1:0-267 GCF_057813935.1 Pseudomonas sp. F220
CGTCATCGACATCGGTGTCATTGGCCAGCACATCGAGGGTCAGGGTCTGGTTCTCTGTGCCAGCGGCTACATCGGCCACCGCTACCGGAGCGTCATTGGTGCCGGTGATCGTTACGTCCACCGTGGAGTTTGAGATCGCCCCGTACTGATCCTGCATCTGATAGCTGAGCGTCACGTGCTCGATGACGCCTTGCGCCAGGTGGTCGAAGTCGGCCCCCGGGTTGAACACCAGCTGGTTGCCGACCACGCTGGCCGTGCCCTGGCTTG
>NZ_JBVASJ010000190.1:0-262 GCF_057813935.1 Pseudomonas sp. F220
TGACCAAACCATTGATCATCATCACCGGGGCCAGTTCAGGGATTGGCGAAGCGGCGGCGCGGATACTTTCGGCGGCGGGCCACCCACTGCTGCTGCTCGCCCGGCGCATCGACCGCCTGGAGGCACTAGGGCTGCCGAATGCTTTGTGCCGTGGCGTCGACATTACCGACCGTGGTGCCTTGTTGGCGGCTGTCAGTGAAGCTGAAACGCAATTTGGTCCCGCCGACGGGCTGATCAATAACGCTGGAGTGATGCTGCTGGG
>NZ_JBVASJ010000191.1:0-259 GCF_057813935.1 Pseudomonas sp. F220
ATGCTGATAATCTTGTTGACTATCAGTCTGACTCCACAAGCACCCACACGAATTGCTTGATTCAGTTGTTAAAGAGCGGTTGGTTAAGATCTTTCGTCTCAACCGAGGCGCGCATTCTACGCTTTCCTCTGCCTCTGTCAAGCGGTTATTTTTCGAAGCTTTCAAAGTTTCCTTTGTAACTTCAACCACTTGGCGCTTCCGATCACTCGTTAGCGGGAGGCGAATTCTACAGCGTTACTCGCTGCTGTCAACACCTCTT
>NZ_JBVASJ010000192.1:0-258 GCF_057813935.1 Pseudomonas sp. F220
TCGAGAGTGCTCCGTGTTCGTCCTGCATCGTGTAGCTGAGCGTGACGTGTTCGACCGCGCCTTGCGCCAGGTGGTCGAAGTCAGCCCCCGGATTGAACAGCAGCTGGTTGCCCGCGACGCTGACCGTGCCTTGGCCGATCGGCGCGCTGGCTGAGTTCAGCGTGAACAGGTGCCCGTCATCGACATCAGTGTCGTTGGCCAGCACATCGAGGGTCAGGGTCTGGTTTTCCGTGCCGGCGGCCACATCGGCCACCGCCA
>NZ_JBVASJ010000193.1:0-255 GCF_057813935.1 Pseudomonas sp. F220
GGCTGGTGGTGTAGTCAAACAACACTACTTTTCGATCCGGTGGCCCACTGGCTTGCACCCACATCCAGGATTGACTGGTCGGGTCTCGATCCGGCTCTTTAAGCACCTGAACCCGGGTTTCATCGCAGTGGATGACCGGGCTTTCCAGCAACCGATCGCGCATTAAATTCAACAGCGGTTGTAAGTACTCGCCGCACTGGATGACCCAGCGTGCCAGCGTCTGTCGTGGGATCTCTACACCGTGTCGGCTCAGTA
>NZ_JBVASJ010000194.1:0-255 GCF_057813935.1 Pseudomonas sp. F220
GGCTGGTGGTGTAGTCAAACAACACTACTTTTCGATCCGGTGGCCCACTGGCTTGCACCCACATCCAGGATTGACTGGTCGGGTCTCGATCCGGCTCTTTAAGCACCTGAACCCGGGTTTCATCGCAATGGATGACCGGGCTTTCCAGCAACCGATCGCGCATTAAATTCAACAGCGGTTGTAAGTACTCGCCGCACTGGATGACCCAGCGTGCCAGCGTCTGTCGTGGGATCTCTACACCGTGTCGGCTCAGTA
>NZ_JBVASJ010000195.1:0-255 GCF_057813935.1 Pseudomonas sp. F220
ATGCTGATAATCTTGTTGACTATCAGTCTGACTCCACAAGCACCCACACGAATTGCTTGATTCAGTTGTTAAAGAGCGGTTGGTTAAGATCTTTCGTCTCAACCGAGGCGCGCATTCTACGCTTTCCCCTGTCTCTGTCAAGCGGTTATTTTTCGAAGCTTTCAAAGTTTCCTTTGTAACTTCAACCACTTGGCGCTTCCGATCACTCGTTAGCGGGAGGCGAATTCTACAGCGTTACTCGCTGCTGTCAACACC
>NZ_JBVASJ010000196.1:0-255 GCF_057813935.1 Pseudomonas sp. F220
TGGCTATGGGTTGATCAAGCACCACGATGCGGTCCGCCATTGGTTCCTGCGCGCTCTCCAGCGAATTGAAGTTAACGTACTGGTTCACCCGTACCAGCTTACGAAACTCACCTTCCCCACTGATCGTAACTTCTGTGCCATTTGGCAGCTCTGTAATAGTGGCACTGCTAACGCTCGCTTCAGCATGGACACGGAGCGAGGGATTGCCATTCACCCGATACTCGCCCCCAGCGATGGGCACTAAATAGTGGATGG
>NZ_JBVASJ010000197.1:0-255 GCF_057813935.1 Pseudomonas sp. F220
CGGTTGCATCTATGTATAAGGCCTGTTCGAGGAAGCTGTCTTCGGCTTCTGGCCAACATTGGTTGAGCTCGCGGCATGCCGATTACGTTCAGGCCTCGAAGGCCGGTAAGGGCGCAGGCATCGATCCACGACGGTCTGACCTGGGGTCAATGTTTTCTAGCAGGGGCTGGAGCGCCTTGGCGCCCCGGAGGCAGAACGCTGTCGATCAGTAACTTGGCGCAGCTGGCCGGCCATCGGCCGGTTGGCTGCGGTAAG
>NZ_JBVASJ010000198.1:0-255 GCF_057813935.1 Pseudomonas sp. F220
TAAACCCCGATTCGGCTCCCCGGTCTGCACCTGCGCAACCGGTAGATGACGGCCTGCAACCGGTGAAGAGCTGGAGCCATCCTTTCAAGGATACGAATAACCCGCTGTTGCAGTTGACTCAATTAGCCAAGGCGAAGGCGGGCTTCTATCCAATAGGCACCAGTGGTCTATGCCACGGCGGCGTGCATTTCGACAGCGGTACTGCCGGTGCTCTGGATCAATCCAGCGTGCATTGCTTGGCCGATGGTGAAGTGG
>NZ_JBVASJ010000199.1:0-255 GCF_057813935.1 Pseudomonas sp. F220
TGACTGCCAAGGCATCCACCGTATGCGCTTCTTCACTTGACCATATAACCCCAAGCAATCTGGTTATACTGTGAAGACGACATTCGCCGAAAATTCGCAATTTAACTCACAAATTTTACCTTAGCCTAGAACACCACCAGTGAAAGTGGCACCCAGTCTATCTTTCTATCACATACCCAAATTTTTAAAGAACGATCTAATCAAAGACTAGAAATCAACATTCACCATCATCACAATGGAATGCTCATTTCTAAG
>NZ_JBVASJ010000200.1:0-255 GCF_057813935.1 Pseudomonas sp. F220
GGCTGCACCTTGATTTCCTCACTGACTCAAGTGAGCGCGAGCTAGCCATGCCGATTAGATTGGATCAAGTCCCTGCTTTGGCTCCACGGCCTGCGCGGCCTAAGGGCTGGCTTTGGCTCGGTGCATTGCCGTTGCTGCTTTTGCTGCTGGGTGTGGGTGGGACGTTTTTGTTCGGCACTCAAGCGTTGCACCAACACCCCGTGAGTTTTTGGGGGCTAGCCTTGGGTGTACCGCTCTTGGGTTGGGGGCTGCTGA
>NZ_JBVASJ010000201.1:0-255 GCF_057813935.1 Pseudomonas sp. F220
TACGACTGGCCTACGAGCCGGATGGCCGCTCGTTGTTGCGACTGCGTTTTGCCTGCGGTGCGTTGACGGATTGGAGCCAGATTGACCTGAGTCGCCTGCCGTTGTACCTCAATGGCGACGCGCCGCTGGCCAGCGCCTTGCACCAGGCGCTGACGCTCAACACTCAGGCACTGTATGTGCGCCTGGCGGGACAACAAGAGCGTTATGAGCTGGACGGCCATTTCGCGCCCAAGGGGTTCGCGGATGAAGACCGTC
>NZ_JBVASJ010000202.1:0-255 GCF_057813935.1 Pseudomonas sp. F220
TCGAGCCACTGATCCAAAGCCACCAAACCGTTACCCTCGACAGGCACTGTCGACTGGCGGATGCCGGACTCGCGCCATACCTGTTGCCATACCCGCTGCAACACCTTCTCCGGCAAAGCACTATCAATCTCCAACAACAAGGCCAACGGCGTAGCGTCGGGTATCTGCGTCAAGGTTGGCGACAGATCGGCAAGCACTTGCGTCAATAACCGATGCAGCGCCACTTCAAGTTTTTCATCCGCATCGCCCGCTATA
>NZ_JBVASJ010000203.1:0-255 GCF_057813935.1 Pseudomonas sp. F220
GCTGCACAACTTCATCGGTAACGGCGCCAACATCAGTTGGGACAACGACGGTCTGGACCAGCTGTACAAGGCTACCAGCGACTACGCCTACGGCTCCACCGCCAGCCATAAAGTCGACGGCAAGGTGGTGCGCACGGTGCAGCGCACCTTCAATCACTTCCACCTGCTCACCGAGGAGACCACCATCCAGGGCGATTGCGTGCAGCGGGTGACAACCACCTACCACACCACCGCCGGCTCCTTCGAGCAGCAGCC
>NZ_JBVASJ010000204.1:0-255 GCF_057813935.1 Pseudomonas sp. F220
TCTATAAACAAGTGAAAACCCTGCATTTGGACTTTACCGGCCGAGCGGCACTGAACACTGACGTGGCAGACATGAGTGGTTTATCCGTACCGACCATGGTTCGGGTTTACCAACTGCGCGACAACAAAGCGGTGAAAAAAACCACGTATGACAGTGTGCTGAGCGATAGCGACAGCGTGCTACGCACCGACTTGCTGGCGCAGCGAACCCTGGTGGTAAAACCGGGGGAGGGGGCGCAACTGAACGTCCCCCTGG
>NZ_JBVASJ010000205.1:0-255 GCF_057813935.1 Pseudomonas sp. F220
TACGACTGGCCTACGAGCCGGATGGCCGCTCGTTGTTGCGACTGCGTTTTGCCTGCGGTGCGTTGACGGATTGGAGCCAGATTGACCTGAGTCGCCTGCCGTTGTACCTCAATGGCGACGCGCCGCTCGCCAGCGCCTTGCACCAGGCGCTGACGCTCAACACTCAGGCACTGTATGTGCGCCTGGCGGGACAACAAGAGCGTTATGAGCTGGACGGCCATTTCGCGCCCAAGGGGTTCGCGGATGAAGACCGTC
>NZ_JBVASJ010000206.1:0-255 GCF_057813935.1 Pseudomonas sp. F220
ACGGAACCCCCTTCGCCGACCAGACCACCCGCGACTGGATCACCCAGCACGTCAGCGGTAATCGTGCGCAGCAATGGTTACCGGAACCGAAGGTGGTGGTCTCCACTGGACACGCCGAAATTCTGTCATTGGAGGGTGAAGCCCTGGCCCTGGCCGACAGTGACGGCGTGGAGGCGGCGCTTGCCTGGCTGGCTGCCCGGCCCGACGTGCAGACCGGGCGCCAGCGTTGGCTGTTGCGCCTGTTGATGGCGCGAG
>NZ_JBVASJ010000207.1:0-255 GCF_057813935.1 Pseudomonas sp. F220
TGCTGCTTTTGCTGCTGGGTGTGGGTGGGACGTTTTTGTTCGGCACTCAAGCGTTGCACCAACACCCCGTGAGTTTTTGGGGGCTAGCCTTGGGTGTACCGCTCTTGGGTTGGGGGCTGCTGAGTTTTGGGCGTGTTTTGCTGTATTTCGGTCAACAGCAGGTCGCCGATGGGTGGGATAAGGCCCGTGAAGAGGATTTGACCCGGAAAATCCGTCGCGGCCGACGCTCTCAACAAGTATTGGCGGTGAGTCTGT
>NZ_JBVASJ010000208.1:0-255 GCF_057813935.1 Pseudomonas sp. F220
TACCGGGTCGTGCACAAGTCCGGCCTGATCGAAACCCTGCAAACCGGTGGCAGCGCCAATGAGCGGGTGGCCTTGCCGGTAGAGCTCCATGCCCCCTCCGGGCATAAAGTCGACCTCGCCTACACCGGCTTCAACGGCGGCCAGCGTCTGCAATCGATCAGCGACGCCCTCGGCCGGCTGCTGCAGATCAACCGCTCCACCGACAACGCCCGGGTCGAATTTCTCCTGCACCCGGATGCCGGCCCGGGCGGCACG
>NZ_JBVASJ010000209.1:0-255 GCF_057813935.1 Pseudomonas sp. F220
TACGCTGACTGTGGTTCTCGTTCCATCGCAGGCACTTTCCAGTAGGTTGCAAGATCAGCGTGAGCTGGTTGAATAAATGAATGTCGGCATACAGGCCAAAGAAGCGGTGGAGCATCTCGCCAAACAGGCTGATGTCGCCCTCCCCGGAAAAACCATTGGCATCCAGCGTGACTTCGATATCCACTCCGCGCAGCAAAAAGCCTTTTTCGAAACGCTGCACCAGGTGATGGCGAACCTCGACAATCGCTTCCAACC
>NZ_JBVASJ010000210.1:0-255 GCF_057813935.1 Pseudomonas sp. F220
CTCGCGCCATCAACAGGCGCAACAGCCAACGCTGGCGCCCGGTCTGCACGTCGGGCCGGGCAGCCAGCCAGGCAAGCGCCGCCTCCACGCCGTCACTGTCGGCCAGGGCCAGGGCTTCACCCTCCAACGACAGAATTTCGGCGTGTCCAGTGGAGACCACCACCTTCGGTTCCGGTAACCATTGCTGCGCACGATTACCGCTGACGTGCTGGGTGATCCAGTCGCGGGTGGTCTGGTCGGCGAAGGGGGTTCCGT
>NZ_JBVASJ010000211.1:0-255 GCF_057813935.1 Pseudomonas sp. F220
CGTGCCGCCCGGGCCGGCATCCGGGTGCAGGAGAAATTCGACCCGGGCGTTGTCGGTGGAGCGGTTGATCTGCAGCAGCCGGCCGAGGGCGTCGCTGATCGATTGCAGACGCTGGCCGCCGTTGAAGTCGGTGTAGGCGAGGTCGACTTTATGCCCGGAGGGGGCATGGAGCTCTACCGGCAAGGCCACCCGCTCATTGGCGCTGCCACCGGTTTGCAGGGTTTCGATCAGGCCGGACTTGTGCACGACCCGGTA
>NZ_JBVASJ010000212.1:0-254 GCF_057813935.1 Pseudomonas sp. F220
GCTCGCCAGCACGATGACTACGCACATAAATGTTCGCGTCGTCGGCATAGCGCACGAAACGATGGCCCCGCCGTTCCAACTCGCGGTCGAGTTCGTTGAGCAGGATGTTCGACAGCAACGGCGACAGCGGGCCGCCTTGCGGCGTCCCTTCCTGTCGCTGACTGACGATCCCGCCCGACATCACACCGGCTTCAAGGTAACGGCGAATCAGCCTGAGCACTCGCTTGTCTTCGATATGACGCTCTATATGGGCC
>NZ_JBVASJ010000213.1:0-254 GCF_057813935.1 Pseudomonas sp. F220
GCTCGCCAGCACGATGACTACGCACATAAATGTTCGCGTCGTCGGCATAGCGCACGAAACGATGGCCCCGCCGTTCCAACTCGCGGTCGAGTTCGTTGAGCAGGATGTTCGACAGCAACGGCGACAGTACGCCGCGTACGATCTTGCATACTTTTTTCTCTGCTGCCTGAGCCAGTCGACGTCTCGCTGGCGTTGAACCCCGGATCGGGATCAACCCGGAATACCACCAAAATTTCGCCCTTATGAATTTCGAC
>NZ_JBVASJ010000214.1:0-253 GCF_057813935.1 Pseudomonas sp. F220
TGACCTCAATGACGAGAACAATCTCGACGTCGGGGCATCCCGCATACCTCGGAGCAAAACTCTCCCTGGCGATGCGCAGCCCCCATTTTATCCGAGAGTAGTTTGCTCTATTGTTGCCGGCGCTATCGGGCCGCCTTGCGGCGTCCCTTCCTGTCGCTGACTGACGATCCCGCCCGACATCACACCGGCTTCAAGGTAACGGCGAATCAGCCTGAGCACTCGCTTGTCTTCGATATGACGCTCTATATGGGCC
>NZ_JBVASJ010000215.1:0-250 GCF_057813935.1 Pseudomonas sp. F220
AATTTCGTGCTGGTACGCCACCGTCTTCAGCCACCGAAGATTGAGGGCAGCCCGGACGTGCCGCCCAGCCTGACTTTCTACAGTCTGTACATGCACTTGCAGGATTGGGCGGTGTATCACGATGACGTGACTATTGCTCGGCCCGCGTTCTGGCCCGAGGGGGAGACCCGTCGGGTCAAGGCGACAGTGACAGATGTACACCCAGGCCATTCTGGACAGCAAGGCTTGAACGTGCGTAACCAAGCGCACC
>NZ_JBVASJ010000216.1:0-250 GCF_057813935.1 Pseudomonas sp. F220
CATCCGCGACCAGCCTTGTAGTGTGGCGTAGTCAGATGGCGTTAAAACGAATGGGGCGGCGGGCTTGGCCATGTGCACTACTGCTCAGTGAGGTCGAAGTCTGGTCAGTATATCGATATGCTTTTAGGGAGACGCTGAACAATTAACCCGTTCGCACCGCCCCCATTGCCAAGCCGGTTTTTTCAACCTGCCGGCCTTATTTTGCATTTCCAGGGCCGATTTTCGCCCTCATTTTGCTGATTTTCGGGTC
>NZ_JBVASJ010000217.1:0-249 GCF_057813935.1 Pseudomonas sp. F220
CAACAGTTAGATGGTCGGCCATATCGAGCAGTGCGCGTGCGCGAACCAGTAGTTGTCTGCCAGCCGCGGTGAGCTGCACAGAACGGGTTGTGCGATCAAATAAGCGTAAATTCAAATCCCTTTCTAGTGTGCTGTCTCAGAAAAAACGTTCTCTTTGGACTGTGATGCCATCGCCTCTCGCGCACGCTGGATCTTGCGCAAGATGTCTTCACCTTTTGCATTCCAGACGTATAGGCTTGGCTGAGCATT
>NZ_JBVASJ010000218.1:0-249 GCF_057813935.1 Pseudomonas sp. F220
ACAATGACCTTTCAGCCAAGCCCTTCAGGTGGAATAAGACGGCTGAATCAATCATCAGCTCTGTAAACAAAGCAAAGCTGGGGGCGATAAAGAATAAGTTATTGAATTAACCGCTCAGGACACTAGCTAGAGTTGCTGCACGTGAAAAACTGAGCTCGTCAGCCAGTATGACCAGGTGCCGAATTCGCTTTAAATCAATTAAGTCGTCCAATGCATTAATCCCTGCTCCAATATGCATTGGACGATTGT
>NZ_JBVASJ010000219.1:0-247 GCF_057813935.1 Pseudomonas sp. F220
ACGAACCATCAGCCTCTTTTAGAACGTCTGGCCCGTTGGTGTTCTCCAGCTTGCGGTAATGACCGTCACCGCTAACGGTCACTTCCGTGCCACGCTGCAGAAAGCCAATCACCTTGCCCTGGTGCGCTTGGTTACGCACGTTCAAGCCTTGCTGTCCAGAATGGCCTGGGTGTACATCTGTCACTGTCGCCTTGACCCGACGGGTCTCCCCCTCGGGCCAGAACGCGGGCCGAGCAATAGTCACGTC
>NZ_JBVASJ010000220.1:0-236 GCF_057813935.1 Pseudomonas sp. F220
GCCCAGGTGCGCTTGGTTACGCACGTTCAAGCCTTGCTGTCCAGAATGGCCTGGGTGTACATCTGTCACTGTCGCCTTGACCCGACGGGTCTCCCCCTCGGGCCAGAACGCGGGCCGAGCAATAGTCGCGTCATCGTGATACACCGCCCAATCCTGCAAGTGCATGTACAGACTGTAGAAAGTCAGGCTGGGCGGCACGTCCGGGCTGCCCTCAATCTTCGGTGGCTGAAGACGGT
>NZ_JBVASJ010000221.1:0-235 GCF_057813935.1 Pseudomonas sp. F220
TGCTCAGCACGTCGATCGTCAGGGTCTGGTTTTCCGTGCCGGCAGCCACATCGGCCACCGCCACCGGAGCGTCGTTGGTGCCGGTGATGGTCACATCCACCGTGGAGCTCGAGAGTGCTCCGTGTTCGTCCTGCATCGTGTAGCTGAGCGTGACGTGTTCGACCGCGCCTTGCGCCAGGTGGTCGAAGTCAGCCCCCGGATTGAACAGCAGCTGGTTGCCCGCGACGCTGACCGT
>NZ_JBVASJ010000222.1:0-232 GCF_057813935.1 Pseudomonas sp. F220
TGCGCTTCTTCACTTGACCATATAACCCCAAGCAATCTGGTTATACTGTGAAGACGACATTCGCCGAAAATTCGCAATTTAACTCACAAATTTTACCTTAGCCTGGAACACCACCAGTGAAAGTGGCACCCAGTCTATCTTTCTATCACATACCCAAATTTTTAAAGAACGATCTAATCAAAGACTAGAAATCAACATTCACCATCATCACAATGGAATGCTCATTTCTAAG